>JBELML010000006.1:77312-95316 GCA_042095835.1 Saprospiraceae bacterium
CAAGGGATGTACAATGCTTTCGTAAAAGTCAATGAGTGAATTACATAGCACATAAGACTTGATACATAAGACATAGCACCTAGCAAAGCATCCCAACATCCGCTGCGCTGCGCTGGGGTTAATTCGACCAACGATGCTGAAGCACCAGGTCTCATTAACATAGCAAATTAGAGCTAGGAGCCTTTCGTCGGTAGAGCTACCTTTTGGGATTAAACTTAGTTCATTTTAACCCCAAAAGGCGAGCTTTGCTCGACGATTTAACCCACAATGCCAAAGGCATATTAAACCCTTAACCCATTTGAAATCAAGCTAACGATAAGGGTAAATCTGTCAGCCGTTGATCACTTAGTCGTCGTACCGCGTTGGCGATGGCCGCTGCGATCGGTCCTAATGGAGGCTCCCCTACCGGATATGGAATATCTGCTCCTTCGATCAAAATAATATCTACTTCTCTTGGTGCATTTCTCATCAATGCCATATCGTAGGGACCATAAATGGTTGGATACAATTGCCCATCTTTTATAGTCATTTTTTCATGCATGGCGGCACTGATGCCCATGACTATAGAACCCTCGCATTGTGCCCTTACCTGATCAGGATTCACGGCAATACCACAGTCAAAGACACAAGTCACTTTATGTACTTTGATCTGATTATCTACGATCGACACCTCAGCTACGTGGGCGGCTGGAGCGCCTGCATCAATAGAGGCAGCAAAACCCATTGCACGACCATTTGCAGCGGTATCTTGGTAGAATTCTCCCGCTTTAGTGATGACTGCCTTGAGTCGGCTACCGTTCCCTTTATCACTAATCTGATCTAAACGGAAAGCTACGGGATCTTTTCCTGCCTTGATCGCCATTTCATCCACAAAACTTTCAATAGCAAAGGTATTGGCCAATAGTCCTAGACTGCGCCACCAACTGGTTGCAAAAGGTAAGGTTTGATGCCACTGCACTGCTCGATGCTTCGGTATTTTATCATACATGATATTCCCCCCACGCATTGCTCCTACGTCGGTACCTAGTACCTTGTGCAGAATCTCCGGCATAATTACCGAATTAATAGCTACATCTCCACTCGCATAATGATGCTCTAAGCCCTCCAATAAGCCATCGTCACTCAGTTTTCCTCTGACAATATGGTGGGTTGGAGGTCTAAAGGTATCGTTTTGGAATTCTTCTTTTCTGGTAAAGAAATACTTTACAGGTTGGCCAACTTCTCTTGATAGAATAGCCGCTTGAACGGCGTGGCTGGTATTTAGCCTACGACCAAAACCACCACCTAAATAGGTAGGTATGACATTCACCTGCTCTTTAGGAATATCCAGGGCTTCCGCAACTTGTCTTTGCGTGACGCCGATCACTTGGGTAGAGAGGATAATAGTGGCTGCCCCATTCTTGACACTCGCCACTGCACCATTGGGTTCTAGTTGAGCATGGGCACCCAAAGGACTATTGAACTCCATAGACACCACGTTCTCTTCATCAGGATCGAGGGCTGCACCTGATTTTTGGGTAACCATTTTATTCCCATTTCCTACTTTCAACAAGTCTCTAATTTCTGCCTCTGTCCATTTTTTAGGAATCTCCCAATCTACTTTTATTTTTCTTTTAGCTGCTAAAGCTTGCGGGTAGGAGTCTGCGACAACACCTAGCCAATCCCCCGTCTGTACCACCTTTTTCACTCCAGGCATCTTCTCCGCAGCACTAAAATCTGCTGATTTGATCGTAGCGCCGATATGCTCAGGTCGAATGATGCAGGCATGTAAAATATCTGGCATTTCTGCATCCATGCCGAAGATGGGATCCCCAAATACTTTGGGTTCCAGATCAATACGCTTAATCGGTTTTCCGATCAACTTATACTCCTTAACTGGTCTCAGGTCGGGTGTTTTAGGAAGCTTCCATTCTTCAACACCTGTGGCAATTTCTGCATAGGTCATTGTTTGGTCTCCATTGCTCACTAGGCCACTTTTTGTAGTGAGGCTTGCAACATCGGCATTCATTTTGCTGGCCGCCTCTATTTTGAGCATCTCACGCAGAGTAGCCGCCATCTCTCTGAGTGGTAACCAAAGCTGAGCAATGGATAAACTACCACCTGTACTAAGTCCATCCACTACACCAGTATTTGTAGCAGCAGCAATGACTTGAATTTGGTCCATATCTACATCCAGTTCATCTGCTGCTAGTTGGGCGAGCCCCGTAAAAGTACCTTGCCCCATCTCTACTTTGGGAGAGTGCAAGACGATGGTGTTATTTTGGGTAATTTCAAACCATAGATTAGCTTTTGTACCCGTACCCGAATAAGGAGGAATGATACTTTCAGCCAGTTCAAGGCCAGATCTTCTTAGGCTATTTCTAAAAACGTAAGTCCCGACTGCTAAGACACCAATCGTCCCCAGACCGCCTCGAACCAAGAATTTCCTACGTGATATCCTTTTCTTTTTACTCATGATACTTTTAGCTTGTTTGGTTAGAAGATTGAGATAACTCAGCTGCGCGATGGATGGCCTTTCTCATACGTACATAAGTACCACAGCGACAGACGTTGACGATATTGTTATCGATATCATCATCGCTCGGATTGGGTATCTTTTCGATCAAGGCAGCTGCAGCCATCATGAATCCGGGTTGGCAGTAGCCGCATTGGGGTACGACTTCTTCTATCCATGCCTGTTGTACTGGATGTGGGGCTTCAGAAGAACCCAGCCCTTCGATGGTAAGGATATTTTTGCCTTCCGCAAATTTTACAGCATAGGAGCAAGAGCGAATTGCTTCTCCATCGATGTGTAAAGTACAAGCTCCGCAGGCTGATTTTCCACAGCCAAACTTCGTGCCTTTCAAGTTTAAGATATCTCTGACCACCCATAGTAGGGGCGTATTGCCATCTTCGATATCAATGGACTGGGCTTGTCCATTTATAGAAAAAGATATTTGCATGATGCGATATTTTTTTAAAATTAGTTTTCTGGAATGATGGCTCCTGCCTCAAACCACTCCTTTACTGCTTGAATGTATTCCTCTTTTGGTACGGGGGGTTGCTCTCTGGGATTACCAGCGGCATCAATACCCGGCGTCCATGCCCATAGTACCAACTCATGTTCTGTCAGATGCTCCATGACTTCATGCGGTGTTCTTCCACCATTCCTCCTAGGATCCAACATAGATTGGGCAATCTCGGTACGAGACAAGCCCTCCCATTTCATACTTGCTGGAGCCAAACTCCACTCTGGTGCTCCAGGTACACCCGAAAAATCATTATTCTCGGCCTGATGGCAGGTATTACAATTGGTGGCTTCGTATCCCAAATTCCCTTCTCCACGCGCCATACCAAAGTAGTGGGGATGGCTATCTTCTCCTTGTTTGGGAATGTTATCACTCGGATGGCAATTGACACAACGCTTGTGCATCAAGACGACCATCATTTTATCAAAATTTTCTGCACTATTGATTTCTACTCTGCGCTCAGTTGACGCTTCTGGTATGGTTTCTAATGCAGGGTCCGAAAAGTCTGCAGCCAATACAATGGATGCAAATAGGAATAACAGGAACACATAAGCAATTACCTTGGAATTCATGAGTGTGATTATTTATTGCAAAAGCAAAATACTACTAATAAGCCCGCCCTCGTTTGTCTATTCTTGTCAAAATGACCTTGTTTATAAAATTCACCCGAGTTTATGGGCCAATTGATTCGTGGCTCGTATATTCCGCGTATCAGTATTTATTCCATGTATATTAGCGTACTAGAAGCACAGCTGACAAAGGCTAGATGAATTAATAAAGCTTTTTTATTAGGATAAAAAGTGTTGAATCAGTGCAATAGTAAGATCTCTAAGAATTGGTTACCTTGGATGGCGTTTCCGCGATAGTGGGTTCGTATAATACGACTTCAAAACTTTTAAATAAGCCTTATTGTTTAGATTATCTGCCTTAAAAAAAAGGCTAAAAATATGGAAGCAAGTAAAATACTAAACTACATCAAAGGTGTATTAGAAAATAGGCCTGCTGACTGGCTGAATCTAACAACCCATCGACTAGATATTTATAATGAACAATTGGCTAAAAGTCAATTTTTATCTCATTTTGAGCGCTTATATAAGGACAATACGACTCAAACATCTGCGCTCAATGACTTGCCTACTGCCTACGATTATATTCGCTTAGGGCATCCATTATCCTCTATTTTAGAGTGGACACTTGCTCACTTAAATCATCTAAAAGCTGAAAATGTAATCAGTTTTTCGTCAATGACGATGCCTATTTTAGCTGTGCTCAGAAAAAATGTATTAGAGGGGAAGAGCACCCAAATCCTCTATCAAGGTGACTTGCCCGCATTTTTTGATGCAGAATTAATCCAGCGCGTTTATGGTTATCATTTTGAGCTAAAACAAGTTGAGCAAACGTCAAGTATTCCTGCCTTTAATGGCAGCACTATTTTTATTACAGAACAAAAAGAAATAGACAACTTTAATCTCCATCCAAATATTGACTTTTTCGTCGGCCTTTATACACCGCTTGGAAGTGTTATCGCCATAAATGGGGATCAAAACAAACCTTATATCTCGGAGATTCAGCATGTGAGGCGTAGAGAATCCATTGCCATGACGCCAGCTGACACCCTTGTGGCCTTACAACATTTAACAGGAATGTCAGCGGGTGCTAATAAGCCAGCTAATGTCGAGGCTAATAAAACGCTGGTCTTGGAGGCGATAAGCGAAATCACCGGCTCAAAGGTAAAGGCCTTGGTTGCTTCAAGTGGGCTTTCGATGCAATATGCGATTGTCATGGGGCTCATTCACGATGCCCTCGTCAATCATAAGGGAAAGGCCATCAAAATTGTAGTGCCTTCCAATTGCTATGGTGGGACCAATGACCAGGCACGACGGGTTGCGGCTAGTATTGAAAATGTGGAGATTGTAGATTTGGCAGTTGACGATGGCAATGATATGGTTCAAAGTATTGATGTTGTTTTAGAGGACATTGCAAAGCAGGATGCAGTCCCCTACATCATCGCTGAAATTCCCACCAACCCAAGAGTAGAGGTTCCAGATCTTATAAACCTAAAAGATGTTTTAACTAAAGTGCGTAAAACACCAAAGGGTCAACCGGCGATTGATCCCGTTTTTATTTTGGATCAAACCTTTTGTCCTAACGTACACTTCCTAGGAGAAAAGGGAATACTCTCCTCATTAAGAACCATTGCTTATGTGAGCGGATCTAAATTTCCAAGCGGAGGAAAATGTACTGCTGGCTATAGTGTTGCTAGTCAAAAGGCAGCAGATTTGATGGAAAAAATAGCCTTGCATTTGAGACTCTGCGATAATGAGGCAACCAGTCTTCAACTGGAGATATTGGCAAATCAATTGCCTTCCATGAATCAAAGAATTCAGGATGCTTATCAGAATACACGTGAGTTTGTCAACTTTATTAAAGTGACCTTACCTGGAGCAAAGATAAATTTCGTTTCAGAGGCTTTGGCGGCTCAAGGATTTACTCCATCCGTATTTTCGTTGGATCTTCCTGCGAAAGGAAATACCGATGAAGAAAGAGAATCCTATAAAAGGGCCTTGAATCATAAGTTGATCAACTCAATGATTACAGAAATCCCGAACGAAAGTAAGCACTGTGTAAGTTATGGGCAGTTAAAAGGATGTTATTGGACGATACCTGCCACCTCCACTCAAGGTACAACAAAAGAAGGGGACAAAGATTATATCGCCCGGGTAGCTCTTTCGCCCGATATGGACCTTGAACATCACAAGAAAGTCTTTTTAGATTTTGTTGAAAAAATTTGAAGGGCTAGAGTTAATTTAGGGTATGTCTCATAATTTATTCTTTTAAAGAAGCCACTTCGGATGGAGGGACGCCAAATTCCTGTTTAAAGGTGCGGCTGAAATGGCCAAGGTCTTTAAAACCTAGATCCAGATAAATCTCAGATGACTTTTTACTTGAGTGGAGCAATAAATCTTTAGCTTTTGAGAGCCTACTTTGTAGCAACCATTTATGTGGAGAAGTATGAAATAGCTTTTTAAAATCTCTATAAAAAGTAGACAAACTCCTGCCAGAAAGTCTAGCGAGCTCCTCCAGCGTAGCGCCTGACAAGCTATGGTGATCCATAAAAAGTCTCAAATCTGCTTTGACTGGTCTAGATACTTCATAAAAAAGAGAGAGGTACTTGGGATTTGTCTGAATGATGCCAATCAGTGCTTCTTTCGTTTTAAGATACATCAGCGCTTTGTCAGCTTCTTGATACTCCTCAACGTAGAGTTTTAAGCTATTGAACAAGCCCTTGAGCACTACATTTTGGCCCAAGCCAACTACTGGATCTAGAATGTGTTGCTTAGGGAATTTATAGCCCATTTCTTTGACGGCCTCTTGTATAAAATCATCCTTGAGTCCCATCGCAAAAACAACAGCACTATCCTGCCCATCTGACCAAGTTTTATAATAAGTAAGCTCACTATACTTTTTGACCAGGCAGCAATTCCCTTCAGGGATGACAAAGGTTTTTTCTCCGCTTACAATGTTCAACTGGCCTTGCTGAACGTAATACAAAATATTTAATGGCAAATATTCTGAATGTGCATTCTGATCTCTGCTCTCAATAAAAGCAGCAATATGTACGCCTTCGTATTCTAAATAATGTATAGTATTCACATCCATAAGAGGCCCCAATTAATTCTGCTTAAAACTAACAAGAACACAAGTATTTAGCTTGTCTATTTATGTCAAAATAAATGGTCTCGATTTTTTCAAAAAGAATCCTTTCTTTTAAAGGGTGTCAACATGGACTCCAGTAGAGAGAGAATGCCCGCTTCAATCATGAGGAATCGCTTTAGGGAATTGTATCAATTGAGCTAAAGTCTTGCTAAAAAGCATCATACCGCCGCGCCATATTCACCCGAATCCCTGTAGAAATATACTGTGTATTCAGCTCGCCTGTATTCGCTTCTGAGCGATAAAGATAGCGCAGGTCCAGGAAAACATTATGCGCTAAATTAAAGGAAAGATCAAAGTGTAACAGATCTATGCTAGTGGCCAGACCCTGGCCTGTTTCATTACCATATTCAAGGATTCGAGAGTTATAGCTACGCCGCCAATCTCGGCCGTAATTGAGCCCATTGACATCGCCGCCATAGTCGATATGTGAATAGCGAAGCTCCAAATACCACCTTGGGAAGGGCTGGTATTTCACAAGCGCAATAGTCTCCTTAAAATTGGCGCCCAATGGGTGACTGAGTGGCATATTGTAATGTGTATAATTGGCCACACTATCAAAATGCGTATACGTGTAAGGACGTGCAGTATTGTACTCTACTTGTACATCCAAATGGTCTACTCCTGCAAGATTTGGAGCAAAGATGCCCAACTGAAACCCGTATTTATTTCCCCACCAACCATCTTGGTTGACCACCAATTCACTAAACTTAAACTCGTCGAGTATGAACTGGCTATAGACTTGAAATTTATTCCAGGCATTCCATTTGAGGTTGAGGCCAATCAGCACATTATCAGGACTTCCTACACTTTGTTCAATGGTCCGGTACAGAATCACTGGATTGAGATATTGTAGCTCGAACTGATTCTCCCGACTAAAAATAACGGTCTCAAACAGCCCAAACTGTAGATTCTTATGCAATTGTAGGCTTAAGTAATGCGCCGCCATGTACTTTTTAGGAACCAGGCCATTCCCGGTTACATTTTGTGCAGAGGTAGAATTCAGCTCTGCAAAAATATTTTGAAAATGTAGCTTCCAAACCTTCCAATTCAATTGTAGATATAGATAGTTATTGCTAAAATCCGATAGTAGCATGGATCGTATACCATCTCCGATAAAGTGCCTTCCATTACCAAATTGTACGCCTACGTGCGGCGTGACATTAAAAGCTAGATAAGCTTGGCTATTTAGAAAATCGTAGCCGTCGCTGAAATTGAGGATATCACTCCCAAAATTGGTTTTATAAAAGCCATTCCCTGGCAAAGCTCGGTAGGTATTGATAAAACGACTAGCATAATTCGGGAAACGTGCCTGGCTTTCTATAATATTCGTATAAAAATGAATGCGATCATCAATACTTCCCCTCAGCTCGATTCCTCTTTGATTGAGAAAATAAGGCGCAGGATCATCTACCAAATTGCCATACTGTAAATTGAGCATAGGATTAAGCCTGAGGCTAAATCCCGGCTCATTGACTTCAAAAAAATGCGCTGGTGTTTTATAGAAATGTTTTAAGAAAGGCTTTTTACTTTCCTGCCAATATGGAGCGCCTTGCAATTGGTTTTGTAGGTCTTTGCTGGTCATCCGGGGGCCACCTAAAGTGGTCGGAAAATCAAAATCTAACAACCAATCATTATTGTCTAAAAAGATAAATTGATAATCCAATTCATCAAGCGCGGTAGCCGAAAAAGTAGAATCAAGACTTTTGGTATAGCTTACTATTGAACCTCTTAAATATCCTCTTAAAGCAGTATGAATTTCACTTTGATTTTCTGATAATACATCCATCCGGCGTAGGGTATGGTAGGCCGGATTACCCAAAGGCAATAGGCTGCCCTGCGACCAGAGAGGTGCTGCCATCAGAAACGCTAAACAAAAAAATAGTGTATTGATCCGCATTAGTAGAATTAGTTCGAGAGAAAGGTCCTGAAATATTTACATTCTTCCACCGCCTTCAAATAGAATTGAGTGTCGGTATACCGCTCCGCTAAAATTCTGAAATAGGTATAACTGCGCTCGCCGCCGTAAGTAAAATATCGATTTTGCTCACACTTGGCAGCCATAAAGGCCGCAGAAGCTGCCAACTCCGAATTATTAGTTAATTGGATCACTTTATCAAAGTATTCCAGCGCCTTCTCATTACTGAAATTCTCTAAATTCCCGTAGTCGTATTGCCAGGTAGGTACTACGCCTTCGCTACTCCTTCTGCGATTCCTGATACTCGTACCACTCCTGAAGTAATCACCTGCTTTCCAGGCATATCCGAAATAAGACATATTGTAATAAGCCAAACCAATACGATAGAAATAACTGGCGCCATTCTCGCGATTGGCCAAGGCATCGTACTCGTACTTCAAGATACGCTCTACAATTGCGGGTTTGCTATACAGGGTCAAAGAATCTTGATTATCACAATTGATGCAATCGATGAGGTGCTCTTCGAAAGGGTTAAATACGCCGTAATCTTCCCAGTAATCGCTGTCCATTTTTTTATACACCTCCAAAGCAGCAACCAGCTCTCCCCTACCCATCAGGTAGGTCCCTTTGATATCTATTAGGTCATTTAAAATGGTCGAGCCATCTTCCTTACGAATCATATCTCGCTCAAAACGATTGGGCAATTCTTTTTCGGCAATACCGATCAGTTGATCGATCACATCTAGGTTGGGATTGGCCTTCAGGTCGGCTAGATTGTGTTGCTGCAAATACAATTTTCCGACATCACCTGACTCCTCATACAGCCAAGTCATCTTATCGGCGATAAATCGCTTAAAGTCTGGGAAGCGTTGGTAGGTTTCATCATCGAGTTTGATTCGGGCGATATTCGTTTCGACTTCTTCGTTGACTTCTCGATAAGCCGACACCTGTGCCACCAAACTTAAGGCTTCGAGCTGCTCTTCCAGTACGGGAGATTTTGTTAGAGATTTAGCTGCGGCAAATGATCGAACCGCTTGATAATAGTCTCCTGCCAGTGTTTCCAGGTAGCCCTCCGCGAGTTTCCATAATGCCTGATACTTTTGAGTCTTTGCCATATTATGGTAGCGAACGAACTCCTGCAATTCAATGATATAAGCTCCAATGCCCGGTTTAGGAATGTTGTAAAACTGCTTATTTTGCCGCTTATTCGGATTAAATTCCAGGCCGAGTAAGTTCTTCTCCAGGCGTTTCAATTCCTTGATCAGCAAAATATTCAGATGAGGGCTTTCAGGGGCGAGCCGATAGATTTCTTTCATATCATCTAAAGGCTTACTGTCTTGAGCATTGGCGCGTAGAGCATAGATGGTCGCTCTCTCTTTATCATCTTTACATAAAAGAAGGACCTTATTCCACTCCTGCTGGGTACGTATCCGGAAGCTGTTAAAAGCGGATTCTCTTTTGCCGTGGCTTTTCTCAAAAATAACCGAAAAAAGGTAGTTGGCTTCGGTAGTTTGTCCTAATGCCATCAGCGCTCCTGCTCTATGCCCTAATATCCAATTTTCTAAAATTGAAGGATCATTATCTATTTTGGGCATTAAATAATCGTAGAGATCTAGAGTGCCTTTATAATCTTTGAGATAATGCGCCAAACGAATTAACTGATAGGCGTATCGAAGTCGAATATAATGCGATTTAAGAGTCAAAAATATCTCTTGCCCATCGTTAATCAATTTCCGCATCTGATCTTCATTATCTGTTCGGAGTTCCCAGGCATCTACCTCCGTCACAAAGGGTTCGCAGCGTTTGGCAAAAATCAGATATTCGGCCATTTCTTCGCAGCGATTACGTTTGAGATAGGCTGCAAATGTATTGGAGCGCAGGTTGAGTGGCAGGGGCGATTGTTTGGATCGTATGCTACTGAGGAGTTCTCTTAGATCATAAATGGGCGTTTGGTAAATCAGCTGATAAATCATGTTTTGGCTGGCTACATCGCAGTAGCGGTCTTGCCATTCTGCAATATTTTCTTCTACCTGATTACGAGCTTGACGGCCATATTCATCCAAGAGTACATCAAAATCTAAAAAGTAAGAAGCCCCGGGAGCATTGGGATCAACAATGGCAGGTTGTAAGAAAGAGTAGCTTTCCAAAAAAGGTTTGGATGGCGGACCGCATTCCGACTGGAGTACCAGGGGCAAGCATAAGATACTAAGGCCAATCCAATATATTTTCCAGTTCTTCATCGCTAAAACTTTTCACTAGTGCAGCATCGATATGATATAAGGCAAAAGTACTTATCTTTTTTGGTAATTTTTCCTGGAGCAAAGCCTTTGCCTCTTGCAGTGCCGCCGCATCTACAGATTCTAATCGGAGGAGATCATCTTTATACAAATAGTATCCTCCCAGGTAGCTATTTTTCTTCAATTGGAAAAGATTCGCCCTAATCGGCTGAAAAAGGCTAGTGTCTCCGGTAGCTGCCGGTAAGAGGTCATTCACCAAATGCACCAAGGATCCATCCCGAAATACGACTCCCCAACTAAAAACAGGCAATGCCCAATCTAAAGGCAAAGGATAGCTGGGCCTAGCTTTGGCTAAATAAGGCAGTGCTGCTGGCAGATTTAGAATGGAGTTATTTTCTTCCCAACTCGTTAAAGTACCATTGTTATAAAACATCAGCATACCACGATCAACGGGCGGTACTCCTGTATTTTGTGGGTCTGCCCATTGGTGTAGGCGTATAGTCGTAGAGATTTGGATAGTACGCTCCGCATACAAAGACTTCAGTACTTTCAAGAAGGAAAAATAAGCTGCACGTGTACTTCCAGACCAGTCGCAATCGATTTGAATCTCTTTGACTGGCATCTCCGCTGGAAACCCTTCGATTAAGGCATCCAATAAGCTGGCTACTCGGACAGGAAGTTGCTCCAAAGAAGCGGAAGTGGCCTTTTGAAAACTACGATTGGTTATGAAAATACAAGGAACAATTTCTTGAAGTGGCTTTAATGTAGTGGAATCGATGCGCGCTTTTGCAACAGGTATCAAATCAGCTTGCCCCTCGTCCCAATCCACATCAAAACATTTGAGGTAGAGCTTTTCAATGCCTAATCGTACCAACCTCGCTTGTTGAGTGCTGTCCAAGTCTACCTCGGTCTGCCAATGATAGAAAGCTTTGGTAGTGCTGACTTCCGCCTTATGACAAGTGGTCAAGAGGCAGATCATCCCTAAAAGGGGTAGGTTGGCAACTGGGAGTTGCCAACAAGCTTTGAAAATGGCTGCAATAGGTTTATCGGTTTTCAACTGCATTAAACTGCATATCAAGCCGAATAGGAATAACAGATGGCGACACTCCAACAAAACGAAACCACACCTCTAGTTTAAATCTACGCTGAGTAAGTTGCCTTTTGGCATTAATGAGACTTGGCAGCAAACGCAACTCGCTGCGTGGTCGATCATTAAAAAGGTTGTCGATATAGAACACCTCATCCCTGACTGTGCAAGTAGCAGAACCAGCGTCGCAAATCCGCACAGATATTTCCGATAGAAAATCAAAGCGCACATCATCTAATGCTATGAGGGTCGCAGCCGTAGGCTCAATGCGGTCAATAAAAGCGGTATCGATATTATTTTCAATGATATACGCCTCGAAATTTGTGCGTAGATCATCCAAGCTAAAAGCACGTGGGAGATTCCCCGCAAGTCCAGCGGGCATATCGAAGGTAATATTGGGATAAACCATCTCAAAGAGGGTCACACCGTTATCGCCTCGGCAGCTCATCACCAGTATAAAAGCCAGGAAACCCTTGAGTATTTTCTGATACATAGCAATTCTAATTAATGCAGCTATTTTTCTAGCGCCGCAATTTTTTATTTAACCAAGCATAGAGACTTTTTCAAAGCTAGTTCATCCATTCAATGTAAATATCAATTTTTTATTTTATGGAGTAGGTATATTTTAGTAGTTTGTAAGCTTTACAACTACTTTATACTTTAGAGTATGTTTAAATTTTGTTTTTGGAGGTAAAATTTGATGATTTTGTCTCTAGGAAAGGCAAAAAGCACAGTAATAGCCTAGCTATTACGAGCATTTTTAACGAATTCTAGAAGCAAAAGGGCATATTTTAGCCCGAAGGATAAATTTTTAAATATGCTCTTAATTCGAATAATTCATGGGAGAACAAAAAGTGAGTGCCATTAAAGATGGCAAAAGCATGCACAAGTTCGTCAATCACCTGATCAAAGACGTCCATGCCTTGGATTATATGCTAGAGCATGACTGGTTTGAGAAAGATACCATTAGGATTGGTGCTGAACAAGAGATGACACTGGTCAATGCACGTACCTTTAAACCGAGCCCCATTGCCATGAAAGCGCTGGAACAACTCGAACAATACGATTGGATCGACACAGAATTGGCCCGATTCAACTTAGAGATCAACCTAGAACCTCTGGTGTTTGAGAAAAATTGTCTTTCCCAGATGGAAGCTTCTTTGAATGATAAAATGGATATCATTCGCAAAGCTTTAGTCAAACTGAAATCCAAACCTGTCTTGACGGGCATTCTGCCGACCTTAAGGAAATATGACTTGGAGTTGCACAACCTTACACCAAGGAAGCGCTACAAAATATTAATGGATGCCATCAATGAGGAACTCATTGGGAATTCTTTTGAGTTGCGACTTCGAGGTATCGATGAATTATTAGTTAAACACGACTCTCCTTTGCTGGAGGCTTGTAATACCAGCTTCCAGGTCCACCTTCAGGTGAAACCCAATGAGTTTGTACCGCTCTATAATATCGCACAGACCTTAGCAGCTCCGATAATGGCCATAGCTGCCAATTCTCCGATTGTCTTTGGTCGCCGATTGTGGCATGAGAGCCGAATCGCCCTTTTCCAGCAAGCCATTGATATACGCACCACCCAAGAGCATATGCGCGAGCGCAGTCCTAGAGTAAGCTTTGGAACGGGCTGGCTCGACAAATCCATCATGGAAATTTATAAGGAGGACATCGCTCGCTTCCGGATACTTTTGAGTTCTATTATTGAAGAAGATGCCTTAGAGGCCATCAAAGCCCAAAAGGTGCCTAAACTCAAGGCCCTACAGGTTCATAATTCTACGGTTTACCGCTGGAATAGACCCTGCTATGGCATCAGTGATAATGGTATGCCTCACCTGAGGATAGAGAACAGAGTCTTGCCAGCTGGGCCTACTACCAGGGACGAAATGGCGAACGCTGCCCTTTGGCTGGGTGCTATGGTGGGCTATGCCAAGCACCATGACGATATCCGAAAAAGTATCAATTGGGAAGATGTAAGAGATAATTTTGGTAAAGCAGCCCAGTTTGGTATCGACTCCAAATTCACTTGGTTTAAAGACAAAAAGATCTCGGCTTGTGATCTGGTCAAGGAAGAAATTTTGCCTTTAGCCAGAGAAGGTTTAGCAGCTCAAAATGTTGATAGTACTGAAATAGACACTTATCTCGGGCTCATAGAAGAGCGCGCTAAAAAACATAAAAACGGTGCAACTTGGCAAATCAAAGCCTATACTAAACTCAAAAATGAAACGAGCAACGATGAGGCCCTAAGTGTATTGACCAATAGCATCTTGATGAACCAGGAAGCCAATATCCCCATCCATGAATGGAAAATCCCTGAGCTTTCGGACCTCGAAGAGTATGAACCTTCGCTACTTAAAGTAGAAGAGTTTATGCAGACGGATTTATTCACCGCTCAAAAAGATGATCCTATCGAATTGGTGACGCATTTGATGGATTGGCGTTTGATTCGCTATTTACCTGTTGAGGATAAAAAGGGCAAATTGGTGGGCTTAATCACCTCCAGATTATTATTACGGCATTTCTCCAAGCCAAGACCAGAAGAAGGGAAACCCTCACAAGTACTTGTGAAAGATTTGATGATCAAAGATCCGATCACCGTCAATCCAAAAACAACCATAACCGAAGCTATGCGGATTATGCGTAAAAATAATATCGGTTGCTTGCCTGTAACACAGAACAATGAATTGGTGGGCGTCATTACCGAGACGGACTTTCTAGGAATTTCAGCTCGTCTGATAGAACGCTTGGAAAGAGAAGAATAGATAAGTGGAGATGCTACACTTGGTAAAAGGAGTGCAGCATCTTCAAATAATATTTTATGAAGTTAAGTAACAGTCAAAAAATAACTTTTCGATTTTGATGGAATCTTTTGCACCAAATACTGCGTTAAAAAGCCTCGCTAATGCCCTGCATTAGCTACGTTTTTTGCCTTGTCTTGGCACAAAACCTTCTCGATCAAAATGCGATACTTATTCTTTGTCCGTTACTAAAAAGTTGATAATTCTAAGAATTTAACTTTGCTTCCAAACTTTCGCGACCTTCATCGGTCAATAGATAAAGTGCTGTCACCCCTTTACCTGGATCGCGATCCGACACAAAATAAGAACCATTCAATTTGATCTGAGCAGCAATATTAGATTTGCGCAATCGCTTGCCTAAAGAGGCCGTCACTTCTTCCATCAATCCAGTAGAATACCCTCTATTTCCATAAATAGCGGTGGCATAATGCAAGATCAAAAGGATGCGGAATAACTGATTACTTTTATTGAGGATTTTATTCTGGATCGCCTGAATACGCTTGGAGTTGCGAATGATATCTGCGATCCGATCAGGGTCTACTCGACCGTCGATTACCTCTATTTCTTCCTCATCAAAGTCTTCTATAGAGTTTAAGTAAGAAGAAGCTGATTGTAGGCTTTTGGTAGCCACTTTATTCGATACAATTTGGTTACTTAGGTTAATTAATTTATTTAATTTTTCTTCAATAATAGATTGGTCTGGCCCTTCCATCTCAATTGTGAAGGCTTCAGATTTGAATTTCAGTCGATACATTGTCATTACGTAATGTTTAAAAAAAATACATTTATAAAAACTCTAGTACAGAGTTAAGTTTTACATTCAGACATCGCGTTCTTTTTTTGATATAGAGGAAATATTTTTACTGGATTCCAGGAAAGGGTTCTACTACAAGGTTTGGGTGGGGACTCCTAATCTGGGTTTGGTCAAACTCCAAAGGGACTTTAGAATGGTTAAAATATAGGCTTAAAAACTAACTTAGTGTACCTTGATAGGCTGAAGGTGGTTTCTTATTCGTCGAGGATGGACTTAATTAGTAAAAAATAACACGACAAGATAGGATTAATCAAGAACATTACAAAAAATCACTGAAACTATTGTTCAATGAATATTTTAAGTACCCTAAAAAATGTAATAAAAGTCTATGGTACATTGTTTACATAGCATCTATATTTCAAGAAAGAGAAACAATTCGAAACCAAGATGGAAAGGACTAGGGCAAATTCATTAGATTTTATGATATTTGACCATAAAAATTGGAGGAGATGGAGGATTGGAAATTTGATTTTGATTGGTTGAGGACTCGGCACTATATAAAAGAGCAAATGAAGACTGCTGAGTTGCCCGATTTAAATGGCTTACTCTTCCTGATTGGATTGCAGGAGCTGGGCAAATGGAAAAAGAGTTTCACCAAAGAGGAAAAACAAGACCTGATGCATATCGCGGTGTGTCGGCTACTATCTATAAAAGGTTATTATCGTTTTAAAGGTAGAGACCAAGACGGTTGGCCTCATTTTGAGCAACTCAAAAAGATCAGTGCCAAAGGCCTTGAAAATCAAGAACAACTATTAAAAGAACTCATTATCATTTATTTCAAAGACTTACAGGCGGAGCATGAGTATATTTCTGATGCCGCTTTAAAATCTATGTATTATGAAGAAGAATAGCTTCCTATGGGGCATCTTAGTCTGCTGCTTTTTTGTATTGAGTAGCTGCGATGATTCCTCTTATGTAACCATTTCGACCGAATACGGCGATATGACGGTATTGCTTTATGACTCTACACCAAAGCATAAAGAAAACTTTTTAAAGCTGGTAGAGGAAAGCTACTATGATGATTTACTCTTTCATCGGATTATCTCAGGTTTTATGATTCAGGGAGGAGATCCTGACTCTAAGGAGGCACAACCAGGTCAGCGACTTGGTGGCGGCGGTCCTGGATATCGAGTAGATGCTGAAATTGGTTCGCCACACTTCAGAGGCAGCTTAGCTGCTGCTAGAGATGGTAATCCCGAAAAAGCATCATCTGGATCACAGTTTTATATTGTACATGGCAGTAGCGTTACAGATGCTATGCTTGACCAAATAGAGCAAAGACAAAACATCCAATATAGTGAGGCACAAAGACAACTCTACAAGGAGATAGGTGGCACACCGCAATTAGACAATCTCTATACCGTTTTTGGTGAAGTAGTTAGTGGAATGGAGGTCGTAGATCAAATTGCTGTAGAACAAAAAGATCAATATGACCGCCCGGTTAAGGATATCAAAATGACCATTAGAAAAGGAAAATAACATGAGGATATTTTTATTGTGTTTTGTTGTATTCGCAAGTCTTTTTTCTTGTGCTGCTCCCAAGGCTGCTTTTATAATAGCTGGATCAAATAAAGCGCCTGCCGAAGTGCAGTTCAAGAACCAATCTATCAATGCAGAAAGCTATGAGTGGACCTTCGGTGAATTAGGTAAAAGTACCGATACAGAGCCCTCTTTCAGTTTTCCACGTGCTGGAAATTATCTGGTCACCCTCAAGGCGATGAAAGGAGACAAAGCATCTGTTTCCTACGATAGAGTCACCGTAGAAGGCCCAGAAGATTGTATGGTACTTATTGAAACTGATTATGGTGATATGCTGGTCAAGCTCTATAACGCCACACCAGAGCACCAGGCCAATTTTCTCAAACTTGCAGAGGACGCCTTTTTTGATGGATTGCTTTTTCATAGAGTGATCAATGGCTTTATGATTCAAGGCGGCGATCCTAAGTCCAAGGATGCTCAGCCAGGCGCACCACTTGGATCGGGCGGACCAGGATACACGATTCCTGGAGAGTTTGTTGACTCTCTCGTGCATAGGAAAGGTGCACTTGCCGCTGCCAGAACGGGCGACCAGGTAAATCCGCAAAGACGCTCATCAGGCTCTCAGTTTTATATTGTCCACGGTCGTCCTGTCAACGAAGGAGCACTAAAAGCTACAGGCGCACGGGTTGGTAAAACCTATACTGCGGAGCAAATCAAAAAATATGCTGAAATCGGCGGCACGCCACAATTGGATGCCAACTATACCGTATTTGGTCAGGTCATCCAAGGATTCGAGGTTATCGATAAAATTGCCAAAGTACGCAAGGATCGTAGAGACCGACCCAACGAAGATGTGAAGATGAAAATCTCCGTAGTAGATTATTTCCCTGAGATGAAGCGACCTTAGGGGACTTTGGGAGAGGGAGACTGAGGGACTTTG
>JBELML010000007.1:0-15258 GCA_042095835.1 Saprospiraceae bacterium
GTTTCAGTAGGAATTATAAAAAATTGCAGGGTGATTTTTTGGTGCGTTTGCCCTAATCTAATACACATCTTTTAATTAGAGCGACTATGAAGATTATCTTATACATGATTGGGTTTTTCATTGTCGCGCTAGGAATTAGCGTTTATTTCATGGGGCAATCCGATTGGCATCTTCAGCGCAATCAAGGCAATCGCTTACCTGAAGGAAAACTCATCCACCATGCAGGAGCTATATTCCACGATCAGCAAGGACTTGAATGGGAGCTTCAACCAGCCATTAAAAATAAATTTCATCAACCCAAAGAGCCTGTGAACCCAGTCGAATCTCCTTATCCAACACTAGTAGATACAACACTACTCATGGATGTTAAAAACCCCAATCTAAAGTTTTTGTGCCAGCAAGAAAACGGGGCTTCCTACGAAGCTATTTTACAACCCGATGGCCAATATTTGACTACGGGACTCCAACAAGGGACCTACAACTACGCACACCCCGGAAGCCTATGGGGGATGACAAAGCATACCTTCTTGGATGTGCTACCGCATTTTGTTCGTTCGGATTATGAGTAAATCACTCTTTCACAAAAATCATAAAATGCTGCCAAGGTAGGTTGTCTTTGTTCTCTTGGAGTTTCAGACCTACGGCTTTCATTTCCTTGATGGCTTGTTGAAGGGACATTTTATGCAGCCGTTTGATGGGTACACTAGGGTCTTCCATCCGATATTCTAGTAAGATGAATCTGCCATTGGGTTTTAAGGCAGCTACAATTTCCTCCATGACCTCGCGAGGATAGGCTAGCTCATGGTAAACATCAACCATAAAAGCCATATCGATACTATTTTCTTTAAGATTGGGGCTGTTTTCCTGGGCTTGAATCGGCTTTACATTGCCGATCTGGTCTTCTTTGATCCGTAGCTTTATAAAGTCCAACATTTCAGGTTGTAGGTCCACGGCCAGCACTTCCCCTTTGAGCAGCTGTTTAGCAATACGAAAGCTGTAGTAGCCAGATCCAGCGCCAATATCCGCTACGACTTCATCGCCTTGTAGCTCCATATTGTCAATCGCTTGGCTGACATTCTCTTCTTGCTCTCTTTCTTCACGTTCTAGCCAGCCGGCACCCAAGTGCCCCATGACGTAAGCAATTTGGCGCCCCATGTAGTATTTGCCATAGCCACCTCTGGCGGCCTTGCCTGTAGTGTAGTAGCCTTCAGAGAGGGCCTCACTAGCGGTGGGTTGGGCTTGGCAATTCGTGAGCGTAAACAAGAAAAAAGAAATGGAGAATAGATGCGAAGTTTTCATATTGCACACTGTTGTGTATGCTTAACAGCTTTGCTGGATTTAAGTTTGAGTCAGCTCAATCCTTAATGCATCTAACATAATTTCCCACTCGTGGATCTTGTGCTTTTATTTTAAGAACCCCTTTTGCAGAAAGCTCAAAATTGTAAACGGATACTCTAGTAGGATGGTCTTCCGCATCTGTTGTCCACCAGAATCCTATTTGCTCAGCCAATACCGATCCATAGTCATCGATTCTACCTACGGGTTTTGCATTGAATCCACTTTCTCCAGTGCTTAGTAAAGACTTTCCAGCTTGGACCGGATCACTGAAGCTTGCAATGAGTTGTTCAAAATCTGCTTTAGTAGGTAGCCGAAACCCAGAGGGGCAAAGGTCACATTGGAAAATAGCACCGTAGCTGTAAATGACCCCGTAGCCTAAGTCTGGATTATTGTTGTAGTAGGCGTAACGAGCCTTACCATCGTAAAAGCTTACACCAGGACCTCGTTCGATACCATTGGTAAAACGCATCTGAATAGAGTCCGTACAATTCGTTGTTGTCAAACGTAAGTTTTCTGCCATCCATACTTGATCGCCAATTTTTACCAGCGGATAGCTATTACCTTCGGTATCAGTAATCGTTTCTATAAATGAATTGGCAGTTGTAGAAGGTTTATCGGCGGGTAAATCCTCCGTTTGACATCCACAGGTCATCCAACAAAAGGTAACCATTAAAGCACTCTTCAAATAGAAATAGAAAGGGTTTGTATTCCTCATTTTTTATTTTAAAATTTCTATAAGCACGATTCTTTTCAGTATCATTGGTGGTCTTTTTAGCACCACCCTATTTCATAAAAGGATAAAGTTAAACCCTCTTGTTCATTCTTTCACAATATTTCATGCGACAATATATACAATTGCAATTCTGGTGCTTGATCTTTTGTGTGTGTAGCCCTTTTGTTACTACCGCACAAAACCAACCACAAGACGATGCACTGACAATATTTGGAGAAGTAGAGCAATTCATTACTTCCAATAGAAATGATAGTGCATTAATAGAGATACAGCGTTTTCTCAAATCAGATCCAGTATTATCGGTCAAGCAGCGCTTGTACTTCGATTTACTAAATGCCAAAGCTCTTCAGCAAGACCATAGAGATGTAGAGGCAGTACGTGCGCTAAAAGTGCTTCAGCAGCAAGCTGTTGTCGGACAGCAGTGGGAGATTTATGTGGAATCTAGCTTGGAGCTTGCCACATTATACCAGAAAATTCAAAGAGAAGAAGATGCCAAAGACCAATTAGAGAAAGCGAAGCAGGTCATAGCATCGTACCAGTTGAAACCTTTGAATAACCACCTCATTATTCGTCAGGCTTATTGGCATCATGAGTTTGGGTTTCCTGATTCGGCCCAATATTTCACCCAGCTTGCACTTGAGAAAATGGACACCTCTGCTGATTTAAAAAACCAACTTGACGTTTCTACTTTGCTTGGATATGCGACCAAACAGGAAAACGCTTTACAAGCTATCGAACCTTTTAAACAGGCGGTCGCGATAGCCAAAGTACTCAAAGACTACAATGCCCTAAGTAAACTCTACTTTGAGATCGCTGGTATTTATACCACCTATATACAAAGGAGCGACGCTAATTTATATGTTGATTCTACGATTGCAGCTTGCTACGAGGCAATCGCTAGTGGACAAGAAAAAAATTATACGCTATCTCAGGCTTATCGGGCAAAAGCTGCGCTTTATAAAATTAAGGGAGAGATAGATTCCGCTTTCCTTTTTGCGGTGAAAGGCTTTTCTCAGGAAGAGCTGTTTTTAGAACAGCAGCAGCGCGAAAAAATCGTAGAGATTGATGCACAATATGAGGATGAGCAAAGGACCCTATTGCTTGCCCAGCAGGAAGAAACGATCCGGCAAGACAGACAGATTCGTTATTTACTAGTTGGAGTAGTTTTGCTCACGCTTGCGATGTTTGGCGTAGCCATTTTTAGTTATTTACGTCAGCAGGCGATACTCCAAAAAGTGAAGGAACAAGCGCTACAGCTTCAAAAGGTAGAGCAGGCAAAGTCCAGGTTTTTTACCAATGTCAGCCACGAATTACGGACGCCATTGACCTTGATTATGGGGCCTTTACAAAACCTAAAAGATAATGAGCTTGCCGATGATAAACAACGAAAATTAATAGCGCTTGCCCGCCGAAATGGTAGACAATTAGAGCGCCTTATTGATGAGATTTTAGATCTGCAAAAGTTATCTGCTGGTCAGTTGCAATTGAATAAGCAACCTACAGACTTGAACACATTTTTTCAACCCCATTTGAGTCAATTTGAATCTTTAGCAAGCTTCAAGGCTATGCATTACGTATACCAAGTTGATCTGCCCACACAGCAGGTTTTAATGGATCAAGAAAAATGCAGACAAATCATCTATAATCTGCTTTCCAATGCTTTTAAATTTACACCTAAAGGTGGTCGAGTGGAGGCAATAGTCGAACTTAAAGAGCAGGCGCTACACATTCGAGTTAGTGATACCGGCAGCGGGATTCCTGCCGAAGATCAACGGCGGGTTTTTGATCGCTTTTTTCAAAGTAGCTTAGAGAAGGATATGATAACCGGCGGCACGGGCATTGGTTTAGCCATTTGTAAAGAATACACGGAGTTGATGGGCGGCGAAATCACCGTGCAAAGTCAAGTGGGGAAGGGGACTACTTTTTCCTTATATTTTCAAGTCCAGGAAAAAGAAGTAATACCCATTCAGCATTCTGATACAGATGAATACCTTAGCTCGAATGAACACATTGGCTTATTTGCTGAGAAAACGGGCGCAGGAGTAGAGCATCCTACTCCATCAGCAGCTCCTAAGAAACGCCTACTGCTGGTTGAGGATAATCCGGAACTGCAGATGTACATCCAACTGCTCTTAGAGGACCAATACGAAATAAGGACGGCACAAAATGGGCAAGAAGCGCTAGAGGTTTTATCCCGCTCCACTGATTTTCATTTGATCCTCAGTGACTTGATGATGCCGGTTATGGATGGTTACCAGTTGCTGAATCGACTGAAGTCACAAGATGCTACGCGGCACCTTCCTATGATCCTGCTTACGGCTAGAGCCGACCTAGCTAGTAAGCTTACCGCGCTGCGGATCGGCGTCGACGATTATCTGGTCAAGCCATTCCATGAGCAAGAGTTAATAACCCGGATTGAGAACCTCATTGCCAATCGAGCAAATCGACGCCCCATGCAGCTCCAAGATGGTTCAGATGTTCCCCTTCCAACGGTATTATACGCCGCAGAGGATCAAGAGTGGCTCATCCGATTTGAGCAATTCATCAAAGACAATTTGTCTAATGATCTACTTGACGTCCCCCTGATCGCGAATCAATTTACGATGAGCAAGTCTTCTCTACTTCGCAAACTCAAAGCATTAACTGGACTATCGCCTGGGCAGTATATCCAGGAGGCACGCTTGCAAAAGGCACGGCAGTTGTTAGAAACTCGTAGCAGGAATACCATAAGTGAATTAGCGCATAAGGTAGGCTACAGTAGTGTACGTTCTTTCTCCAGAAACTACAAAAAACGATTTGGTAGGCTTCCTTCGGAGGTTTAGTGATTCTTTATCCATTCTCTAGGGCTGAAAAGTCCCTAATTCTCTCTTTTTGACGCAAAGTGGCACCATTTTGACGCAAAGTGGTACTTGTGTGACTATACCTTTATTTCCGAGAATAAACAGCATACTTCATAGAGGTTTTCTGAAGTGAAGTTTTGCTAATATTTACTGCTCAATATTGAGCTTATTAACCATATTGGACGCTGGTCCAGCACTTAAAACAATTGTAAGATGGTAAGAAACATATTAAGAGATGGGGAAATATTGAGTACCAGCGATGTCTTAACCTCACCAGATAGAGAGTTTGAGGCATTGATCTCTCATGATTTAAGAGGAAAAGAATTTGGTTTTCTCAAAGTAGTGCAAAAAGAAGACGAAACTAGTGGAATCAATAAGGTGATTTGGGCGGAAGGAAAAAAAGTTCATAAAAGCATTCCAAAGGATTCCCACCTTTACTGTTTATATCAAAAGGGTACACTTCAGATTCGTTGTACAAATGAGGTAGGATGGCTTAACAGTGCTAATGCGTTATCCTCTCGGACACCTAGCCCTGTTGAGACTAATAACCCATTGTACAGCTCCTATATTAATATCCTTTCAGAACTTAATAAGGCCTCTTTTTTAGTGAGTGAAACACTTTTATATAATTTTTCTACTCGAGTTGATTACCTCACATGGATTGAGGTCAAAGATGATGGTGCACTTTGCGTGTGCTACAAAAATGGAGATGGGGAGGTTATTATTTTATGGAGCTCAATCAACCCAATCACAAAGAAAAAAAGGGAAAAAAGACAGCTTCGTAGTAAGGAAGTATTATTTCCTGGCGAATATCTAGTGACAGATACCTCTCATCATTTTCTGTCTCTTGCTAAAGATGACTTAGAGTCCAATCAACCAGTTCTTCGCGTATATGAAGGTTTTCCACCAGATAATCCTTTTAGAACTCTATGGACAGGGAAGCCGAGTGGGTGGAGAAATGAGAGATCCGAGCATAAATATCTGTTCCTAGTTAATGACTCTGGAGCTCTTGATGTATATGGAACAGATAATGAAAAACTTTTAAATGACTTTGCCAGTCTAAAATATGATCCCGAAAGTAAAACTTACATTGATAAATTACACAATGAGCTACTGTCACCTCAAAATAGCGACCTATTGACAAGAACTTTGATTGATGTAAATCATCCGGTTTCTGAGATGTCCCATAAATACGTATTACAAGATGATGGCAACTTTGTACTACTTGTTAAAAAAGAAAATGAAGTACACCATACTCCTGTTTGGTCTACCTTAGTTAATCTCAACAAGCCTGTTGCACCAGAGATTAAAGATAAAGAAGAGACTTGGCTGAAAGAGGTCGATTATGAGAATATGGAAATAGGGGAATCTAGGATGTTATTGGTTGTTGGAGGGCATAAATACGTATTGCTTGATGAAAGTCCAGAAGATAAAACTAACACGACTGATATTATGAATGCGTCGTGCGGGATTAAGATTACAAAAAACTTTCTTGGTCCATCTTTTGCCATTGTTGCCAAAGGATCAATAATAGATGTAGTAATTAATAATGCTCCTAGCGACCTAGCAGCTCTTGATATAAGTATATTCAGTCTAGAAGCACAAGCTACAATTGGTACATATATTGGAGCTGGGGCTGAAATAGTTGCCATAGAAGGGAATGTTTCACTTTTTAAACTTAAACTAGCCTTAGGTGTCGAAACTGGGATTGGGATCAAAGACGATTCCGTAACCATTAAGCTTCTTGGAACTGGATTTCAGATTGGACGCGTTTGGTCTGTCAGCGCAGTTGGGAGTAGCGTTGGGATTGATTTTGGTCGTTTATACAATACTGTTAAGGGTATTTTCGACTAGTCAAAAGTTTACATTTACTTCCCATAATACCGATTCAAGTGATCGACTACACTCCGATAATTCAAACCAATTGGCAGCTCCAATTGGCCGATTTCAATATCTCTTTTGGTGTAGGCGGTCACTTGATCGATATTGACGATGAAGGAGCGGTGAATGCGCAAGAAGCGATCATCCAGTAGCTCCGCGAATTGCGTCAGGCTGTATTTGACCGTATGCTTTTGATCGGTTTGGTGGATGCGCACGTAGTCCTTTAGGCTTTCGATGTAAAGGATATCTGCAAGTAAGAGCTTGACCTGCTTGCGATCCTTGCGGATGAAGATGAAGTCTTTGGGTTTGTTGGGTGTACTTTCGGTAGTAGGACTTGGAGTAGCCTGAGCTTTTAGAAACTTTTCAATCGCTTTGTAAAATCGATCAAAGGTGATCGGTTTGAGTAGGAAATCTACTGCATCAAGGTTGAACCCATCTACGGCATAGTCGCGGTAGGCCGTTGTGAAGATGACCGCTGGTTTGGGATCGAGATGCTTGAAAAAATCAGTTCCTTTTAGTACCGGCATCTCGATATCCAGGAACAACAAATCGATCTTAGAAAAGTCGACTTGCCTAGCTTCGATGGCGCTACTACAAGTGGCGACCAAGTCCATTTCCGCAAAGTGGGAGAGATGCGTAGTGATCAACTCTCTAGCGAGTTCTTCGTCGTCGATAATAGCGCAGCGGTATTTCATTAGTTGATGTTTAATGAATCTTTTTAAGGTACCTCAGTGGCTGATTTATGCCGCAAAGCCACCAATAGGTTTATCTTGTATGGTATATATTTGAATCAATAATTAAACATAAGAAAGCGTCCTGTTAGGGCAAACGCACCAAAAAATTACCCTGCAATTTTTTATAATTCCTACTAAAACTCCAATTCAAAACCGCTCTAGCATCTTCATTTTTGTCATTCGATACAAAAACGAAGCAAAAAAATCTTGCCTAGCCAAACTCGTTCCACTCGAACAGTGCCTAGGCGGCATCCCGCACTTCGCTTATCACCTTTTTTACACTTAATTTCGAGTAATAAGCATTTCTTTTTAAGTTTTTATTTTAATGCGTTTGCCCTATCAAAGAAGTCGTTTAGGTATTAACTCTTCAATAAAGCTACTGCTGCTGCGTCCAGATTCCAACTTAGGGAGCCATCGGTAGCTTGAATGTGGGCGGCAGGATAATCTTGATACTCATCTACTTGCTTGAGGATTTTATAGATTTTTTCTTGCTTGCTGGCACCAGTAACCAGGAAACAAATATTCCTGGCATTATTGATCACCTTTCCAGTTAGACTTACTCTTTTTTGGCCACTTTCTGGATGAGTGGCTACTCCACAAATCTCCCCACTATCTAATAATTCCATCTGGTGTGGAAATATGGAAGCCGTATGCCCATCTGCTCCCATACCGAGAAGGACCAAGTCGAAGCGCGGCCAATCATTAGCAAAAGGCACTTGAGCTTTTATCTTTTCAATATAATCCTGATTAGCGACCTCAGGGGCTTGCTCTCCTAGTACTCGGTGGACCTGATCTTCTGGAAATCCGATAGGAGTGAGAAGTAGATCATTGGTCATTTTATAATTAGAATCATCATGATCTGGCGGTACGCAGCGTTCGTCTCCCCAAAAGAAATGTACTTTTTCCCAAGGTACTTCATCGGCATATTGCGCTGCCAATACCTTGAACAACACTTTGGGGGTAGAACCTCCGCTCAGGGCGATGGTGATTTTGTCTTGATCTTGATCCTTGATCCATTGCGCCAACCATTCTGCAAATTTTTCAGCGACCGTCTGGTTGTCTGGGAATACGTATACGAGAGGTGTAGAATTCAATGAAAATGCGTTTATGGATGAAGTAAATTGGATGGCTTTATATAATTATAGCTCACAATAGATACCGTCGTTGGTCAGGTTAGCACAAGGATAACGCCAGATCATATTTTCACCTTCGATGAGATCATCTGCGTTCTCTGGGCCCCAGGTTCCAGCCGGATAGCCATAAATGGGTACATCGGGATCATTGGCCCAAGCATCTAAAATAGGATCAATAAACTCCCAGGCTGCCTCGACGGAGTCTCCACGCGCATAGAGTGTAGCATCTCCATTCATCCCATCAAGTAGCAGGCGCTCATAAGCATCTGGTAGGTGCGCATCGGTCAAATCTTCATAAAGGAAGTCGACATTGACGTTTTTCACATCAAACCCTGCTCCAGGTACTTTGAGTCCAATTTTCATCAAAATTCCCTCATCTGGTTGGATACGCAAGATGAGCATGTTCTGAGAGTTGAGCACCGTCTGATTTTGAAAAAGAGGCAAATGATTGGGTTTGAAATGGATCACCACCTCTGATACTCTAGTCGGCAATTTCTTACCTGTACGCACATAAAATGGAACACCAGCCCAACGCCAATTATCGATGAAAAACTTCATCGCTACAAAGGTTTCGGTTTTTGAACTAGGCTTGACGCCTTCTTCTTCTCGATAACCTTTGACCGCTTCCCCTTTCACCGTCGAAGCAGTGTACTGTCCTCTGATGACATTGGTATAGATATCTTCTTTGGTCAATGGTCGGATGGATCGAAATAGTTTTTTCTTTTCATTTCGGATTGCTTCGGAATCTACTTTAGCAGGAGGTTCCATAGCTACCATGGCGATCAGCTGGAGTAGATGGTTTTGCACCATGTCGCGTAATGCGCCAGAGGTATCATAGTATCCACCTCGTTTTTCTACACCTACACTTTCCGCAGATGTAATTTCGACCCGATGGATAAAGTTGCGATTCCAGAGCGGTTCGAAAATACTATTGGCAAAGCGCATGACAAATAAGTTCTGCACCGTTTCTTTACCCAAATAATGGTCGATCCGGTAAATCTGTTCTTCTTCAAAACATTTGAGCAGGGCTTCATTCAGGTGTCGAGCCGTTTCTAGATCGTATCCGAATGGTTTTTCTACAATCAAGGTTTTAAAGCCTTCTGAATGCTTATTTAGTCCGTGGCTAGAAAGTTTCTGCGCGATGACTTCGTACAGCTTTGGCGGTGTTGAGAGGTAAAAGGTGACATTGCCTTCACCCTCTAGCTGATGGTCTAGTGCCGTGATCCGATCTGCCAAGCCTTTGTAATCATCCTGATCATAGGATTGAATAGATTGATAATAGAATTTATCGGCAAAATCTTGGAGGTTCTCCTCTTTATTGTCGAGTTTCTTTTTGAGATGATCATTATTGAAAATGGCTTTATCCCGAAATGCTTCATCACTAAATGGTGTACGACTGACGCCGAGTACCCCAAATCCATCGGGTAGGAAACCACCTTTGTACAAATTATAAACAGCGGGGACAAGCTTCCTGGAAGTTAGGTCACCAGAGGCTCCAAATATGACGAGTAGTTGGTTGGGAATTTTTTTGGACATTTTGTTTTAATTGAAATAAACACAAATAATACTCAACTTTTTACCTTTATTGCGTTATCCAATTTAGCAAATAACGACATTAAACCAAATACGGGTTACAAGTGAACGACTTTTTACCCGAATCCTTAAATTCTAATTAACATGATAACAACGAAATATGATTTTGGATTAGTGGGCTTAGGGGTAATGGGGCGAAATTTTATACTCAATGTAGCCGATAATGGTTTTTCGGCTTTTGGTCTCGATACTAATGCAGATCAAGTAGCAGCCCTCAAAGAAGAAGGAGATGAAGAAAAAGTAGACGGTACCACTGAGAAGCAAGTCTTCATCGATCATCTAGCTACACCCCGAAAAATTATGTTGTTGGTTCCAGCGGGTAAAGTGGTAGATATTGTAATTGAAGATTTATTGCCTTTACTAGACGAGGGAGATATCATCATTGATGGAGGAAATTCTTTCTTCACAGACACGGATCGTAGAGCTGCTTATCTAAAGGAAAAAGGAATCCATTTCTTTGGTGCAGGGGTCTCTGGAGGTGCCAAAGGTGCTCGTTTCGGCCCAAGTATTATGCCCGGTGGATCACAGGAAGCTTATGCGGTCATTCAACCAATCTTCGAAGCAGTTTCTGCCAAGGTGAATGGTGATCCCTGCGTTGCCTACATGGGCACTAAATCAGCAGGCAATTATGTAAAAATGGTCCACAATGGTATCGAATATGGCTTGATGGAGCTCATCAGTGAGGTCTACTGGCTGATGAAACATGGTCTCGGGAAAAGCAACCAAGAAATTCAATCTACCTTTTCTGAATGGAATGCAGGTCGTTTGCAATCTTTTCTCCTAGAGATTTCAGCCAATATTTTCTCTAAAAAAGATGAGCTTACCGATAAAGATATCATTGATGTGATCCTGGATAAAGCCAAACAAAAAGGTACCGGGAAATGGACCTCCCAAAATGCTATGGATTTAGGTATCGCTGTACCGACCATCGATATGGCGGTGACTATGCGCGAGATGTCTGCCCTAAAAGATACCCGTGTCATAGCTGAGACTCTGTATGGTGATCGACAAACCCTAGCGAGTGCTGCTATTACGGTTGAAGATTTGGAGGCCGCGCTTTATTTTGCTTTCATTGTGACCTATGCTCAAGGAATGAGTCAATTGTCCGCGGCTAATAAAGAGTATGATTACCACATGGATATGGCAACTATTGCTAAAATATGGCGAGGTGGATGTATCATACGTGCCGCCTTACTTGAAGATATGCGTGTCGCTTATGCTAAAGATGATGACCTCGAAAGTCTACTTTTAGATGAAGAGTTTGCGGGCAAAATCAAAGAGACAGAAACAGCTGCTAGAAAGGTCGCTACCTTTGCTATCCAAAATGGTCTTCCAGCGGGCGGTCTAACCAACGCGGTAGCCTATTTCGATGCTTTCACTAGCGGCAAACTCTATCTGAATTTAGTACAAGCACAACGCGACCACTTTGGTAGTCATACCTACGAGCGGAACGACCGCAATGGTATATTTCATACAGAATGGTGAATTCTATAAGGGCATACTATGTCTTATGTGCTATGTGCTATGTCTTGTGCTTAAAAGACCTTACATGCCCTTATAATCCCTTATATGGTTCATCCTATGTATTCTATGTCCCTATTGTGGTTCAAGTTCAGGCCAACTCTACCAAGATTTCTGCTTGTACATCATCAGGTAGTTCCAAGGCTTCTCCACCAGAAAGTCCCTCGACCAGTGTTAATTCGGTAGCCAGGACTTCATTTTTGATGTAGTCGCCATATTGTACTACAGCAGGCGTAACACCTGTATTGTTTTCTAGCTGAATCTTGATTTTATCCGTGACGTTGAAGTCTTTATTCTTACGGATATTCTGGATGCGATTGACCAATTCTCTAGCCATACCTTCTGCTAGGAGCGCCTCATCCAATTGAATATCTAGAGCAACGGTGATCGGACCATCATTGGCAACCAACCAACCTGGGATATCCTCGGTCATGATCTCGAAGTCCTCTAAGCCAAGATCATAACTACTAGTCTCATCGATTTTGAGTTGATAAACACCTGTTTTTTCCAGATTTTGGATGTCTTCCTGTGTGAAAGCGTTGATGGCTTGCGAAGCCGCTTTCATATGTTTTCCTAAGCGACGACCTAAAGTCTTGAAATTCGGCTTCACCTTTTTCTTGATGATTCCGGCAGTATCAGTGATGTATTCGATATTCTTAATATTGACCTCCGAAAGGATTAAATCTTTTACACCTTCTACCTGAGTCTGGAAATTACTATCCAATACAGGTAGCAATATTTTCTGTAAGGGTTGGCGTACGCGAAGTTTCTCTTTTTTTCGTAAGGAAAGAACTAGAGAAGATATCTTTTGCGCATACTCCATCCTTTCCTCTAAAGCCGCATCTACCAAAGTCGTATCAGAGCTTGGAAAGTCTGCCAAGTGTACAGAAATATGGTCCTCTCGACTGGTAGTTGTATTCAAATTTTTAAACAACCAATCTGAGAAGAAGGGCGCTACAGGTGCCATCAATTTTGAAATAACTTCCAGACAAGTATATAGGGTCTGGTAAGCAGCAATTTTATCTTGTGTGTAATCTCCTTTCCAGAAACGGCGACGGCATAAACGCACATACCAGTTACTCAACTCCTGGTCGACAAAGTTCATCACTTTTCGCGTAGCTAAGGTCGGTTCGTAGTCGGCATAGTCTTTTTCCACACCCTTTATCAAGGTGTTCAAAGCGGATAAAACCCAGCGATCTATTTCTGGCCTTTCGGCTAAAGGAATATCTGCCTCCGCATACTGAAACCCATCGATATTGGCGTATAAAGCAAAGAACGAATAGGTATTATAAAGGGTGCCAAAAAACTTGCGTCGTACCTCATCGACACCATCCAAGTCAAACTTCAGGTTGTCCCAGGGCTGAGCATTAGAGATCATATACCAGCGTACTGCATCAGCACCTCGCTCTCCGATGGCTTTGAATGGATCGATGGCATTGCCTAGACGCTTCGACATCTTTACGCCTTTCTTATCTAAAACCAATCCATTAGAGACCACATTCTTAAAGGCTACACTATCGAAGACCATCGTCGCGATAGCGTGTAGAGTATAGAACCAACCCCTCGTTTGATCAACACCCTCCGCAATAAAATTAGCAGGAAAATTCTGCTCGAACTTCTCTTTATTCTCGAATGGGTAGTGCCACTGCGCGTAAGGCATAGACCCCGAGTCGAACCAAACATCGATCAGGTCTAGTTCGCGGCGCATTTCTTGTCCATCTTCACTCACCAAAATTACCTCATCGATATAAGGTCGATGCAAATCTTTAGGTACCGATTGCTCTAAACCAAGTACCTCGTTGGCTTGATCAATCGCATTTTGCAACTCTTCGATTGAACCAATACAAAGCTCATGTTTACCATCTTCTGTGCGCCAGATAGGCAAAGGTATTCCCCAATAACGAGAGCGAGATAGGTTCCAATCCTGAAGATTTTCGAGCCACTTGCCAAAGCGTCCTTCCCCGGTAGAAGCAGGTTTCCAGTTGATCGTCTGGTTGAGTTCGTACATCCGTTGCTTCATAGAAGCCGCTTTTACAAACCAACTATCTAGTGGGTAATATAAAACTGGACGATCTGTCCGCCAACAATGCGGATAGGAGTGAACATACTTCTCGGAGTGGAAAAGTTTATTTTCGGTCTTTAGCTTGATTACGATATCTGCATCAACGGGCCTTTCTTCCTCTTGTCCATAATCTTTGACATAACGTCCAGCAAAGTCTGTCACCTCTGCTACGAAGCGACCCTGACGATCTACCAAAGGCATGGGGTTGTCATATTCATCTTTCACCAATAAAGCAGGAATGCCATACTGCTGAGCAACTTTGAAGTCATCTGCGCCAAAAGTAGGTGCAATATGCACAATACCAGTACCATCAGAGGTCGAAACAAAGTCCCCTAATAATGCTTTAAAGGCTGGTTTGTCTGGCTGCACATAAGGCAGTAGTTGCTCGTATTCCAGACCTTCTAAATCGGCACCTAATACTTCCTCTACCACTTCTATATAAGGATAAGGTTTATTACCTGGCTTGACATCCTCTGGCTGAAGGTCAGGGTTTTGCTCTGAGAAATAAGCATTGAGCCGGTCTTTAGCAAGGATGACAATGATCGGTTCTTTGGTATAGCGATTATAGGTACGGACCTTCACATAGGTGATATTTTTACCTAAGGCTACGGCCGTATTGGAGGGTAAAGTCCATGGCGTAGTCGTCCAAGCTAGAAAGTACTCCTCCTTTTTACCTTTTATCTTGAATTGTGCTATTGCCGAGATGTCTTTGATGTCTTTATAGGCACCCGGCATATTCAGTTCGTGCGAACTTAATCCAGTTCCTGCTGCTGGTGAGAAAGGTTGGATGGTATAGCCTTTGTAAAGCAAATCTTTATTATGCATTTGCTTAAGTAGCCACCATACCGACTCGATATATTCTTTTTCGTAGGTGATATAAGGGTTGTCAAGGTCGACCCAATAGCCCATCTTACGGGTGATGTCATCCCAGATATCTTTGTAGCGCATCACTGTAGTCCGACAAGCTTCGTTGTATTCGTCTACGCTGATTTTTTTACCAATATCTTCTTTAGTGATCCCTAATTCCTTTTCTACTTGCAATTCTACAGGTAGCCCGTGAGTATCCCAGCCGCCTTTACGTGCAACGTGGTGGCCTTTCATGGTCTGGAAACGGCAAAAGATATCCTTTATGGTACGTGCCATGACGTGGTGGATACCAGGCTTGCCATTAGCAGATGGTGGTCCTTCATAGAAAACAAAACTATTGTTTGGATCGCGCTGCTCGATACTCTTTTCAAAGACTTGATTATCCTCCCAGAAAGCAAGAAGCTCCTGGTCAATCTCTGGTAAATTCAAGCCTTTATATTCCTTATACATAGTGATTGCTGTTTTTGCGCTGCAAAAATACAACGAAGTTGTCTAAAGTTTTCTGCTGAAAGCAAGAAAACAAGATTTTCAAGCTAGTTGAGGTCAAAAATATAAG
>JBELML010000007.1:15358-95071 GCA_042095835.1 Saprospiraceae bacterium
GATTTTCAAGCTAGTTGAGGTCAAAAATATAAGATTAGCACTAGCTATAGGGAGGTTTTAAACCTGCCTTTGCCAATGGAATACTTGCAAATAGACAGAAAAGACCTTCTGATTATTCAATACAAATGGTTTCGCTCAATCTATTATTAGGCTAGGAACAAAAAAGAGAGTAGGGAAGTTCCGTGGGATGGGAAATGAGGGAATTCTCCATCATTGACACATTTTTCATTGACTACTAGGCGTGAAGCCTTACTTCCGAATACGAAGATGCTTGGGGAAATAATTATTCATTCGATTGGGCAGTACTTTTACCCAACCTAGACCTGCGCCATCGAAGCTGACCAGATGCCAGCCTTTTACTAGGGAAGAGGGTGGTTTTTGATCTGTCTTACGCATATAATTGATGGCATCGATTGTATTGACTTTCCATTGATGGATACCCTCTTGCAAATGGATCGACAAGGCCAATTCGTGTGCTGGGACGAGGTCTTTACCTTTGACTATGCCCATTGGAGTGCCAGGATCAACCTTGGGAAGCGTCTGACTTAATAAGGCAAAAAGGTCTTTGGCTATCGTTGGTAAAAAGAATAATTCCTGCTTAGGATTGGCGTATAGCTGAAATGCCTCTGCATCTTTAAGCCATTGACTTGGAAGAGTGCTCTCCTTTTTGGATAAAGGCTGATAATATTTTAGGCTGGGTATCTTTTTATGGCGATTACTACCATCAGTTTTTCTTAAAATGCTAATGTAGAATCCTTCACTTCTGGTGCGGTGCGGGTAGAATTGATAACCGTGGCGTGTCTGGTGGATTCCCCAGGCCGCCGGAATATCAAGTTGGACGGTTTCAAAAGCTCCTTGATTGATTATCCAATTTACATTATGATCATTTTCTGCAAAATTATAAGTACAAGTGCTGTAAATCAGGAAACCTCCATCAGATAAGAGGGGTAAGGCATTGCTTAGAATGCGCTTTTGCCGACTTTGACAAAGTTGCACATTCTCGCGCGACCATTCTTTGCGTGCATCAGGAGTTTTTCGGAATAAGCCTTCTCCAGAGCAGGGGGCATCGACCAGAACCACATCGAATCGACCTTCTAAAGGCCCAAAATATTTGCTATCTGCATTGGTTGCGATGATGTTGGCGCGGCCCCACTTGGCAAGATTCTCCTTGAGGACTTGATAACGACTTTTGATGACTTCGTTGGCTACGACTAGACAATCATCGGGTAGTTGATTGAGGAGTAGGGTGGTTTTGCCGCCCGGGGCAGCACATAAATCTAGAGCAGTTTGGAACTTTTTATCCTTTTGGATTTGATCCAAAACGTAGGCAATAAACATAGAACCTGCTTCCTGTACATAATAGCGACCAGCCTGGAAATGAGGGTCAAGCGTAAAAGAAGGCCGCTTTTCTAAATATTGACCTTGTGAATTCCACGGAATAGGATCTCCTGCAAACAGGGCGTTGCTTTGTTTCTTAGTGTTGTAGTTGACACTAATGGGAGAGGGCTCCTCTAGAGATTGAACAAGGTCGCCCCATTCATCAGGAAGCTGATCTTTGACTTGATCGATAAAAAGAGGAGGAAGCGTAGGCATGATGGCACTGTATTTAGCCTCCAATAGTAGCCATTGATTCTTTTACAGGCAAGTTCAAGCCTCGATTTTTTTCTGCTTCCCAACCATCTTTGGCCCGATTGCCTAAAGCCACCTTAAAGGTATCTATGATTTGCTGATCGCTAGCACCTGCTCGCATCAAATCTCGGATATTGAAAACGCCACCATCATAGAGGCAGGTCTTGAGCATACCTTGAGGCGTGATGCGAATTCGGTTACAAGAACCACAAAATGTCCGGCTATAAGCAGCAATAATACCAACATCACCTTTAAAGCCAGGAACTCTATAATGCTGGGCAGTAGAGTTGGGTGGGTCTGGAAGTTTTTCCAAGTCTGGATAAGTCGCCAGTAGATGTGCTTTGATCTTTTGATGGTTCCAAACCAGAACGGGGTAGTGATTTCCCTCGCCATTAAAAGGCATCTCTTCGATAAAACGCACACTTACAGGATGCTTTCTTCCCAGTTCGACCATTGGAATAATATCCTCGATATTTTGGCCTTCCATTACTACAGCATTCAGTTTCGTATTTATGCCGTGGTCCAGCAAGGCTTCGTAGGTCTCTATGACTTGATCGAAGACATTTCGTCTAGTAATTTTATAAAAACGATCTTTGTCAAGCGAGTCAATACTCAGGTTGATCGTATCGATGCCTAACGCCTTTAGCTCGGGTATGAGTTTGGCGGTAAGGGTGCCATTGGTGGTAATGTTGATCTTTTGTAGACCATCAATCTTGCTTAATGCCTTGAGAAAGGTCATCATATCTTTTCGTAAGAAAGGCTCCCCTCCGGTGATACGTACTTTTTCAATACCTAGAGGAACCAAGATTTGCATTAGTCGCAACATCTCCTCATAGCTGAGTAGGTCTTGCTTTGGCATATATTTGATGCCTTCCTCTGGCATACAATAAAAGCAGCGCAGGTTACAACGGTCAGTAACTGCTAAGCGTACGTAGTTTATTTTTCTGCCATGATTATCGAAAAGCATCTGCTAATGTTGTAATGATATAATGCTATAATGAAGTAATAGTTTTGAAATTTCAACATGCGCTTAAAACTGGGTGTCGTATTGCATGGGGAATTGAGCGGGAATATCTTCCTTAGATTCTCCTAAGTTTTGCCGCAAATCGATCTCAATTCCTCGAGCAATCGTGGAAATGGGAACATCATTCGCTGAACCTTCGAATGGATTTTCGCCCGTTCTGCCGATACGTTCCATAGTATGGAAAACCCAAGCTACGATCACATAAAACGGAATGGCTATAAATACAAACCACTCGCCAACTGCGGGAAATTTGGCAGCAATCTCTGTCCCGATTTCTCCAAATTGAGGAATAATGGCTAAAGGTAATAAAGCCACAAAAATCCACATGAAATAATGATTAAGCGTAGCAAAATGCCTAGGATAGGGGAAGTTTTTAATCCGTTCCGATTTGCCTTGTAGGGTGAATAACTCTTCTAGTACACCTTCTAGTTGTAAAAAAGCAAACTCCCAAATCACGCCTTGTTCTTTGAGTTTCCTTAGGTGATGCGACTGTAAATAGAGCAGAGCTGTCTGCTTATTATTTTTACTCATGGCATAGTTGAGATCCTCTTGGCTCAGGTAGTCTTTCATATCTTCCTCGACAGTGGAGTCTCTTTCTGGTGGTTTGATCATTCTTTGCCACTCCTGGTTCGTTTTTTCCTGGCCGATGGTTTCCCAAGGCTTTGGCACTCGCATGGCGTGTCTGAGAGCGGTCATCCAGGCGATATGTCGATAAGTTAGGCTTTTGATTTCGTGCTGAATTTCTTCTTCCGACAAAGCTACTGATGCATGTTCATTGGTCACCATGTCTTGCAGATACATTCCAAAGGTGCGCGAGGTATTCACAATACCGCCCCAAATTTTTCGCGCTTCCCAGATACGGCCATAGGCAGAGTTGTTTTGAAACCCGATTACAAAAGCTACCGCGGTACCAATCAATGCCAAAGGCGTCCAAGGTATTTTAATCCATTCTAAATCTAGAAAATGATAAAGGCATACGAGTACAATACTCCAAATCAAAAATAGATAAGTTTCGAACCGTGTCCATCTAGCCATGTCTTTGGCCTTGTATACTTTCTTGGTGTACATATCGTTTTTTTAATGCGTCACTGAGCTAATGCCTCAATGCGTCATTGAATTAATGTTAGTTTCTTAAGATCACTACTATCTAATTCTAGACACCCCAGAACCCCTACCGTTACAAAAGCTGCTTCACCGAATCTGGCAGTGGTTGATCTTTCTTTCGCAGCTCATCTTCAATGGGTTCGCCCAGTACTTTTTTAATCGGTATGACGCCTGCCCAAATATCTAGATCATAATCCTCTTTATCATCGATAGGTCCACCTGTTCGTATTTTAGCGGAGGCCTCCTCTAGAGAGATTTTCAGGACGCTGGTGGCTTTGAGTTCTTTGTCTTTGATGGGGCGTACCTCCTCCCAGCGGCCTGGTGCGATTTGATCAGTGATGACCTTTAGTGCTGCTACCTGTTCATCTTGGTCTGTGACTAAGCTTGCTTTACCGAATACAACGACGGAGCGATAGTTTAAGGAATGATTAAATCCCGAACGCGCCATCACGATACCATCTACTAAGGTGACATTGAGGCTTATTTCTACGCCTTCTTTTTGGAGGTCAACTAGCATGCGACTGGTAGTTGCTCCGTGCAGGTAAAGAAAATTTCCACTGCGGCCATAGATCGTAGGAATCACTACCGGATAACCCTCATGGACAAATCCAACTTGGCAGAGAAATTCCTGATCGAGAATGGTAGCAATCGTTTCTAAGTCGTAATGACCTCTTTTGGGTATGCGTTTGACCTTTGTTTTGGGTGTATGCATTTATTTTTTGTTTGTTCGACGTTTATCAAAATGCAATTAACTCAATTTTTTTAAATTTAATTCCCTTTCTAAATGTATGGATAAATTATAAAAGAACCGAATGATGTCCTACCAAACGAACCGTAGAAACTTTTTATACGCAGTGAGCATGCTCTCTGCTGGCAGCGTACTTTCCAATCCTTTCTTAAAAAATCAATTTCCAGCCGAAAAATTGAAGGTCAACCTCGTTGGTACGGGTATTCGAGGTACCTCCTTTTGGGGGAAACGACTAGTAGATCAATATTCGGAGATTCTGGAGTTTGTAGGGATATGCGACCATAATCCTGGCCGACTAGCTTACGCAAAAAGCTATATGGGCGTAAGTTGCCCCATCTTCGAAGATTTCGATGAGATGGTCAAGAAGACCCAACCCGATCTCATTATTGTGACTACAAAAGACTCGAACCATCACGAATTTATCATCAAAGGCTTGGATATGGGCTGTGATGTCTTGACCGAAAAGCCACTCACTACCGATGAAAATAAATGCCAAGCTATACTTGATGCAGAAAGACGATCCAACAAGAATCTAATTGTTGGGTTCAATTATCGCTGGAGCCCTTATATGACCAAAGTCAAAGAGTTGTTGATGAATAATGCTATCGGCAAGGTGACTTCAGTCGACTTTCATTGGTATCTGAATACCTATCATGGGGCTTCCTATTTTCGCAGATGGCATGGTCTACGGCAAGCAGGTGGCACGCTTTGGGTGCATAAAGCTACGCATCATTTTGATCTACTCAATTGGTGGTTGGATTCCGATCCTGCGGAGGTACATGCTTATGGAGCACTTGAGCACTATGGCGAAAATGGCCCATTTCGAGGCGATAATTGTCGGACTTGCCCCCACAAGAAAGACTGTAAGTTTCACTGGGATATCACCACTAGTGAGCGACTAATGGATCTGTATGTCAAGAATGAGCAGTACGATGGTTATATTCGAGACAATTGTCTTTTCCGTAGAGAAGTCAATATTTATGATAAAATGTCTGCTCAGATCAAGTACGCCAATGAGGTGATGGTCAATTATTCCTTGACCACCTATTCGCCTTTTGAAGGTTGGCGCATTGCTTTCAATGGGACCGATGGGCGTCTAGAAGCCTGGGAGGATATTCCTTACTTTACGAACGAAAACCTTACTCAAGAAGAACTGCATGCGCAAGAAATGGCCCAAGATCAGCAGGAGATCATCAATTATAAGCCGCTGATTCTTCACAAACTCTGGCAAGAACATGAGGTAATTCAAGTTGGATCTGAGCGTGGAGGGCACGGTGGCGGAGACAAAAGACTGCACGAAAAGATTTTTATAAATCCAGAGAAAAAAGATCCTTATGATCGGGCAGCAGGTGTGCGAGATGGAGCAATGTCTATCTTGATTGGCGTGGCAGCACGAAAAAGTATCGAGTCTGGAGAACCTGTAAAAATTGCAGAATTAACAGATTTAGAACCAAGAGCAAAACGAATTTTAGAATAAATAATGGATACGTACGAAATGCAAAGCGTACAAAACAAATATTATGAAAAAAATCACCCTACTTATCATCTGCTTAGTAGCTTTTTCTTTACTGAAAAGTCAAGAAAAATACGATCCTAGCTTCGAGCAAGTCTTATCCCTTTCTAGTGTTGGTTCTCCGATTTTATCACCAGATGGCAAACATCTCGTATACTCCGTCAATAAGCCGGATTGGACTAACAATCGCTATGACTCAGAACTCTGGTTAATGAAAGAAGGAGAATCGCCTTTTCAATTGACGAATACCAACAAGGGAAGTTCCTTTGGTCACGTTTGGTCTCCCGACGGGCAGTGGATTTTATTTATGGCCAATCGGAATGGTAAGAACCAACTTCAGGCGATACGTACTGCGGGTGGAGAAGCCATCCAAGTGAGTCAGGTTGAAGGTAATATTCAGCAATTCGAATTCTCACCTGATGGTCGTCATATTTCTTTTACGATGACGCCAAAAGAAAATAAAACAGATAAAAGCAGAAAAGATCGCTTTGGTTCCTATCAAGTAGATGATGCCGAATACCGCCTTGCTGGTTTATATCTTCTGGAATTTAACCCCATGCAGATGCAGCCTAGCGATATTCCCTGCTATGATAAAAGTGATTCCCTGAAAAAGGAAAATTGTATTCAATTACCAGAACCCGAATTGCTGCTCAAGTCTGACTCTTTCACCATCAATGGCTTTGAATGGTCACCAGATGGCACGCAAATTGCTTTCAACAAGCAACCTAATCCACTGATTAATACTTGGTTTGAAAGTGACATTGCTTTGTTGAATGTGGCTACAAAAGATTGGGAGCCTGTCGTTGAAAACTCCTCGGGAGATTTTGTGATAGACTGGTCTCCTGATGGAAAAGAAATCTTATATAGCTCGAATGTAGCTAATCGTGAGTCTGCTTACTACGCTAATAGCCGTATTTTTAAACTTGATCTTGCCTCAAAACAATCTATGGAGCTTGCGGCTGATTTTGATGAAAATAAAAGCATAGCAGGTTGGTTTCCTAACGGCATCTTCTTTAGAGCTTGGCAAAAAACAAGAAGAATACTTTATCATATTGATCCCACATCGGGAGCAGTTACGGAATTTCTAGCCGCTCCAGAACGCATCAATTCCGTCAACTTTTCCAAGGACGGGCAGCAATTTGTCATCACAGGTAGTGGTACAGATCAGGTTACTGAAATTTATCGGAGTGATGTGGAGTCCAAAAGGTTAGCACAAATTACCTATTCGAGTGACCAGATGAAAGACTGGTTGGTCTCCGATAGTGAAATGGTCTCTTGGAAGAGTAAGGATGGAGCAGAAATTCAAGGTGTACTGCATAAACCTCAAGATTTTGATCCGAACAAAAAATACCCATTATTGGTCATTATTCATGGTGGCCCTACAGGTATTTCTACTACAAAGCCGCTGGCTAATTATGTGTACCCAATGGTGCAATGGCTAAATAAAGGAGCCATTATTCTAGAACCCAATTACCGGGGCTCAGCAGGGTATGGCGCTGATTTTAGAAAATTGAACGTTCGTAATCTAGGTGTTGGAGATGCCTGGGATGTATTATCTGGTGTAGATTATTTGGTTGAAAAAGGAATGGTAGATACTACAAAAATGGGCTGTATGGGTTGGAGTCAAGGTGGCTATATTTCCGCTTTTCTCACCACCACTAGCAATCGGTTCAAAGCTATTTCTGTTGGCGCAGGTATTTCGAATTGGATGACTTATTACGTCAATACAGACATCCATCCATTTACCAGACAGTACCTAAAAGCTACGCCCTGGAGCGATGAGGAGATTTATAAAAAGACCTCACCTATGACTTATATCAATGGAGCAACTACACCTACATTAATTCAGCATGGAGAATTTGATCGTCGAGTTCCTGTGGCTAATGCTTATGAGCTAGCACAAGGCTTAAGAGATAAAGGGGTAGAAAACAAGCTGATCATCTACAATGGTTTTGGGCACGGTATTTCCAAACCCAAGGAACGCCTAGCAGCCGTATGGCACAATTGGCAGTGGTTCAATAAATATATCTGGGGAGAAGAGGTAGAATTACCATTTAACGAATAGGATTTTTATTCTTAGATTTGGAATAAAATTTTCCTACAATCGATTCGCACAAAATATTAACCGAATATGAAACAACTAAGACTTGGTTTTGCTTTGATAGCAGTAGTTCTACTAGGATTAATTGCCTGTCAAGAGCAAACCGCAAGTGTCCTTTATCCACAGAAGTCATTACAAATTGAACCCGCAAAAGCAGCGGATTTAGCGCAAAAAATACGCGCTGAGGTAGCTGCTGCTGTAGACGATGGCCTCGAGTTGTCGCTTTGGGCTTCTGATACCTTGGTCAATGATCCTATTGCTATTAGTATTGATCCCCAAGGGCGTATCTTTTATACCAAAGCCAGCCGACAAGGAAACTCTGAGTTTGATATCCGTGGCCACCGCAACTGGATGACTGCCTCCATATCTTTTGAAACAGTCGAAGAACGGCGAGCTTTTCTGAGAGAAACATTCTCCGCCGATAGCGAAGAATCGGTCAGGCATCTCAAAGACTTGAATGGTGATGGTGTACGCGATTGGAGAGACTTGGCCGTTGAAAAGGAGCAAGTCTGGTTTGTAGAAGATGCATCGGGCGATGGTATCGCGGATCGCGCCCAGTTGTATATCGAAGATTATAATGAAGAGATTACCGACGTGGCCAATGGTATTGAATTTCATAATGGTGAAGTATATATCGGCGCTGGCCCTGATTTATGGCGTACAAAAGATACAAATGGTGACGGTATCGCCGACGAATCAGAATCGATCAGCCACGGCTATGCTGTTCATATTGGCTTTAGTGGTCATGGGATGTCTGGCGTAAAGGTAGGCCCCCAAGGTCGCATCTGGTGGGGAATTGGTGACATCGGGATGAATGTAGTTGATAAAGAGGGGAAACGCTGGAAATATCCCAACCAGGGCGTTGTTGTGAGAGCTGAACCTGATGGTAGCAATTTTGAGGTCTATTCGGCTGGTGTGAGAAATACACACGAGTTTGTTTTTGATGAGTACGGCAACTTGATTTCAGAAGACAATGATGGTGACCATAGAGGTGAAAGAGAGCGTCTCGTTTATCTGATCAATGGCTCAGATTGTGGCTGGCGTACCAACTGGCAATTTGGGAAATATACCGATCCAGATAATAACAGCTATAAAGTATGGATGGATGAGAAAATGAGCATTCCTCACTGGGAAGGACAAGCTGCCTACATCTTACCTCCGATCCAAAATTACATCAATGGTCCTACAGGAATGGTCTATAATCCAGGTACGGCTTTAGGGCCCGAATGGTATAATCACTTCTTTATTGCGGAGTTTAGAGGCTCCCCTGCCAACTCTCCGATTCATGCATTCACCTTAGAACCATCTGGCGCAAGTTTTAAACTGAGTGAAACGAAGGAGGTCGTACGCGGAGTATTGCCAACAGGTATCGATTTTGGACCAGATGGCGCGATGTATTTTTCTGATTGGATTGATGGTTGGGGCTTAAAACAAGAAGGGCGTATCTGGAAAATGGATGTGCCAGGCGAAGTAGACTCACCAATCCGCCAACAAACTAAAGAACTCATCCAGGCGGAATTTGCAGAAAAAGACGAATTAGAACTTGCTCAACTATTAGGCCATCAAGATCAGAGAGTGCGCCAGAAAGCACAGTTTGAATTAGTGAAACGAGGAGCTAAAGGACAGGAGATATTTCTATCGACCGTACAATCAAGTGTATCTCAGTTAGCTCGGATTCATAGCTTATGGGGCTTGAACCAATTAGCTAGAAAGGATATAGCAGTGGCCTCAAATTTTGTGGCCTATCTAGCTGACCAAGATGTAGAAATCATCGCTCAAGCAACTAAAATGATTGGCGATGTACGCTACGATCAAGCGAATGCTCAACTGATCGAATTGTTGAAGCACGAGTCGCTACGTGTGCGATTGCTTGCTGCTGAGGCACTTGGGCGACTAGAAGCCAAAGAAGCTACACCAGGCTTGATAGAGATGATTCGTGAAAATAATGACCAAGACATCTGGCTACGTCATGCAGGAATGATCTCTCTGGCACGTACGAGTGCTGCAACGGATTTAGTTGCCTTGCAAAATGATCCTTCAAAGGCGGTACGTACCGCCGCAATAGTAGCCTTGCGTAGACTTAAAGATGCTGGGGTTGCTGAGTTTTTGGATGATGAAGATGAGCAGCTGGTCACTGAGGCAGCTAGAGCAATTAATGATGATTATAATATAGCGCCTGCCTTACCTGCTTTAGCAGAAATATTAGGCGACACGCCGTTTCAAAATGAGGCATTAATTCGTAGAGCGATCAATGCTAATGTAGAGGTTGGTGAAAAAGCTAATTGGGAACGCCTATTAAAATATACCCAAAATGCTGCTGCTCCAGCTGCAATGCGTGCAGAAGCTTTGGCAGCCTTGAGTACTTGGGCAAAGCCTTCTGTTTTTGATAGAGTAGATGGCCGCTATCGTGGGCCGATGGAGCGAGATGCAGAAGCCATAAAAACTGCTGCTGCCCCTATATTAGCTTCTACCTTAGCTGAGGGTAGTAATGAAGTGAAAATTGCAGCCATGCAAGCGGCGGCAAGATTAGGTGCAAGTGATCTTGTACAGAGCTGCTTTGGTTTGTTGACCCAGTCGAGTGATGCATCTGTTCGATCAGAAGCTTTAAAGGCTTTACAGAAATTGGGATATGCTGACTTGGAAAAAGCCCTGGCTTTAGCATTAAAAGACAAGGAAAAAGAGGTTCGATCTACTGCTTTAGCTTTGTTGCCGGAGTCGGATTTGCCTGCCGAACAATCGGTGCCTTTATTCGAAGATATTTTAGCCCAAGGTAGTGTAGAAGAAAAACAAGCCACTTTAGCAGCCTTGAAAAATTATAAAAACGATGCAGCTAAAAGCGTACTTAGTGGATTAGCTTCCCAATTGGTGGAGAACAAGCTGCAACCCGAAATACAGCTAGACCTCATCGAAGCGATTGAAGCGATGGATGATAAAGCGCTGAGTGATCAATTGGCGCAATACGAAGCAGCGAAGCCTGCTGATGATCCACTTGCTCAATATCAGGAAGCGCTCTATGGTGGTAATGCACGACAAGGAGGTAGAGTATTTTATCGCAACGAAGCTGCCCAATGTGTGCGTTGCCACGCTGTCTTTGAGTATGGTGGTAATGCAGGACCTGGTTTGGCTGGGGTTGCGGATCGCCTAAGCAGAGAGGAATTGTTGCAATCGATGGTAGCACCTAGTGCGGCCTATTCTCCTGGTTACGGGGTGGTGATCTTGGAAATGAATGATGGAGAAAATATTTCGGGCATCAATATGGGCGAAACGGATGCGCAATTGACTTTGAAAATTGGTAAAGAAGATATTAAAACCATAGACAAGACCAATATCAAAACAAGAGAGAATATTCCATCCAGTATGCCTGTGATGGGAGATGTACTTAATAAGCGACAGTTGAGAAACTTGGTAGCGTTCTTGAGTACTTTGCATGAGGAAGAAAGCTAATCGACAGGCCGCATGCACCATAAAAGCTAGTCGGAGCATCTTTGGGTTGTAAAATTGCAGTTGAGGAGTTGAAAAGTTGAGGAGGCTAGAAGCCAGACTTCTACTCTTTTTAACTACTCAACTCCTTGCCTCTTCAACTATTAAAATTATGCTTCGACTAACTTTCCTATGCTCCCTTCTCCTAATATCCATCTCCACATTCAGCCAAGCTCAAATCACAGGTCTTTGGGAAGTCACGCTAGTAGAAGTAGGCGGCCAGACACCAACCCCTACCGCTAAATGGTTCGATCTCAAAGAAGGTGGGCAGATGCTTTCTGGCAATGGAGGCGTCATCAACCAATGGGGTAGCTGGCAAGCCCCAAAGGAGCAACAAACCCTACTTTTTTCCCAAGCTTCTGGAGAGCAGGATCCTGCAGGCCCTTTCACGATCACCCAACTCACTACAGATCAAATGACCTGGAAAAGAAATGAAGAGGGGATGGAGGTCGTCATCCAGTTGAAAAAGGTAAATGAATTGCCTCTAGCCACCTGGGATTTATTGCAAGGGGCCTGGACCGTAAAAGAGATATATTCTTCTGCTGAACACCAAACTAGGCCACCAACAGCTGCTGAACACAATACCTACTTTTTTAGGTGGGATCACCTTTATAAAGCCAGTGGTGGAAACGATAAAGGTGATACCTGGGGTGTCTGGCAAATTCATGGGCATAAAGCAGAGCTTAGAATGATGAGCTTGGATGGCCAGCTTAATACCCTTTGGACTATTGAGCATCTTGATGATAAAAAACTCTGGCTAAACCATAAAGAAAACAACCAAACTTCTCTTCTAAAGTTGGAAAGGCAGTAAATTACACATCACCTCACGGCTTCCATCGCAATCCCAATTTTACCCAAGACGAATCATAAGGTCTAAATTGCCGACTTGAAGCAATATCAAAGTTGGAGAATCGCTGGACATGAGCTACGGATAATTTCAAGAATAAGTCCTTCTTGATAGCTTGCTCCCAATAGGTACTCAAGCGTAGGTATTTATACTGCACCTGCTCCGAACTACCAGCGGGAACAAGACTTTTATAAGAACGAGAAGCATAGCTGCCTTTAAGGTAGAAAGCAGATTTTCTCTGTGAAAATTTTAAGCTGATTCCCGGACGGTATTGAAAATATTGCAAAGTAGCTCTATCGCCCTGACGTCTCGTTGCATCAATGAAGGGTTTAAAATAGAACGCTTCGGTAGCTATGATTTTTGTTGCTAAGCTCCCTGTGAGGTATTGCATCCGAAAGGCGCTTTCTGAAAAAAGCGTTTCGTCGAAAAGGTCTTCTTCAAATAACTCTTCATCAAATTCAAAGGCTTCTTCAGAGGGATAACTTTCTCTAAGATAGCTACGCCTTTGATATTTGAGGCTAGCTTCTGTGTACTCCACTTGGTCAGCAGCCAACCATTTATACCGACCATAAAGCCGCCCGGCAAGAGCAGTGTATCGCAGGCTTGAGGTTTCGCCCGGTTGATAAGTCTTGCGGAGTGCTTCTATTTCGAATTTGGTGTAGAAAGCTTTTGAAAATTTTCTTTTCAGACCTGCCATCCCATAGGCTTGCTGATAGGCTAGTGGTGCAGCTACTAATTCTTGATTGTTATCGGCACCACTCCGTTGATTCGCTTTATAGGAGAATGCTTGGTAGAGGCTCCATTTTTTAGATAATGACTTTGAATAGCTTTGTTCTAAATCGAGTACGTAAAGATTGAGATCAGACTGCGTCGGAAAGATTTGTCCTGTTCCAGATAAATCTAGTCCGAGTTGCTGTTTGTTCCATTTGTAGCGGTAGGCCCAATCGATTGTCGCCTCAGTGAACCAGCTACTTCCTTGTATATCTTCACTAAATAAGGTGTCTCCTTCGCCATTGACAAAGATATCTGGAGCTCTGAATACATTATTGTAGTAGCCGGTAGATACACCTGCTTGTAATGTGGATTTTGCTTGAGCTAATAGACTAAGTGGGCACAGGCTTACAAGCCATAGGATAATATTTATTCTATTCATTAGATGTTGTTTAAAGTTAGGGTGAATGCACCAAAAAAAATTCAACTGACACTCCAATTCAAAACCGCTCTAGCATCTTCATTTTTGTCATTCGATACAAAAACGAAGCAAAAAAATCTTGCCTAGCCAAACTCGTTCCACTCGAACAGTGCCTAGGCGGCCTCCCGCACTTCGCTTATGACCTTTTTAACGAAACTGGGCGGCAAAAGAACAAGTAAAGATGTTTAATTTATTATTGACTCATTCCTTAAAGTTGGATTTTGATTGATTTGATAAAAGAGAGCGGATGCTTTATACACTAGCCACGGGAATGTCTTGTATAGTGACTGGTATTTCGATGGCTTTTTTCTGTGCTTGTGCTTTTAGATAATGATCTAGGCTTGGCAAACCGATACAAAGGCTAGCAATTAAGAGGAGAAAAGGCCAAGATTTTTGATTTTTCATAAGTGACTGTTTTGAGGTGGTTAATAGAGATTTGATAAAGTTTTTTGCATGCCCATTTTATTGGCTAGTTGAATGCCGAGCCCGGGCCGTACATTAACTTCCATGACTAATGGTCCAGCGCTTTCGTCCAAGACAATGTCGATACCGAGATAATCCAGCGGGAAAGCATGGGCGGTATCGATGGCCAATTGTAGCAACGTTTCCCAATGAGGTATTTTCTTTCCCTGGATAATTCGATCAGTATCTGGGTGGTGAGTATGGTACCTTTTTCCATCAAAGGCATAGGTTAAAACGCCTTTTTCTAAATCAAGCCCAATACCCAATCCACCTTGGTGTAGGTTTGCCTTACCATCTGATCGGTCAGTCGGTACTCGGAGCATTCCCATTAAGATTTCTCCTTTCAGTAGGATAATTCTGAAGTCGGGGACGCCTATGGGGTATATTTCCTGGAAAAATGGATGCGGCTCCAAGCAACGCTCAATGAGCACCCGATCTCTACTGCCCAGAGAAAATACACCCATTAAAATATTGGCTAGATGCTGAAAAATATAAGTGTTGGAGACGGGTTTCCCTCCTTTACACCATTGCCCTTGGCTGTCCTTTTTAAGAATGAGAATGCCTCCTCCTCCTTTTCCGTTTGCAGGTTTAATGGCTATTTTTTTATACCTATCCATAGTAGACCAGATGGGCGCAATGTCTCCAATGCGCTCGATAATGGCATAGGTTTCAGCACAAGCAAGCTGAGCCTGCTCTAAAATGTGTTTGGCTTTGATCTTGTCGTCGGCCAATTGATAATACCGACGTTGATTATGGGGGTAAATGAGGGCAATATTTCTAAGGTTCATTCCCATAATTCCCTTACGGATGGCTTCTTGATATCGCATAGAAAAGTGATTTTAAAATTAAATAAGACGGAAGCGTTGGTACTCAGACAGGCGTAGGCCTATCCAGCGACCCAATAGCAAAAGGATGGCCAATAAGTACCCATATATCTCAGGATTGCTCATTAAAAGGGCTGGCAGGAAGTCTGCATTTAAAATTTGGTAACACAGGAAAGTGACCAGCAAAGTTTGTCCCATGAGTTTAAAAGCTGACTCATAACCTTCTTCCATGATGTTTTTGGCGAATCGCTCCGCTAAAATGGTCATAATGATAATGGGAAAAAATAATACCGTTTGCATCTTTTGCACCTGCCACCAATGGCCGGCGTAGGCAATTCCCAATAAAGCCAAGACCACAGCGGTAAGAATAATGACGAGCTTAGGTGTATACAACATACCCCATTTCTCCAATGGAAAATTGATCACGCTAATCACCAAAACTACCGAAGAAAAGGCCAGGAGTCCATACCAAAATCCAACTTCAAACAAGGAGACGGCCATGATTGCAGGTAGGAAAACGCCAAAGGTTTTGAGCCCAACTACATTGCGCAACAAGCCGACTAATAAGGCACAAAAAGGCAATACCAAAATCACTCTGAGTAAGCGCATGTCTACAAAATTTAGCAGTCCCCAGAGGTTGGACTTCTTAGCAGAAGCTATGGTGTAATTGGGAGCAGATGCTATGGAAAAGGTATAGTCAAAATCTACGCCAGGGGTCCGCGCCAAAAGAAAATGATCTCCCCAATACAGTTGCATATACCGAGCTGGGAGATAAGCAAAGTGCCCATTCAATGGATCAAATGGAATCCAATGGCCTTGGGAATAGATTTCGGTCCATTGGTGAGAGGTTTTTTTCTCCGTTTGTTCAAGGATAATACCTCCAATGGTACGGGCAGGAATGCCCGCGGCACGGCACAATGCTACAAAAAGACGTCCCTTGCCATTACAGGAAGCAGCTTGTTGGCGGAATGCGGTCAGCGCATCCATCGTTTCACTAGATTCTAGAGCAGGGATAGCATATACGTAGTCAAAAATGGCTTTGACGGTACTTTTTAAATTGTTCTCTTCAAAGACTAATACTTGTAGTAAACGCTGGATTTCGGGATGTTCCGACTGTATCAAATCGCTGGCTTGCAGGTATTGGGCTAAGGTGTCTAATATCCATTGTTGAATGGGAATATGATCTTCTAGCAGAAAACGCATAGCTTTCCCTTCGTAGGTGAATTGGTGAGTAAATGCCCAGGTGGTATCTTGGTTTTGTTTGCGCCACACGCCTCTTTTACCAGCAGGTGAATAGCTGAGGCTAAAGCTCCGATCGCTTCCACTGCTTTGTACATTGGAGATGGTTTGGTGATCATTCGACTGTGGTAGATAGGATTTTACAAACAGCTCCTGTCCGAGTGTATCTTTTATCTGGAATTGGAACTGTACCTCGTATTTTTTCTCAGGAAGGAGTGGTTGTTCTAAACGATTAGGTTGAACACTTCTCCAGATTAGAAGGAAACTTGGCAAACATAGTAGCACGGCTATGGTCGCCAAATAAGTAGGCTTATGCATGGTGAATTCGTCTATTGAGTAAATTAATAAAGGTAACTGTGCTACATCTACGATCATTTGATTTGCCTCTGAAACGGCAATCCTTTATTTTACCCTACCTTCAAGGAGAAAATCTTTTCAAAAACTTAGGAGAGATATAGGTTTTAGATGACAAATAACAATAAAATGATTCCTTAGAAATTCCTATTTTTATATTTTTAAACCCACTACTAAACCTGACCAAAACGACTCAAATGATCAAAAAATCTACACTACTTTTTATTGCTTTTCTATTACTCTACTCCGGCTTGCAAGCGCAGCATAGCGTAGCGAGACAATGGAATGAGGAGCTGTTGAACGGTATTCGTAACGATTTTGCGCGGCCTACGGTACATGCGCGAAATTTATTCCATTCGTCTGTCTGTATGTACGATATTTGGGCTGCTTACGACGAGCGAGCTGACCCATTTTTCTTGGGGAATTCCTTTCGTGGGTTTGAGGTGCCTTTTGATGGAGTGCCTGCTCCAGATGATGTGCAAAGCGCTAGAGAAGAAGCGATTAGCTATGCTATGTATCGCCTGATTCGGCATCGCTTCGAGTTTTCGCCGGGCTTTCGGGATATTTTTAGAAGTATTGACAGCTTGATGATGGATCTGGGTTATGATCTAAATGAAGTAAGTACAGATTATCAAAATGGTGATCCAGCAGCATTTGGTAATTGGGTAGCCAATCGTATGATTGCTTTTGGGCTACAAGATGGGAGTAATGAGGAGTTTGACTACTTAAGTTTTTTCTACTTTCCGATTAATCCGTCCTTGGTCACAGACAATCCAGGCAATCCTAGAATCAGAGATTATAACCGTTGGCAACCCTTGACTTTGGATGTGTTTGTCGATCAAGCTGGTAATCCTTTACCCGGGAATACGCCTGAGTTTCAGAGTCCAGAATGGGGATGGGTAGTGCCTTTTGCACTCCAAGAGTCGGACTTGACGCTTTATGATAGAGATGATTTCTCCTACCCCGTATACCATGATCCTGGGCCGCCACCTATGTTGAACCTAGAAGATACCGGCGGTTTATCTGAGGAGTACAAATGGGGTTTTTCAATGGTGCCCATCTGGCAATCTCATTTAGATTTTAGAGATTCCGTGATCTGGGATATTTCTCCAGCCAGTATAGGCAATTCGGCACCTTTCCCTGACGTATTTGAAGATTTTTCTAATTTCTATCAGTACTTGGATGGTGGCGATGCTAGCCAAGGCCATAGCCTAAATCCGTTTACTGGCGAGCCTTATCCGCCACAAATGGTTCCAAGAGCAGACTATGCTAGAGCACTGGCCGAGTTTTGGGCAGACGGACCAGACTCAGAAACGCCTCCGGGCCATTGGTTTACTATCCTCAATAAGGTGAATGATCATCCGGCTTTAGAAAAACGCTTCAAAGGAGAAGGCCCCGTTTTGGATGATTTAGAGTGGGATGTAAAAGCCTATTTTATTTTAGGAGGAGCCATGCATGACTGTGCGATTTCAGCTTGGGGGATCAAAGGCTATTACGATTATATTAGACCAATTTCTGCGGTGCGAGCGATGGCAGATCTGGGTCAAAGTAGTGACTCCGATTTACCGAGATACCATCCAGGAGGCATTCCTTTAGTTGAAGGGTATATCGAGCTAGTCACGCAAGATGATGTTGGTGTCGGCGTCTTTACTCAGGCAGATGTTGGCAAAATTAAATTATACACCTGGCGTGGACCAGACTTTATTCTTGACCCTGAAGTGGACGACGCAGGAGTAGGTTGGATACTTGCCGAGAATTGGTGGCCCTATCAGCGACCATCTTTTGTGACGCCACCCTTTGCGGGTTATGTATCTGGGCACTCTACCTATTCTAGGGGTGCGGCAGAGGTCCTGACCCTATTCACAGGTGATGAGTTCTTCCCTGGTGGTGTAGGCGAGTTTGAAATAGAGAAAAATGAATTTTTAGTATTTGAACAAGGCCCAAGTGTGGATTTCACCCTTCAATGGGCAACCTATCGAGATGCTTCTGATCAAACGAGTTTGAGTAGGATTTGGGGTGGTATCCATCCTCCAGCAGATGATATTCCAGGTCGTAAGATTGGGGCGGTAGTGGGCGTTGATGCCTTCCATTTTGGGGAGCAATTCTTCAATAATAGTGATGTGACAGATACCAATGAGCTTTTTGTAGAAGATAACTTTCAAGTTTATCCTAATCCTGCAACAGATCAGTTATTCATTTCCTCTAAAAATGGATTGGTACAGGTCGATTACACCTTGTATAATATGTTTGGGCAGGTCATCGAAGCCAAGCGTACCGCCTTTATAGGCCTTGGGCGCAGTATAGATTTGAGTAATCTTGCTCCAGGAACCTATTTGCTACAGATCAGTACCACTACTGGAGGTATCCTCCAGACAGAGAAGGTGGTGAAGGGTTTTTGATTTAAATTCATTGAAAAAATAATATCATCACAGCATTAAGCAAAAAAGAGATCATCGAACAGCTCCTCCAAGAAGGGGCTAAGAAAATCCGGATTGGTATTTTTGATATCGACGGTATACTGCGGGGTAAGCTTATTCATCTGGATAAGTTGGCTAAGATTGTGGACAGTGGTTTTGGTTTTTGTAATGTTGTTTTTGGCTGGGATGCTCATGATGTGCCTTATCAGAATGGTCGACTTAGCGGCTGGCATACGGGATATCCTGATGCCCTAGCAAGCTTGGACTTTAAGACCTATCGACAAATACCTTGGGAAGATGGACTACCATTCCTACTGGGTGATTTTCGCAATGACAAAGCAGGTTTTGCCGAAGCTTGCCCACGCAATTTATTAGCACGGATAAAAGCAGAGGCTGCAGCTTTGGGCTATCAAGCCTTGTTCGCAGGAGAGTTGGAGTGGTTCAATTTTGATGAGACACCACAGCGGTTTGCGGAAAAAGGATACCGCGACCCAAAGCCGATTACGCCTGGTATGTTTGGCTATTCGGTACTCCGTACCTCACAGAAGAGTGCTTTTTTTCAAGCCCTTTTTGATGAATTACATCGCTTTGATATTCCTTTAGAAGGCTTACATACAGAGACTGGAGATGGGGTCTATGAAGCCTGTATTTTTTATGATGATGTGCTAGAAGCTGCTGATCGCATGGCTTTGATGAAAACCAGTGTGAAGGAGATTGCCTACCGACACGGTCAAATGGCTAGTTTTATGGCCAAATGGAATTCAGCGCTACCAGGTTGCAGTGGGCATCTGCATCAAAGCCTTTGGCAAGCCGATAGAAATGTTTTCTTTGAGCAAGGTGCGGAAAATGGAATCAGCGATACCTTAGAGCATTATATAGCAGGTCAGTTGTATTGCCTACCTTATATTCTACCTATGTACGCTCCTACGGTCAATAGCTATAAACGTCTTGTAGAGGGTTCTTGGGCGGCGGTTTCTGCTAGTTGGGGAATAGAAAACAGGACAGCCGCGTTGAGAGTGATCCTTGGCGGGAAAAGTGCTACTCGCCTAGAAACAAGAGTTCCTGGTGCAGATGCCAATCCTTACCTGTCTATGGCGGCAGCACTAGCCTCTGGTTTGTATGGTATAAAAAAGAAGTTGCACCTTGAAACGCCACCGACTACAGGTAACGAATACGAAAATAGTGGTAATCCACCACTGCCCAGATCGCTAAAAGAAGCAGTCGATCAAATGAGGGAGCATGCTATCGCCAAAGAACTCTTTGGCGAGGGCTTTGTGGATCATTTTATCCGTACACGAGATTGGGAGTGGGCGCAATTTTTATCCTCTATCACTGATTGGGAAATGAAGCGTTACTTTGAAATAATTTAGAACCTTATGTACTATATTGATTTTCTGACTATTGTCCGCTATGCCTGGATGGCCTACGATCCTACTCGGCCGATTAAAAATATATCGGATATCAGTGCTAGGGTATCGACCAATCATGTCTATAAAATTGTATTCGAGGACAAGAGTTTTGTAATTGCCAAGCTATCCTATTTTGGGCGCTATGAGCATTTTGTTGAGGACCATACTATCATCAATGTATTAGCCAATAACCTTCCAAGCCCTTTTGAGAATTTCCTGGCGCGCTCCCTGATGAAAGGTAGAGACCTGTTTGTACATCGCTTCAAGAATGACTTAATAGATGCTTGGGTAGTGTTCTATAATCCAGTAAAAATTAAGAGACGCTTGCCGCGCCGATTAGAAGAAAATCATATCATCACACTAGCGAAGGAGTTTGCTAATTTTCATAAAACTTGTCATCGTATTCGGAATACTTTGCCGCCCTCTACTAAAACTTTGAGGCATGATTTGCAGCACCTTGTGGAGATTGTCGACTCGGATTTTGGCCAATATGAGCACCGAGGAAAAGATACCATTATCAAAGAGCAAGTCGACCGCTTTCTGGAAAGCCAGGAGCAATTGGGGGCTCGCAACTTTGATAAAATTCCCGTTTTTGTAGATTGGAATATTGGCAACTTTTCCGTCACTGCGGCGGGCAAAATGTTCACCCGTTGGGACTACGACTGGTTTCGAATGAGTACGAGGATGATGGACTTTTACTTTATCAGTAGAGTAGTCTCAGACATTGGCGACCGTACGGTCTTTACCTATAATATTGGTCCATTGATGGAGGAGCGGTTTATCTTATTCCTCCAGCATTATCACGAAGTTTATCCTTTGACAGAAAATGAAGTACGTTTTTTAAAGGAGGTGTATCGCTTTTTTATTTTAAACTATGTGATTAAAGATGGGCGTTATTTCTTTCACGAAATTTATGCTTCCAAACTTCAAAAAGAAGCTTACGATACTCATTTTGCCAGGATCGAACAAGGCTTCGATGCGGATAAACTACTAAAAGCTTTGAATCTATAATGATAGCACTTGACCACTTTAAAACGGTAGCCAGCCAATATAAAGCTGTCTTTTTGGATTCTTATGGCGTTCTCAAAAATGCAGCAGGTATTATTCCAGGAGTATCGGAGGCATTAGACTTTCTCAAGGAAAAAAACATTCCTTTTTATGTGTTGACCAATGATGCATCTCGCGGGCCAGAGGAGTTGATCTATCGTTTTCACGAGAGAGGTTTAAAAGGCTTGCAACTAGAGCATATGGTCACCTCTGGTATGATGACCAGAGATTATTTACAACATAAATTACCCGGAGCCACTATCGCTTATTTGGGTACAAAAAGTGCTGCCGCCTATATGCAGGAAGGAGGCTTGACGACTATTGCTATTGAAGAGGTAGACGAAGAAGGTTTAGAGCAAATTCGAGCATTGGCCTTTCTCGATGATGAGGGTTTTGATTGGCAAAAAGGCTTGAATAGAGCGATTAATTTGCTGCGCAAAATCAATATACCAGTGGTGATCGCCAATTCTGATCTGACCTATCCAAGCTCACGCACAGAAGTATCCATGGCCATCGGTGGGCTTGCTAATTTGGTTGAAATCATAAGTGGAAAAGCTTTTCTGCATTTTGGCAAACCAGACGGTAGGATGTTCCTTTATGCCTATGATCAACTCCACGCCGAGGGCCATCGCATCGATAAAAGAGAGGTACTCATGGTAGGCGATACCCTACAAACAGATATCATTGGTGGAAATAAGTTCGGCTTTGATACGATGCTTACCTTATCTGGCAATACAACGGCTCATCAAGCAGAAGCGCAGATCAGGTCTACCGGGATTATTCCAGACTATATTGTGCATTCTATTGGAGATGATTTTTAGTTTACTAAGATCATCTTTCTTACAAGAACCACCTGCCCCAAATGATAATAACCGTGCTCAATAATTCCCTCAATATTGCGGCGATAGCTGCCATATTGCTCCTTCACGAATGGGCCCTCTAGTTGCTGTATTGTCATCTGCTCCAGATGTTTGCTAAAGGTGGCCGCACTAGAGAAGAGTGCCTCGCGCAATTGCTCCCAATCGGCTTCTGATGATATCTCTGGTAGGTCAAAGCTGTATTGATCTCTGATCGTTAAATCACCACCAGCAAATACTTCATTGAGACCATTAATATAATAGCGAATATGGAAGGTCAAGGCCGCAATAGAGTTGAAGGCTCCTATTTGTTGTATGGATTGCTGCCAGCTAATTCCTGCTAGTTGTTCCTGGTAGTTGGTGTTCGCAATCCACTTTCCTTCGAATAATTCCAGGAAGCGTTGTGCGAGTTGTTGGCCAGTTTCCATAGGTTTAGTTCGCGACTTTTACTTCTAATACTACACTACTCCGCTGGGCCGAAACATCAGGATTAAAACCAACTTTCATCAAGTATTCGCCAGAGTAGGTTTTGGATTCATCCACCGGGCTATTGGTGCCGGGGAAAACATTCAACTCCTTGATATGATATTGTTTCTCAGGATCTAAACCAGCAAATCTTACAGGCTCAACGGAGTAGTTGATTTCATAAGTGCGCTTGACTAAATAAGAGAAAACAATCGAACGATCTTGTGCCTCATCAACAAATTGAAAGCAAGCAAAAGGATATTCATAAGGACTTTGTAATCGATATAGGTCGCCTTGCCACAAGACTTCACTATAATCATTATAGTTTTTCACTGCCTCTTTACAGAATTCCCTTTCCTCGGTACTCAACTCCTCTACAACAATATCGAACCCTAATTTCCCCATCGAAGCAACATCTGTACGGTATTTGATAGAGGCGGTTTTATCCCAGTTCGTTACATGACTACAGCTAGCAATTGCTGGATAAAAATGCGAATATTCCCACTGCATAAAAATGCGATCCAAGGGAGCAGTATTGTCACTCAACCAAAACTCCGTAAAGTACTGTAGCGCCCCATAATCCACTCGGCCTCCACCACCCGAACAAAGCATAATGGGCACCTTAGGATATTTAGCTCGGACCCTTTCTAATACCTCATAAACACCGCTGACATACTCGTAATACAGGTGAGACTGCGGTAGCTCTTGTTGCTCCAGGTATTCAGAAAAAGCATTATAAATGATCGAATTGCAATCCCATTTCACATAGGCAATCTCTGGATTGGCCGTGAAAATATCGTCGAATACACCAAAGACGTGGTCTTGAACTGCCGGGTTACTCAAGTCTAATACCAGTTGATTGCGGTAGTAGTATTCTTTGCGATCAGGTTGACGAATCACCCAATCTTGATGATCTTCGTAAAGCTCACTCTTGGGGTTGACCATTTCGGGTTCGATCCAGATGCCGAACTTGATCCCTTTCTCGGTCGCCTTTTCTACTAGATAAGGAAGGCCATCGGGTAGTTTTTTCTCGTTTTCTTTCCAATCGCCCAGCCCTGCTCTATCGTCGTTGCGCGGATACTTATTGGCAAACCAACCATCGTCTAGCAGAAAAAGATCGACGCCCAATTCTTTGGCACCATCGAATAGCGAAACCAACTTATCTTGGTCGAAATCAAAGTAGGTAGCCTCCCAATTATTCAATAGGGTGAGTCGTTCGCCTTCCCCATCGTATAAGCGGTATTTTCTTGCCCAACGATGCATATTCCGGCTTGCTTCGCCTCTACCATTTTCAGAATAGGCATAGATAAAATGGGGTGTTTCAAAACTTTCGCTAGCTGCCAGTTGGTATTCCGCAGCATGGGCATTGGCTCCGGCAATTAAACGAAGATTATTATAACGATCTAGCTCAAAATCGAATCGAAAATTACCCGACCAGGCTAGATTCGCGAGCAGGACTTTGCCACTGTTTTCGGTACTTGGCCCATCAATAGACAGCATGAAAGTGGGAGGAGCATATAAGTTGGCTCTGGCACCAAGTTTAGAATCCAATACTTTCATACCGGTAGTCAATTCATGCGTCTGAGGCTGCATCTCGGTCGCCCAAGAACCATGATATTGTGTCAAATAAAAACGATGATCCCTGAAATATAGATTGGCAGAGGCGTATTTTTTGAGTTCTATTGCTCCCTGCTCCGTATTGGTAATTGTTGACCATTGCTCGAATACATTTTCATTGTGATAAACTTTATAATACAGTCGTACAGCTGTTTTGTAAAGTGGATCCTGGAGATCAATTGTAGTCAGAGATACATTGTCTTCCACTTGCTCAACCTGATGTTTAACATATGCTAATTCCGTAGATGGATTGCGGTCTGCATGTTGGATTTGTAGGGCAGGTTCGGCAATATTCCAGGTGCCACTTGGGGTGTAAATATGATTAAAAACATCTTCATTGACGCCATCATAACGGAGATTATCAGCGATGTTTTTGTAGGCAGCAGTGCTGGATAATTGTGGGCCAAAGTAGATTTGGCGCAGCCGCTTGTTTTGGTCTTCTTGAAAGACTAGGGCATAGTCCTCACTTGGGATGACAACTAAGGCTTGGGCGTGGCTTGCTAAGGTCAAAAAGCCTATCACAAAAGAGAGAACAAGTTGCTTCATCTTTTTCAATGAAAAGTAGGAAGAAGAATTGGAAATCTTAGCATCAGCAGGAAATTCTTTGTGTGTAAGTCACCAAATAAAGGCATCATGACTACGACGATGGAAGGAATATCCTACCTTGTTTCCAACTTCCCGTCTATGTGCTTGGCAAACCGACCACGCTCGCGCTCATGCACCTGATCAGGTCTCGGCCAAGGCCAACCACCAAATTCGGTTGCTTGATAAGCAGTCATGGTTTCTACGATGCCTTGTTGTGAGGTCGCAACAAATGGCCCATGCTGTACGACTGGCTCGCCAATGGGTTTGCCTTGTAAAAAGAGTAAATAACTGTCTTCCGGTCCATTCTGAATCGTGGCGGCTGCATTACTTGGTAGGTCGACGATGTGTTGATCTTTGACTTGTTGATCTGCGATGGCAATCGTTTTTCCTCGATAATAATAGAGGGATCGATTGACGGCATTTTTTGCCGCTGGAATAGTAAGCGTGGCCCCTGCTTCTAAGTGTATCGTCCAAATGGCTACTTCGTTTTCCGGATCAGCAGCCCAGGAATTGGGAGCGGGATCAGGAGCTTGTATTCCAGCAAAACTGCCAGCGATGATGTCCATTGTAACTTGGCGATTATTCGCATCTTTTTCCTGATATATTGGTATCGTTTCTGACCAAAGCATAGCAAAATGCGGATCTACTTTTTTACTTTTCGCTGGTAGGTTGAGCCATAGCTGAAACAGCTCCAACTCATTACCTTTTTTATTATTCAAGAGCGGAAACATCTCTGAGTGTTGTACACCTTTACCAGCAGTCATCCATTGCACATCGCCATTACCAAAGCGGCCAGCTGCTCCTAGCGAGTCTGCATGATCAACTAAACCTTTCTTGGCAATAGTGACGGTCTCAAACCCACTATGTGGGTGATGAGGGAAACCTGGTACCGTCCTGCCATGATACATGCGCCAATCTTTACTAGGGTCGAAATCTTGCCCAATTCGCCGTCCTGCCAAGGATGCTTGTGGGCCTAGGTCGGCATTCCCGGCTGGGTAGCGATCATAGTGATAAGCACAAAAGATAAATGGATCTTGAGTGGCCCAGGGGAATCCCAATGGGCGTATGTTGAGGATGGTGTTTTCGGCCATGATTGTTGAAGTTTTACTAAATCACTTGATTCACTTGTAAAAACTGATAGCAGCTGAATTAGTTTAACTCGCCATAAGTTGATTTTTTTGACACTTATGGCGAGTTAAGGGGTGGTTATTTCGCCATAAGTGTTGTATTTTTGGACTTATGGCGAATTATAGTGAGCATTTAATCGGAAGAAAAGAGGAAATAGCGACGCTCAGTAAGGCAATAGCAAGTAAAAGATCTGAGTTTATTGCACTCTATGGGAGAAGAAGGGTAGGTAAAACATTCTTGGTGAGAGAGTTTTTTCAAAATCAATTTGCATTTCAGCTTACTGGCTTAGCAAATGCTAGTACTTCACAGCAATTAACCAATTTTTTAGTAGCTATTCAACGGTATGCAAAGGGGAATACTAGTGTAGCTCCTAATAATTGGTTAGAAGCATTCCAGTTGCTTATTGAGCACCTTGAAAGTATCTCGATAGATTCAAAGAAAATCGTATTTCTGGATGAATTACCCTGGCTGGATACGCCACGTTCGGATTTTATGATGGCACTCGAGCATTTTTGGAATAGTTGGGCAAGTGCAAGAAAAGATATCGTATTGGTCACTTGTGGCTCAGCTGCTGCCTGGATGATCAACGAGCTTATCAGTAATCATGGTGGGCTACACAATCGAGTAACTATCCGAATGAGGATTAAACCTTTTAATCTGAGGGAAACAGAAGCACTTTTGAAGGCTAATGGATGTAGCTTAGATCGATATCAAATATTACAGCTCTACATGGTTATGGGTGGAATTCCTTATTATCTAGATGCAGTTGAACCAGATAAAAGCGCTTCCCAAAATATAGACTATTTATGTTTCAGAGAGGGAGCACTTCTTAATACAGAATTTCGAAACTTGTTTTTATCCTTATTTAAAAACCCTAATCTTCACGAGCAACTTATCGAAGCGCTAGCAGAAAAACCAAAAGGTATGAGCCGAAAAGAATTGATCAAGGTGTTGAAAATCTCATCTGGCGGTGGTTTAAGTGGGGCCTTAAATGAACTAGAAGAGAGTGGTTTTATCAGTGTATATAATACTTTTGGCAAGAAGAATAGAGATGCTTTATATCGGCTATCAGATTTCTATTGTATCTTCTATTTGAAATTCATAAAAAACCATCATGAATATGATGAAGACTATTGGGTGAAATCACTAGATCATCCGAGGCAAAGAACTTGGATGGGCTTGGCATTTGAGCAGGTTTGCCTAGCTCATATTCCTGTGATAAAGCGCAGTTTGGGGATATCAGGAGTGCTCACGCGAGCCAGTGCATGGAGGAGTAAAAGGCTAGAAGGAGGCGCTCAGGTTGACTTAGTGATTGATCGGAGAGATCAGACCATTAACCTTTGTGAGATCAAATTTTCAATAAATCCTTACGTGATAACGGGAAGCTATGCAGATCAACTTCGAAATAAAATAGCTGTATTCAGACAAGAAACGAAAACGAAGAAAGCCCTCTTTCTGACCATGATTACCACTTATGGCGTCAAAAAAAATCTCCATTCGGGAGCTATTGTGCAAAATGAAGTTGTCATGGATGACCTGTTTTTATTTTGATCTAAAATCTCCTTGTATTCATCGGATTGGAGATCCTCTTTTAACTGAAAGTGTTTATTTTTTTAATAAAAACATGATCCAGTTATTAAAATATTGGTAGAACCCTGCCAAGGCTCCTACTGACTTCTTCCGTACTTTGATCTCTAATGAGCAAGTGCTTTTTCTTAAACTCTACTTGAATCGAGTAGATGTCAAGACTAAAAACCGTATCCTTCACCTTTTATTAGAAAAGCATTATTTACCCAGGTCTCTTTGTTCGTCTTTGATAAAACTTTTGAAAAAAGGTAGCTTGTCCAATGCTACTCTTGCCGCAGAACTTCTCCAAATCAGAATCAAAGATTATCCAGGTTTTGAAAAAAGGTATGCAGTAGCTTATAGCGAATATAAAGATCGCTTGAGGCGAAAAAATAATATCAAGCAACACTATGAGAAATATAAGGTACGTTCCAACCAAACCTTGGTAGATAAAAAGGGGAAAATGCAGCGGCTTGAAAAAGTACGCCAGCAACTCAAAAAGCCAATCGGTAGGATAAGCTAAGGTAGAGTGCTTCTATAAATTCAGACTTGCGCATTGATAAAAATCATCTTTTAATCCATCGGGTATATTTACTTTAGAGTAAGTAATGGACAAAGAATAAGTATCGCATTTTGATCGAGAAGATTCCCGACGCAACGTCGGGATAAATTCGTGCCAAGACAAGGCAAAAAATGCAGACAATGCAGGGCATTGGTGAGGCTTTTTAACGAAGTATTGGAACAAAAGATTCCATCAAAATCGAAAAGTTATTTTTTGATCATTACTAAAAGCTTCTTTAAATGGAACTCAGGCCAAGATTTCAAGATGTATTCGAAGGAGATAAATCGCAGGTAATGGAGCGATTTAAAAAGGAGCTTGATGTCGCTGATCACATCAAAGCAGCAATTTGGGATCACCACATTGTACTCAAAATACCAAGCGAAGAGCAGCACTATTGGTCGCCACAATTACTTATTTCCTTTGAGCAAATAGATGATACCGTACACATTCGCGGACTTTGTGGCCCTAAGCCTAGCGTATGGATGATGTTTGTCTTTTTTTATTTTCTGCTGGGTTTTGTAGCCGTCATAGTGATGATCACGGGCTTTGCTCAAATGAATCTTGGTTTGCCATCTGGAGTTTTGTGGCTACTGCCGGCCATAGCCTTTATTGTACTCATGATCTACCTTACGGCCAGGATGGGACAAAAGATGGCCAAAGATGAAATGATCCGTTTATACGAGTTTTATCACCATGCTAAACCATCTTCGCCATCACTTCTTTCAGGGCCTTATAGGCGACCATAGCCGTCATGTTGTGTAGGTCTCTGGTAGGATTATACTCGACGATATCGGCACCTATTATTTCTACCGGAATCGATTGAAGGATTTGATATAAATCCCTTGAAGAAAGGCCGCCTGGCTCATGATGACTGACGCCGGGTGCAAAAGCGGGGTCTAAGGCATCCAAATCAATACTTACATAAAGAGGTGCTTGCAGTCTGACCAAGAAATCTAAATTGAAGTCTTTCATCTCCACAATATCTACGCCATAACGACTTGCTTGTTCTCGTTGGTGAGTAGTCAAGCAGCGATTTCCAACCTGGATCAATGACCCTACCTTTCCCGTTTCAAGAATTCTAGCGAAGGGAGAGGCGTGAGAGAGCGGATTGCCCTCAAAATCTTCGTACAAATCACCGTGCGCATCGATTTGCAAGATATGTAGCCCAGGATAGCGGTCCGTATAGGCATCCAAAATAGGATAAGCGATAGAATGATCACCTCCTAAGCTCACCAATTTGCTGCCATCTTCAATGGCCGTAGCTACTGCCGCTTTGATTTTTTGAAAGGCATCTTGAGGAGAAAACCCAGCAAGTTGCAAATCACCTATATCTTGGTAAACTTCTCCCGCTTTTATATCTCTACCCAACTCTGCAAATGTGTTGGCAGACCCATCGGTTTCCATCAGTCGAATTCTGGGAGGAGCCAAAGCTGCTCCTCGCAGAAAGGAAGAATTCAAGTCATACGGTATGCCTAGGAGTTTTATCATATTTCCTTATAGACTAGCTACATATTCATCGAAAATACCGTAGGCACGTTGCATACGACGTTTCACTTCTTTTTTACCTAATACTTCCATCATTTCAAAAATAGCAGGCCCTTTCATGGTGCCGGTCAAGGCAATCCTTAGGATAGGTAAAATATCACCAAACCTCAGTTCATGGTCCGCCATAAAAGCTTCTACACTACTTTTGATGGTCTCATTTTCAAAAGGATCGATTGCCGAAATAGCTTCCAGGAATTGGTCGAAGATGGCTCGCTTATCTGCCTTCCATTTTTTGCGGATATTCTTCTGGTCATAATCGGTAAAGTCTTCAAAGAAATAGAAGCCATTCTTCCAGAAGTCAGGGACCAATACGACGCGCTCTTTCATCATATTGATAAAAGCAGCTAGGTATTCCTCTGTGGCTTGGTGGCCATGTGCTTCGATCAAAGGCCGCACCTTGGCTGCCAAGTCAGCGGTGTCGCTATTGATGATGTATTGCTGGTTAAACCATTTGGCTTTGTCAAAATCAAAACGCGCCCCTGATTTCCCAATTTTTTCAATGGAAAAAGCTTGCTTTAGGTTTTGTAAATCGAATAGTTCTTGTTCGGTGCCAGGGTTCCATCCTAGGAAAGCCAGGAAGTTGAGCGCAGCTTCTGGTAAGAAGCCAAACTCCTTAAAACCAACAAAGGAATCTTCTTCTGTATCTGCATTCCAGGACAGTGGAAAGACCGGCATACCCAGTTTTTTGCCATCTCTTTTACTCAGTTTTCCTTTACCTGTAGGTTTGAGAATGAGTGGTAGGTGCGCAAAGGCAGGCATGCCAGATTCCCAACCTAGCGCACGATATAATAGAATATGATGAGCGGTACTGGAGAGCCACTCTTCACCACGTATGACATGACTGATCTCCATCAAATGATCGTCTACAATATTGGCCAGGTGATAGGTAGGCATACCGTCACCTTTTAGGATGATCTTATCATCGAGTTCATTGGTTTGGAAGGTGACTTCACCACGAACCAAATCCTGGATGGTGACCGATTCATCTACTGGAACTTTGAGACGGATCGTATAAGGCTCGCCTGAGTTCAAGCGCGTTTTCAAAGCTTCGGGACTCATACCCAAGCTATTATTCATTTCCTGGCGTACGGTATGATCGTATTTAAAGCTATGATTTCCCTTAGCTTTTTCTGCCTCTCTACGGGCATCTAGCTCCTCGGCAGTGTCAAAAGCATAATAGGCATTGCCACTATCTATGAGTTGTTGCGCATATTGGCCGTAGAGGTCCTTTCGTTCGGATTGACGATAGGGACCATAATCGCCGCCGTAGCCAGGGCCTTCGTCGGGTTCGATGCCACACCATTTAAGGGCTTCGATGATATAGTCTTCTGCACCTGGAACATAACGAGTTTGGTCGGTATCTTCGATACGAAGGATGAATGTACCATTGTGCTTTTTGGCAAGTAGATAGTTGTACAAGGCAGTACGTACGCCTCCAATATGTAAGGCGCCGGTGGGGCTGGGAGCAAATCGAACTCTAATGTTGTCCATTGAGGAGGAGAATATAATGATGTAATGTCATCTACCTACATCATGCTCCTACGCTGAAGCTTCGAGCGCAAGCGTAAGGCTTTTTCGGTAGATGAATAATGACGTGATGTTGTGGTGATATTATTTGAAAATGATCGACGTGAAATTCAAATAATTCTTTACACAACGCACTAAATTTTCGCAAAGATAATTATCGCTTCCAGAAGTGCCTAATTGAGCTGCTTCAATTCAAAATAATTAATCCTACATGAACAATACTTTTACGCCTCATAAAGTTCCACTTTAGATTTTGTAAAAAACGAACTTTTCTGGTAGAAATACGGTAATTATTTATAGTGATTAAGCAGCGAAAATGTAGACGAAAGCGTTTATAAATGCAAAAGAATCAATTTTTTAGGAGCGATTATTCGTCGCTCAATATATTCCATGGACAATTCAAAACCGCGATCCTATGTATTTAGTTAAAACCCCTCAGTTTATACAGCAACTGTTCCCGAACTACACGTGGAGGGTTCCTACTGAGGAAAAAGAAATTTATCTCACGTTTGACGACGGGCCTATCCCTGAGGTGACACCTTGGGTGCTTAACCAGTTAGCCGTTTTTAATGCTAAAGCTACTTTCTTTTGTGTTGGTGAAAATGTCGAAAAGCATCCTGATGTTTTTCAACAGGTAAGTGATGCTGGCCATACTATTGGCAATCATACCTACAATCACCTAGATGGTTGGGCAACGGATAATATTCCGTACTTCCATAATACTCGACACGGAGCAAGTGTGACGCAGTCTAATTTATTTAGACCACCTTACGGAAAGCTTAAACCTCGCCAGGCTCAATTTCTTCAACGTCACTATCGCATTGTGATGTGGGATGTTTTAAGTGCCGATTTTGATCCGAATATTTCCAAAGAGCAATGCTTGCAAAATGTAATGAGGAATGTTCGCCCTGGTTCAATTATTGTGTTTCACGATAGTTTGAAGGCCAAGGAAAAACTAGAGTATGTTTTGCCTCAGGTATTAGCACACTTCAGTCATAAAGGTTACACTTTTGAATCACTGAAAGATACCAATGTCAAAGAACAGCAGGTACAAGTGAGAAAGTCTGCTTAAGCTAGCTTCTTTTTTAAGTATAAAAAGATAGGGGTTTTGGATGTTTAAATCCAGGACCCTGTTTTAATTTATAATACTCCCATTTTCATACTGTTGTTAAATTTTTTCGCATTGAACAGAACCTTCCTATGGTTTCGTTTTAAATACGAATTATAGAACCTATACTTAAGTGATCTCTACCAATCTCTCAGTACACTGTGCAAAAAGTTTATTGATGTTTTGAACTACCAGATTTTAAGCTAGATCAAGGCATGGCGCAGTCCCGATTTATATCGGGACGAGTACATAACGCAGAGATTGCTTAAAAGATGGCTTCAAAACGTTAAGTAATTTATTACACAGTGTACTCAGTTTTATGAAATACCTCTATTTATTTTTTCTTGCGCTAATAATACCAGCCTTTGGAATAGCTCAATTTGAGCAATCAATAGATATCGTTGGCGGAATCGGAACATCTTTTCGGAGTCTCCAAGCAGATAGTGGCGAACTAGCGATCCAAAATATACTCGATAGACGGCAAGAGCGAGAGATCAGCAAAACAAGTTGGCAAATTGGGTTTCATTACAACCGTAAGCTCACCGAAAAACTAAGGATCAGAACGGGATTCCGCTTTGCTAGTCTTGGCTATGACGAGCAATACCGTGATAGCTTACGTTGGGGTACCTATCACGATGGACAAGGAGTTATTATGTCATCTGGATTACAAGATCTAGAACTTAGATTATCATTCTGGATGTTTGAGCTTCCAATGCTAGCCAGGTGGGAAATGAATGCGAAAAAGCTTTCGCCCTTCATTGAATTTGGTGCTTTACCATCTTTTTACGTAACGAGTTACGGCCATTTTCTGATTGATGGGCAAGGGCAACCCCATCTGACCGAGCGCTATGGTTCTAATGTTAATTCATTTCACTTGGCAAGCTTTGCCTCGGTTGGTGTAAACTATTTGATGAACGAAAAGCTTCAGGCTTTCATTCAGCCTAATATTCGCTACTATTTTACCAATACCAGTAAAGGGCCTATCAAGGAAAAACTTTATAGCTACGGGTTGGAACTAGGGCTGCGCAAGCAAATTTAAATCTGGACTTAACAGTCATTTCCCAAACAAGCGATACTCCAAAACCTTCTCTTCTGCATCAAAGGGCTTTAGCTCCGCTAAGCCCAAGCGCTCAATGGCTAATTGGACTAATTCTTGTTCTGAAAGGTCTACATCCTGGGCATAAAATTTACCAGCAGCCAGAAAACAGCTCAAGGGGGCCATGCCAATTAGTTCGGAACCCGTCACCTGAACACCTGCTTGTTTTGCTATTTCACGGCAGGCTTCGAAGGCTTGGTGCATGTTGGTGTGTTCCATGTTAGTGAGGTTCATGGAGACCTGAGCGCAATTGTATTCATCAATAAACCAACCAATGGCCTTGAGAGATTTTCGCAGTCCTGGTACTCGGATTGCTTGGCCTTTTTCGTCTCTTTTCAGGGCTCCCTTGAGGCTGCCATCTACCCTTAGTAGGTACCCACTTTCTCGGACTCTCTGAGCAATGCGTTGCGCAATTTCAGTAGATGGGGTATTCAGATTGACATTGTAAGCAATCAAGAACGGACGAGCACCAATCACCGTTGCCCCTGCACTTGGATGCCCACTTTTCGGGCCATAATCAGGTGCCCATTGGGCTTGTCGAAGCTTTGATGATAGTCCTTCATATTCTCCTTTTCGGATGTGGGCTAGGTTTTTTCTATGAGAAAATTGAGCAGATTGCTCGTATAGATAAACGGGAATTTGCAGTTCTTGCCCTACGCGTTGTGCCAATCTTTTGGACCACTCTACCACTTCATCCATTGATATGCCTTGTATAGGAATGAGAGGGCAAACATCGGTAGCACCCATTCTGGGATGTGTGCCTTGGTGCTGATTCATGTCGATCTGCTCACTGGCTATTTTTATGGCTTGAAAAGCAGCTTCTATTACCTGGGCAGGAGGCCCTGCAAAAGTCATCACCGTACGATGGGCATCAAAGCCAGGATCAAGGTGTAATAATTGGACATGCTCTACAGATTCAATAGCAGATTGGATGGCCTGAATGACCACTAGGTTTTGGCCTTCACTAAAGTTGGGAACGCATTCGATGAGGGGCATGATATCTAATGCTATAATGGTTTAATGCTTTCTCTGACGGAGCTTCCGCAGAGGCATATTGTAATGATTGAGTACTATTAATGTGTAAGTTAGCCCAGTCTCTCCCCAGGTCATTATGTGCTATGTGTCAAGTGTCAGGTGCCAAGTACAACTCTTCTAACTCCTCTCCCCAAGTCTCCAAGTCCCCCTGTCTCCCAGTCTCTCTTCCTGTCTCCCAGTCCCCCAGTCATTATGTGCTATGTGTCAAGTGTCAGGTGCCAAGTACAACTCTTCTAACTCCTCTCTCCCAGTCCCCAAGTCCCCCAGTCCCCAAGTCTCTCTTCCTGTCTCCCGGTCATTATGTGCTATGTGCCAAGTGTCAAGTACAACTCTTCTAACTCCTCTCTCCCAGTCTCCCAGTCCCCCGGTCTCCTCTCTCCCGGTCTCCTCTCTCCCGGTCTCCCAGTCATTATGTGCTATGTGCCAAGTGTCAGGTGTCAAGTACAACTCTTCTAACTCCTCTCTCCCAGTCCCCAAGTCCCCCAGTCTCTCCCCCGGTCTCCAAGTCCCTCAGTCTCTTCACTTACAATTTCTTATCAACCGCTTCGAGGTCTTCAGGTTTGATCTCGGAGAACCACTTAGCCAAGTGGACTTTGGCATTAGATCGAACCTCGGCATTCACAAAACTAGCGATCGTCACCAGGGTGAAGCTCATGAGGTAGACATCATCGTAGAAACCAATAAATGGTTTTAAATCTACAATCAAATCAGCTGGAACAATTAAGTAGCCCAAGGCCCCTATTATAATACGACGTGCCCAGGCGGGCGTCTCTTTTCTCTTGTAGGCATAGTATAAAAGAAGTGCCGTATAGGAAGTTTGTACTCCAATACGATTAGCTGAATTCTTGATAAATTCCCAAAATTTAGTCTCGCTAAATTTGGTCTGATATTTTTTAATCAACTCTTTCATCTCGATGCAATTTGTATCAATATAACGAATCCTACCAAAAAATGTTATTTTTTTCTACCAACGCTAAGAAAAAGTTGGTGGCTAGTAGTGGCCTTGGCGACTACTTGTAGTTGCTAGCCTACCTACAAAAGTCAAACATGTATTGATAAATTTCACCTTTTCAATCAACTCATAAAAATGTAACTTTGCGCTCAGTAGCGGACAAAGAATAAGTATCGCATTTTGATCGAAAAGGTTTTGTGCCAAGACAAGGCAAAAAACGTAGATGATGCAGGGCATCAGCGAGGCTTTTTAACGCCGTATTGGTGCAAAAGATTCCATCAAAATCGAAAAGTTATTTTTTGGCTGTTACTCAGTTTGATTAAACCGTATTGTTAACGGTAAGCCTGCAACTTACCTGTCAACTTATACAAATGAAAAAATTATACAATCGCGTCAATAAAGACGAATTGAAGGAGCAGCTATTGGCTTCTGATGAGAAAAGAGTAACCCTCTCCTTTTACCAATACCACAATATTACGGACCCACAACAGTTCAGGGATGAATTTTACCTGGGGCTGAGTGAGCATGGTGTGTTTGGTCGAATCTACGTAGCCGCTGAAGGAATCAATGGACAAATATCTGTACCAGAGGCGAGTTTTGATGCCTTCAAAGCCTATCTCTTTTCTATTCCTTGGTTGAATAATATTCGGCTCAATATCGCTATCGAAGACGATGGTAAATCCTTCTACAAACTCAAGATTAAAGTCCGGGAGAAGATTGTAGCAGATGGCCTCGATGATACGAGCTTTGATGTCACCAAGCGTGGTAAACACCTTTCTGCCCAAGAAGTCAATCAACTTTTGAATCAGGACGATACCATCGTAGTAGATATGCGCAATCACTATGAGAGCGAAGTGGGTCATTTTGAAGATGCTATTTGTCCTGATGTGGAGACCTTCCGCGAGGCTCTACCTCTAGTAGAAGATATGCTCGATGATAAAAAAGACGAAAATATTGTCATGTACTGCACCGGCGGAATCCGTTGCGAAAAGGCGAGCGCCTATTATATGCATAAAGGTTTCAAAAATGTATTCATGATCGATGGAGGTATCATCGAATACGCTCGTCAATGTGAGCAACTGGGCTTAGAGAATAAATACATCGGCAAAAATTTCGTCTTCGACGAACGAATGGGCGAGCGTATTAGTGAGCAAGTCATAGCCAAGTGCCACCAATGTGGTAAACCCTGCGATACACACATCAACTGCGCCAACGATGCCTGTCATATCCTTTTTATACAATGTGAGGAATGTGCAGCCAACTACGAGCAATGCTGCTCTCGCAAGTGCGCCGACTTCAATCAACTCCCCGAAGAGCGACGCGAACTACTCAAAGGAACGATTGAGTTCAATGGTAGCAAGTTTGGTAAAGGTCGCTACAAAGCATTCAAAAAAGACGAAGGCTTGGTGTTGGAGTAAGTTCAATGGCTCAATGAGTGAATGACTCAATATTGTAATGATTTATTACATCACCACATCTACCGTAGGTAGAAATGGTTCCGTACATTTGGTAATAAAATGACCAGCAACAACTTATGAAACTCTTTTTGATAGGCCTATTTTTCTTTTGCCTAGGCTCGACCTATGCTCAATCTAATAAAGAACTTGTTCTAGGATTTACCTATGGCCCTTCTGCTATAACGACTTTCGATGGTGGAGAGCAACCTTTTCAAATCCAAAATCCACTTTATTTTGGAACCACCTATTTCTCTGGTAAGTGGGGCATTAATCCATATTACAACTTCGGAACAAATGGAATAGGAGTCTTTTTAATGCACCAAACTACAGCGCCTGTTGGCACCTACTTGGTTTTCGAACAATCTTTCCATACCGATTTTGGTGTTGTTGGTTTAGGCCTGACCTCACCATTGTATAGTCCTTATGTGCAAGGTTTTATCGAGTTTGGCCATTCTTATGGAGAAGGTAGCAGCCCAGCTTTGGTGATAGGTATGTATCTCAGCTTTTCAAGACAATTAAAGTCATGGTAGGCAGAGGTAAGAAGGATTGGTGTAATGTTTTAATGTTGTAGTGATGTAATGTTATAGTGATTTATTACATCACCACATCACTACACCACTATATCATTACATGAATAGACCACTACCAAGTAAATCGGTTATACTTAATCATCGTCATATCGCCACTGAATAACATATCAGAGGAGTGATTCATGATGTCCATTCCATCATCGCCTTTGTATTTATTGTAGTCCAATCCCCATTTGCAGTCAAAGTAGTTGTAAGCACAATCGTTGCTATCTGTACTCAATACGGTTTTTCCAAATTTGCACTTAGGACGGAAACAAGGAGACTCAAAGTTGGCGTCCAATTTGATCAAGGCCTGCATTACGGTACGTGACGAAGTCGTATTAGAGTTTCTATAGGCACTTGAAACAGAAACATTTCCTTTGTTCCACTCCGAAATAAATTTATTGGCTTGGTTGGGATAGAAGTTTACCCTTCTGGCACCAACGACTGCTTTTGCGCCGACTTGGACAAATTCATCTCTTAGCGTTGCCCCAAAGCAATGTACACCATACACCAGGCGAATCGGGAATTTGCCCCTTGAGAATTGACCGGCATTATCATAGAGTTCCTCAATAATATCCTCTCCAGTGATTTCTTCCTGGTTTTCTAGCAAAGAGATTTTGTTATCAAAACCATGAGAGAAGATAAAGATGTCGATATAATATCCATCTTCAGCTAGTGCTTTCAACTCCGAGAAAAAAGTAGCTTTTGATGGATTTTTCAAATGGCGATCTGGCTTGCGACTACCACTATAGGTGCGCTTGAGTAGCACACTTTTGTCATAGCCCTCAAAACAATTACCATAAGCCAGTTGAGCATTCTGAATGAGGTTGAAAAAAGGAGAATCGTCAAAAAGTGCAATCGTCAAGGAAGCAGATTTGTTGGGATAGTAACCCTCAGGGACCGTCTCTGTAGTCACCGATACTTTGACGGTGATTTCGGCGGCGTGATCATTACTCGTATTGCCTTTGAGGGAAAACTCCGTCCCGGTGCGACCAATGTAGTTGCCCTTCTTATACTTAGGTATTAATGGATTGCCTGTGTCTTCAAGATTGACTTTATAGACTCTTTGAGCTTTTAAGTCGACCCACAACCTTAAGAAACTTTGCTTGCTAGCAAAACTGACATCAACGATATCATCTTTGCCGCCACATAAGGCATCGTCCTTGTCATAGACTTTAATCACGATCATAGCATTATCTTCATCCATGGGGAATACGGTCTTCAAGGACCAAGCTGGACGGATGTCGTTGCCTTCCCATTCTGCGTAAGTTTTACTGGTTGCATCCTGCTGTACCAATCCTAGGCTAGCGTGTTCTAGGCCCGTGCCTTGCACAATTTCGGCGTAATAGTCCATTAAGCGATTACAAGGCGCTTTTTCATTGGGCCCTGAGAGTGTTTTTAGCCGAACGATCTTGGTCGTTACATTGCGGACACCTTGGGCATTTATAGAAAAAGAAAATAAAAGGCTGAAAAAAATAAAAACGAACATTCTGGATTTCATGATAAAAATTTTATGTGATTGAATTCGCCTAATAGACTGGCGGCTATCCTATCTCTTCCCGAATGATTTGGTTAAGAGGTTGTTAAAAGGGGCTTGGAGGTTTTACGTCTACAAAGTCGCCACCCTATTTGTCTAAGAATTTGTTGCTTCCTATATTTATCATCTTACACTATTGATCATTTCAACTCAACTATTTTGAAGAAATCGATTTTTCTCAGTCTCTTGACTTTATTCTTGTTTTCTGACAGTTTCGCACAATTACCCCTCGATCACCTTGAATACCGAAATGTGGGGCCTACTCGTGGTGGTCGTGCCACGGCAGTAGCCGGGATCGCATCTCAACCCAACGTATTCTATATGGGGGCTACTGGTGGCGGTGTTTGGAAAACAGACGACTATGGTATCAGCTGGCGTAATGTATCGGATGGCTATTTCTCAACGCCATCTATTGGGGCGATCCGAGTTGCACAAAACGACCCCAATATTGTCTACGTTGGAACAGGTTCTGATGGCTTACGCTCCAATGTCATTGCCGGTAAAGGCGTCTACAAATCGGTAGATGCAGGAAAATCCTGGAAGCATATTGGCTTAGAAAAGGTAGGGCAAATTGGGGCGGTAGAAATCCACCCTGCCGACCACAATACCGTATTTGTCTCCGCTATTGGAAATGCCTTTGCACCCAATGCTGAAAGAGGCGTTTATAGAACTAAAGATGGTGGACAAAGCTGGGAGAAAGTCTTGTTTATTTCAGATAAAACTGGCTCCGCTGACCTGGAATTCATGCCAAGTAATCCTAATATTATATACGCTACCGTATGGCGCGCAGAACGTAAGCCCTGGACAATCATCAGTGGTGGTAAGGAGAATGGCGTTTATAAATCAGTAGATGGAGGAGATACCTGGACTAAACTAGAAAAAGGCTTGCCAACTGATATTGTAGGCAAGATCGACTTGGCTGTTTCTCCTGCCAACACAAGTTTGGTTTATGCTTTAGTAGAGGCTCCAGATGGCAAAGGAGGGATGTACAAATCTCTTGATCAAGGAGAGACCTTTGAGCATGTTTCTGATAATCCAGGCTTGACTTTGCGCCCATTTTATTATACCAATGTAGATGTTGACCCACAGAATCCTGATGTGCTTTATGTGATGGCTACTCCTTATCTGAAGTCCGTAGATGGTGGTAAAAGTTGGTTCAGACTCAATCCTCCGCATGGAGATAACCATGATATGTGGATCAATCCAAATGATCCCAATTTGTTCATCCAAGCAAATGATGGCGGTGCTAATGTTACCCATAATGGGGGCAAAACCTGGTCTAGCCAGCTCAATCAACCGACCGCAGAGTTGTACCAAGTGGAAGTCGACGATCAATATCCCTATTGGTTGTACGCTGGTCAGCAAGATAATTATACCACGATTTCTGTACCCAGTTTACCGCCCTATTCACACCAAGCAGGCGCCATAGGACTCGTGATGAATACTGGTGGTTGTGAAACTGGACCAGCGGTGCCCAAACCAGGCAATGCAGATATCGTCTACGCCAATTGTAAAGGAAGGTTTTCGGTATACAACAAACGTACAGGACAAGAACAAAGCTACGATGTGGGCGCGGCATATATGTATGGACACAATCCTAAAGAGTTGAAATTTAGGTTTCAAAGAGTGGCGCCTATTCATGTGTCGCCGCATAATCCGGATGTGGTTTATCACACCTCACAGTTCGTTCATAAAACGATGGATGATGGCAAGACCTGGGAGATTATTTCCCCAGACCTAACGGCCTTTGAAGAAGATAAGCAAGTGATATCTGGTAGCCCGATTACAAGAGATATCACGGGCGAGGAATTTTACAGTACGATCTACTCTATTCGGGAATCAGCCTTGGAGGAAGGTGTTATTTGGGTAGGTTCCAATGATGGGCCTGTTCATGTGACGCAAAATGGTGGAGGTAAATGGGCCAATGTCACCCCCAAAGGTCTACTTCCAGGAGGTAGAGTTGATTGTGTAGAGCCTTCTAGTCATATTGCTGGTAAAGCTTATTTTTCGACAATGCGTTACCAATTAGGAGATTGGAAACCTTATATCTACAAGACCACCAATTATGGAAAATCCTGGACCCTATTGACCGATGGTAGTAATGGTATTCCAGCGGATTATCCTGTACGTGTGGTTCGGGAAGATCCGGATAGAGAAGGCTTGCTGTATGCCGGTACGGAGTATGGTATGTTTATTTCCTTTGATGATGGCCAGTCTTGGCAGTCGTTCCAACAGAATCTACCAGTGACGCCTATTACGGATGTCAAAGTGCATCGCAAAGACTTGGTTCTTTCTACAATGGGTCGTTCTTTCTGGATTATGGATAACCTTACTTCCTTGCACCAAAAGGCTGATCAATTGGCCGACTCAGCGCCTTATTTATTTACGCCCAAAGAACATATCCGCTACCGTTATCGTGGACGTAGTGGTACCGAGCATATTAGTTATCCCTTACCGGCCGCATCGATTGAATACTATATTCCTGAAGGTGTAAAAGAACCGATCAAACTAGAAATATTTGATGCAGAAGGGACAAAGGTCCGAACCTTTTTGAGTAGTAATGCCAATAAGCAGAAAAATGCTAAGGTAGTGCGAGATATGGCCACCAATATGGTTGCCTATTCTATTAATAGTCGCCTAAAGAATAGCCCTGGAATGCACGAATTTCAGTGGGATATGCGCCATACCGGAAGTTGGGATGCCTCTTCAAGGAGAGCTTATAGTCGAGGACCGATGGTTACTCCTGGTGTGTATACCCTACGTATGAGCATCGGCGAAAAGACAATGGAACAGGACTTAAAGGTGATAATGGACCCCAAAGTAGAAGCTTCAGGAGTGAGCCTGGTAGATTTAAAAGCACAAGAGAAAGTTGGCCTTGAAATTGTATCTCTATTGACGGAAGTCAAAAAGATGAGCCATCAGATCAATAAAGACCTAGGAAAACTAAAGAATAAAAAAGAGGCTACATCTGAAGAAAAAGCTAAATTAGCCCAACTGGAAGAAGTGAAAAAAATGCTCGTACGTGCACAAGGAACCTACACCAAACCTATGTTGATTGATCAAATCAATTACCTATATGGTATTGTAGGTCGAGCAGATCAATTGCCTGGAAGAGATGTCTTCGAGCGACTCGAAGAGTTAAAAGTAGAGAAGGCAAAAATTGAAAAAATGATTGATTAATGTTTAAATACCTGGACGAATGAAGATTTTCGTAAAAGGCTTATCAGAAGAAACGAATGGCGAACACCTCAGAGGACTCTTTTCCCGTTTTGGAGAGGTGGTCGATTCGAAAGTGATCTACGATAGAATTACTAAAGAATCCAGAGGCTTTGCCTTTGTTGAAATGGAAAATGAGGAGAAAGCTAAAGAAGCGATTGAAACCTTAAATGGCTTTACCTTTATGGATAGTGAAATCGAAGTCAAAGAAGCGGACGATCGCAGAAAGAAAAACGATGCTGGTGGTCGCTGGTAGCTAAAACTACCTACCACCAAGCAAAAGCATTGCTTTGTACCAATTCCGTAATGTCGAATTTGGCGATGGTACCTGGTTTTTTACCAGAAGATCGTAAGATTTGATACTTACTTGGTACCTGATAGCTATCTAGTAATTTGTAATCAAAAAAATGGCACTCCATGTCTATGGTTGTGTTTTGTAAAGCTTCCTGAGCCGGTATCCGTGTCAGGAAGCTTTTTATTAGTCCTTTTTTATCGAAGCGATAGCTCACTTTGAGCTCCTCTTCTTGCCATTTGAATATTCCTGATATTTGATTTTTGCTCTGATCTAGCCATTCCCAATGGGGTAGAAGGAAGATATCGGCAACCCAGGGCGCATGTGCTAATATTTGCGCTAAGCTTTCATGGCTTGGCTTTCCCTGGGGAGTGCTGCTAAGGGGGAATATACTGCCAATGGTATACTGCGATGAGGCGTTTTCTTGCTCAAGAATCTGCACTTTTTTGCCGGAGAGAAAAAGACCAAGAGTGCGGTCGTCGTAATAGGCAAGACTGAGTGGGTGAGCAGTAAGAAAAATTTTCGCTTCTATCGGTGTCCACCTTTTCCGATCCTGCCTTTTTTGAACACCTTTAAACCTTAAGCGTGTAGTCTGGAGAGGAAGTGCTTTGATCGCTTGACTTTGCTCTAGGTATTGCCGAATTGGACTAGGCAACTGCTGACTTTGACCAAGGAGGAAATCTTGGTTTTCTTCGTTGATACCAAGGTGGAAATTTTGTTTTCCAACTTCAATTACCTTTCGTCTAATTCTTTTACTACCAAAGCTATCGATACTGATCCAGATCAATAGAGCGACTGTCAGAATTGCCATCATAGTTTAAATATTATGCTTCATCTACTACCTCAAATGCCTCTTGTAGGTCTGATCTCAGGTGTAAAATACGAAGCATTTTCTGAACAGGAGCCTCCCATCTAAACCAGGCGAATGATCCATGTGGCCATCCTACTTGCAATTGCGTAAAAAGATAAGGTTCTGCTCGAAGTGCCAAGGCTTCCAGCAGGTCTTCGTAATGATCTGCATCGTCCTGGAAAGCGGTCTTGGAATACATCAAATAGTCTTGGAAAAGCTGTACAATCGGCAGGCAAAGTTCTTGTGGCCAGAGATGTTTGCTGCGCAACATAATAAAATACATCAAGCTACTGCTTGGGATGATGTTTTTGTGGAAAGCTACATAGCCGGTCGTAAGATCGTAGAATACCGAATAGGGAAGCTCAAGTACTAGCTCGCGTATACCTCTATAGTCCCATTGATGTAGGTTTTGATCAAGTAAAGGTTGGAGCAACAGCTTCATCCATACTATATCTTTGTGCAAACGGATGCTTTCTACTAAGCGCTCTCTAAGGCTGCGAAAATTAGAAAACTGGCGTAAGATGGGCAAGACTTGAGCCACTGAGCAATTTAAAACTTCTGGCCAAGCCCTGGGCGGCATCAAAGCACTAAGGAAGAGAAAAATGGATTCGAGCTTCCGTTTGGAGATTTTTCTGGGACCATCTTTTGGGAAACCTATTGCTTCAAGTTCCCTCAAAAACAGGGCAGGCTCGTGAGGAAGGAAGAGCCGAAGCAGGTCATGCTCATCAAGCCGAGCTATTTTCTTCATCAAATCGATGACCTCATTGGCCCAATTCGATTCAGGTATTTGTGTCAGCAAACGGGCGATAGATTGACGAATACTTGCGTTTTGCGAGATAGCAAGCTGATCTATCAGAAAAGTTTGGTCGTCGGGTCCAAGGTCAACGGCTAGTGCTTCTAGAAAGAGTAACTGCTGCCGAATGGCTGACTTAGGCCATGCTTTTTTGACTTGATGTAAGGCCAAAGCACGATCCCTTTTTCGCATTTGGACCAAAACTTGTTTGCGGTCTTCGTCGGTGCCGTATTGCCAAAGTTCTTCTTGAGAAAGTGGATAAAATATTGCCCAATCTTGATTTTGAGTGGCCAACCAAGCTCCCATATTGCCCATAATAGGTTGGACAGCTTCCACCATTTCGATATCATTTTTAAATTGCTCAAAAACGTATGGTAGTGTTTCGGGAGGTAATAAGAGTTGAATGGATGAGCTATATCGGATATACTCCTCGAAGATAGGCTGTAGGGCTTGGTCTTGCACAATGCGTTCGACCAATCGACTAATGCGTGCATTGGGACGAGCTTGTTTTTCCTCCTGGAGTGCAGCTGGAAGTTGCTCTAGTTGGGGGAGCTTCTTGGCGCCTTTTTTGAGTAGATAAGCAAAGCTGTGGTATTGTAGAAGAAGCTCTGCCTCTGGTAAATCATCACCCAAGCCCAACTGGCGCATCTGTTGTCGGATTTGCTCAGAAATGGCTGAGCGGTTGGTGCCGAGTAGTAGTAGCTGTTCTATTTTGTCCCAAATATTCGCCATTTTCAACTAGTCTACCCACTCGAAACTCTCGATCATTTTCAAAATATCTTCCCGTACAAATTCGTAGATCGGCGCAATAGAATCTGGCCGTACCTGCGTATCGAAATACAAGGCCCCTCTAAAGAAATGATCCTCTTTATCAGAAAGGAAGAATTGGAATGGTGTAGCAGCAGGTCCATCGATGGCGAATAGAAGCCCCTCGACATTGGCTTCTTGGCGACTGACGGCTAGCTCATCAATATAATTTGCTCTGACATTGTGAAAGTCAGACATTTTAAAGACATCCTTTTTTAGTTGATCAAAAGAGTTCTGTCCCTCAATTTCGTAATAGGTACAGTGGAGACGACCATTAAAACTGGGATAATAAAGATCGAACCAACAAGCACTATCTACCTCATCTTCCAATAAGAAATTGGGATTCTTTACGATACGCGCATAAGTCGGATACTCAAACTCAAAACTACAAGCGGCCTGATCAAAAAGCTGGTAGCGACGCTCTGGATATTCGATTTTGGGATAGGCCCTTGGCTTCGGTGTTAATGCTTGTTCGCCACCACAACTCTGAATGAGCAAGAGGCATAAAAATAAAAAACCGCATTTTATCTGGAGTAAAAATGGCGTGCAAGCAGCAGTAGTCGACTTGGTTTCGACAAGGGTAGACGCTTGCTGCTGTAGGTTTAAGAATGGTTTCAATCTGAAATTTTTAAGGATAATATTTTTATGTAATCAATTGCTCCAATAAATCTCCTACATAATAGGCCACTATTGCCGCAATAGCACCCAGTATTAACGTCTCCAAAATCGCTTTGATTGCCTTAGTTTCATTAACATAGGATTTAAGCCATCCAATAATACAGAATCCTAATCCTGCCAATATAGAGGTGTATAAAAAACGGTTACCTTCCATAGGTTGCAAGTAGTCGATTACGTAGACCGTTAATGGAATAATGCCGATTAATAGAAAGGAGATATAGGTGACAGCTCCTATTCGGAAAGGAGATTTCTCATCTGGGACCATGCCCAATTGTTCTCTAAGAATGACCTCGACCCAGCGCTCCTCCTTTTTAATGAGGGTTTGGGTAGTTTGCTGAAGTAAATCGCCTTCAAATCCTTTGGATCGATAAATGTGCTCAACGATGCGCTGCTCTTCTTGAGGGTTTTGTTGGATCCTTTCTATCACTTGGCTGCGATGCTTATGGTAGTTTTCTAGTTCCGTTTTCGAAGACATAAATGCTCCAATTGACATGGCAAATCCATCGGCCAGTAGATTGGCGAATCCTAGAATGATGATAATAGCACTATCAAGTCCAGCTCCTACGGCACCTGCTACTACGGCAAAGGTCGTCACACAGCCATCGATTCCGCCGTAGACAAATTCGCCCAAGTAGGCTTCATTTTTTACTAAAAAGGAGCTGATTTTTTTTGCCATTATTTCGGTGCTAAGGTGTTGACATAATCGAATGCCTCATTGAGCAAGGCCATCATTTTGGTTTGGTCTTCCCAAATCCAATCCGGCATCAATACATATCCACGCATGACACTCCCATAAGATAAAAACAGACCGTTTTCTAACTCCTCGATATAGGCTTGTTGCTGCTCTTTAGAAAATCGAATACCCAACTGGCTATCCTTGTTGATTTGAGAAAACATATGCCCATTGGAGGCAGTATAGGGATTGGCTTTACCTTTGCGCTCAAAGCGCGGGCATTGCTCAATGACAGCATCATAAATAGCAATTCTCTGATCCCGCATATTATAGAATTAAGTTATTTTTAAAAAAAGACTTAAGACACGCCCCCGCTGGGCAGGGTGATCAAAATGCGCTCAATCCGGCGCTTATTGACCGCGATAGCTTTGAAGGTGAAGCCCTGGCAAGTAATTTCTCCCTCTTTGGCCAGAAAACCTCCGTAGATTTCTAAGACCAAGCCTGCCAGAGAATCTGCTTCTCCTTTCATTTCGTCAAAGGTCTCGGTATCGATGCCCATGACTCTACATACATCGTTAAGTAATGTTTTTCCTTCAAAGATGTACTGATATTCGTCAATCTTTTGGAAGTCTACTTCCTTTTCAGCGTCAAACTCATCTTTGATCTCGCCAATGATTTCCTCCATGATATCTTCTAGGGTGACAATACCCGAGGAGCCCCCGTACTCGTCTACTACGATAGCCATATGTAGTCGTTTCCGCTGGAACTCTTTGAGTAGGTCGTCAATTTTCTTGGCTTCAGGTGCATAGAGTAGATCGGTTCGAATTAAAGTTTGCCACTCGAAGGATTTATCTTCATCGAGGTGGCCGAGTAAATCTTTTGCGTATAGAATCCCGGTCACATTATCGAATTCTTCATCGTAGACAGGGATTCTGGAGTAGCCCGATTCTTTGACGGTTTCCAGCAAAGTCGAATAATCGATTCTGAAATCAACGGCGACGACATCTACTCTAGGCCGCATAATTTGTTTGACACTGACCTCTCCAAACTTCACAATACTTTTGAGTATATCTATTTCTTGGTCGGCATCTGCGCTTTTAGAGACGGTCAATTCAATAGCTTCGTCAATTTCTTCTCTGCTGGGTTGATTGGAGCTGGAGTTAGATTTTGCTAAGCGGTTTTCTACAAAATTGGTCATTCTCACTAAAAAGGCATTGATAGGCCTCAAAATACCCATCAAAAAAGATAGCGGCCTAGCCATGAAACGAGCTAGTTTTAGGTTGTTCATCTTTGCGTAAACCTTGGGCGTGACTTCGCCAAAAAGGACCAAAAGAAAAGAAATGCCAACGGTCACAATCAGGAATTTAAAAAAATCAGACCATTGCTCCGCTGTTGCAAAAGGAAGCACCGCATTTACGGACTCTCCCCAAAATCCAAATAACTCCTCCGATAGCAAGGGGTCTAATACGACAGAAGAGAGCAGAATGATGGCAATGTTGATGAAGTTGTTGCTCACCAAAATGGTAGCTAAAAGATAGCGAGGATGCTCTTTTAGGAAAAGAATACGACGATCGGCCGGTGTGGGCTCTTGTTCTATTCCTTCTAAATCTGAGCTAGAAAGCGAGAAAAAGGCAATCTCTGCGCCTGAGACTAATGCTGAACACAGTAAGAGTATAGATATCCCCAGGAATCCTGCGATGGTACTTAATAGGAAGGGGATATTTATAGCTGCTAGAAGTAAGGATATAAACGGGAGCGATTCAGCTTCCAAAAGTTATAATTTTAGAATGGTAAATCGTCATCTGCTTCTTCGGTTATCGGTGGAGGTGAGCTACTGATAGAGCTATTTGCTACGGTAGGCTCATCCTTGGGACTAGAGAAGGCACCGCCACCGCCCGAGTTGGGTGTATTCCGATTGATGACACGGAAATAATTCGACACCACCTCGGTGGTTTTTCTATTATTCCCATCCTTATCCTGCCAGGTGCGGGTACTCAACTTTCCCTCCAAATAGACCGTCATCCCTTTTTTTAGGGAACTTTCGGCGCGCTCAGCTACTGCTCGCCAAGCGACGATCTCGTGCCACTCGGTTTGAGTTTGCCACTCACCAGATTTATCTCTATAGTTTTCATTGGTTGCGATGGAGAATTTAGCAACTTTTGCCCCATTTTCTAAAGCACGTACCTCAGGGTCTTTGCCCAAGTTGCCAATTAAAGTAACTTTGTTGACCATTCTTATTTTATTGGTTTAGTAATGATCAAAAAATAACTTTTCGATTTTGATGGAATCTTTTACACCAATGCGGCGTTAAAAAGCCTCGCTGATGCCCTGCATCATCTACGTTTTTTGCCTTGCCTTGGTACAAAATCTTCTCGATCAAAATACGAGACTTATTCTTTGTCCATTACTTAGAGTATTGAAAAGATATCAAATAAGATATCCTGGTTTTACTGGTGATTCTATATAAACACCATGAATTAAGACTAGGTTAAACTTAAATATAAAGAATTATCCGCCAAATACCAATCAATTATTTTGGGGAATGCGAATACTTTTAATTGTTCTTCAGCCTGCCAAAAGGCATCTTGGAGCTGGAGTTCAACTTGATCTGGAATTTCGATTTTTAGAAAGGTGGCGAATATCTTTTGGTGAGTGAGTGTTTGCTGGTAAGTTTTGGAGATTTGTTGGATGGCCCAGTCGTTTTCTTGGAAGAGATGCTGCCAAGCTGAACTATCGAATAGCGCCTTGGTATCTGCTAGATGTTGGTCAGTTTCTATCAAAGGGAATTGATGGAGATCTTGCCAGATATCTTTAGCTGTTCTTTTCTGAAGTAAAACTTGCCCGCCTTGGTGGATTTCTAAAAAATAGAAATAGCGATTTCGCTTTTTGATCTTTTTGGTTTTGATGGGCAGTTGCTGTACTTGCTGCGCTGTCAATGCCCGGCATCCATCCTTTAGGAGGCAGCTTTCGCATAAAGGTTTTTTGGGCTTGCAGAGCGTAGCCCCAAAGTCCATGATCGCCTGGTTGTAAGTGCTAGGGTTTTCGTGATCTAGACAGATTTGAGCAAGTTCTTGGAATTGCTTTTTCCCAGGAGTAGAATCGATGGGTACATGAATACCGAAATATCGAGCTAAAACACGATAGACATTACCATCTAGCACAGCATACGGAAGGTGAAAGGCAAAGGAGGAAATGGCAGCGGCCGTATAGGGCCCTACTCCTTTCAGCGCAATTATGCCCTCGTAAGTTTCAGGGAATTGCCCACCTAGATCATGGTGAATATAGCGGGCAGCCGCCAGAAGGTTACGCGCTCTAGAGTAATAACCAAGTCCTTCCCAGTTTTTAAAGACTTCATCTTCAGGAGCAGTGGCTAATGCTTTTACGGTAGGGTAGGCTTTGATGAATTTGAGATAATAAGATAAGCCTTGTTCTACTCTAGTTTGTTGCAGTATGATCTCGGAGAGCCAGATGAAATAAGGATTGCTTTCGCCCTTCCAGGGCAATGGTCGCTGGTTTGGATCATACCATTGTAATAAGCTTGCCCTAAATAATTCAGTTTGCTGCTCTGCGAATTGGAGACTCATAATATACTTCAACAGAAGAGCCATCCTGAATTTCAGAATGGCTCTTATATGTAATCAATCATTTTTACCTATCGAAAGGTAGAAACTAATCACTTTTATCAAAAATTAAACGATGTCTTTTTTATCTACGGTTGAGTGTCAAGTTCTTGTATCTGTTACCGATCAAGGCTTTTAACTCTTTACGTGCGAAGAAGATTCTGCTCTTCACTGTTCCAAGTGGAAGGTCCAATTGATCAGCAATTTCTTGGTATTTGAAGCCTTGGTAGTGCATCAAGAAGGGAATCTTGATACTATTGTCCAGCTCTTCTACCATTTTTATCAATTCTTTCATCATGATATTCGATTCTGCTTGGTTATTTATGGTTACACTACCGGAGTTGATATAATACAGATTCTCGGTAGAGTCCATTATTGTATTGGCTTTGGTTTTCTTGCGATAGTTGTTGATGAAGATGTTTTTCATGATGGTAAAGAGCCATGCTTTAAAGTTGGTACCAGCGCGGAATTTATCCTGGTTGGTAATCGCTCTGAAAGCTGTTTCTTGGTACAAATCTTTTGCATCTTCTACGTTTTTCGTAAGGTTGTAGGCAAAGGCATGTAGTACAGATGACATGCCTTCTAATTTTGTCTGAAATTCTAACTGTGACATTGTTGAAGTGATTTGTTTAATGTTTGAAAACTTGTGTAGTTTCTTGTTGAATCAAAAGTAAACAAAAGTTAAACAAAAACCAACCGTTTAAGCCCTGTGAATTCATTTTTCTACATCTATTTTTTGTAAAAATTTCGTAATTGTCTGACTTTTAGATGATTACGAAAAGTATGAATTTTTCTATTTGTACTTTATTTTCAAAAATATTTGAAAGTTAAACACTTCCTGTTTAGGCTTTGGTATAAAATTAAGCAAAATAGATCAACAAACTGCAGGTGATAAGTATGAAAACAGGGAATAAGAATCAAAGTGTTGAAGTATTTGTATGAAGTCTCGCTCAACTTGGCGTGAACAATTTTGAAACACTATAGTACAAATACGGTCAAATCGGAGATCAAGAGAGGGTGAGACCAAGGACCTAGCTAGTCATAGCGCCCATTTGCCTAGGAAAACTCAAATCTAATAGTCTCAAAATCCGCTCTTATTTCTGGGCTCTACTGACCAAATAGGCTGCAATCAATGCAAAGACCATATTCGGGAACCATACACCTACTAATACAGGTATGGTCTCGCCAGAAGCAAAGACGGTGGCGAAGCGGGATAAGAATATAAATAAGGCACCAATACCAATGCCAATAGCGAGGTGTAATCCAATGCCCCCTCTTACCTTTCTTGCTGCAATGGCTACACCAATCAAAGTAAGAATGAATATGGTCACTGGCTCGGCACTACGCCGATTGAGCTCCAATTCATATTTGCGGATATTACTGGCTCCTCTCGCCCTTAGTTTTTTAATATAGGTGAGTAGCTCGGGCGTAGTCATCATATTTTGCTGATCGGAGTAGTCGATGAAATCAGAAGGAGAGAGATTAATGCTTGTATCAATGACTTCTCCCTTTCCAATAAAGATACTTTCATCTGGACCATTGAAATGGCGGAGTTCATAATTTCTCAATCGCCATTGCTGCTCTTCAGGAATCCATTCCATGCGATCAGACTTTAGTAAGGCGATCATTTCATTATTGGCGAATTGCTCTAATCGTACGTTGAGGCCGGTGCTATCTCTCTTGCGATAGTTGCGGATAAATACCTTGGCATCTGGGGCAATAAAGAGATGAACATTTCGGTACCTGCCTTTTTCCTCATTGGTATCAATATAGGTGTAAATAAAATTGAGCATCCGTTTATTCCCATTGGGGATTAGCCAATGGCTACAAAAGAGATAGATGACCGTCAGAATAGAGGCCGCAATCAAATAAGGCCTTAATAGCCTAGTAAAACTCACACCCGCATTCAGGATAGATATGATTTCAGAATTAGAAGCCATCCTGGAAGTGAAAAAGATGACGGCAATCAAGGTGAATAGAGGCCACAAAAGCCCTGCTATAAACAGCATGAAATTGAGAAAGTAATCGAAAATGATTTCTCGGTTGGTCATCTCGCCATCAATAAACTTACCCACCTTTTCACTGAAATCGATAATACCACCTACCATTAGTAAGATGAGTAGCGTAAAGAAAAAGGTCGAAAGAAATTTGTTGATGATGTACCGATCGAGTTTTTTGATCATAATCAAAGTCGTGTTTCTAATTTGGGGACCATACTGTTTTTCCAAGCTAGGAAATCTCCTGCTAAAATATGTTTTCTAGCCTCTCCCATCAACCATAGGTAGAAGCTTAAATTGTGGACACTGGCAATCTGGGCTGCCAGCATTTCTTTACTTATAATAAGGTGCCGCAAATAAGCCTTACTAAAATTCCTACTCATAGGACTTGTACTGTGCTCATCAATCGGACTGAAATCTGCTTTCCATTTGGCATTTTTCATATTGAGTATACCTTCTGCTGTGTAGAGCATACCATGCCGGGCATTGCGAGTAGGTAATACACAATCGAACATATCGATTCCCAAGGCGATACATTCCAAAAGGTTAGCCGGAGTGCCTACCCCCATTAAGTAACGGGGTTTGTCTTTAGGTAGTATGCCACATACCAGCTCGGTCATCTCATACATCTCTTCTGCGGGCTCCCCTACGGATAAGCCACCGATGGCATTGGCTGGTCGATCAAAACTGCTGATGACTTCTGCGGATATTTTTCTAAGATCACGGTAGGTGCTACCCTGCACGATTGGAAAAAGGGTTTGCTCATAATCATAGAGTGGATCTGTCTGATCAAAATGATCGGTACAGCGCTTGAGCCAGCGATGCGTCAGCTCCATCGACTTTTTAGCGTAATCATAAGGGCAGGGATAAGGCGTACACTCATCGAAGGCCATGATGATATCGGCTCCAATAACCCGCTGGATGTCGATGGCGATTTCAGGGCTAAAAAACTGTCTGGAACCATCAATGTGAGATTGGAAGGTGACACCTTCCTCTTTTATTTTTCGATTATTACTTAAAGAGTAGACTTGATAGCCGCCGCTATCGGTTAGCATAGGACGATCCCAGGAAATAAATCGATGAAGACCACCAATCTGCTGTATGATGTCGATACCTGGCCTCAAGTATAAATGATAAGTATTGCCTAATATAATCTGTGCCTTGATGACCGACTCTAGTTCTTGTTGTTGTACACCCTTTACACTGCCTACAGTACCCACCGGCATAAAGATTGGTGTCTGGATGGCTCCGTGATCTGTCTCAATTAATCCTGCCCGAGCTGAGGACTGCGCATCTGTGTTGTCAATTGAAAATTTGAACATACAATTATATTTGATAGCGTTTGCTATCTAATTTCAAAAGTACCCCTATCATAATTGTGAAGCCTAATAAAGCGGTCCCACCTCTACTGATGAAGGGCAATGGAATACCCACAACGGGCATTATACCCATTGTCATACCAATATTAATGAAGACGTGGATGAAAAGGATTCCAACAAGTGAATAAGCATATACTCTTGAAAAAGTAGAGCGTTGTCGCTCCGCAATTTTTATAATACTCAATAAAAAATAAAGGAAAAGACCAATCACCAAAACCATACCTATGAAACCCTGCTCTTCTCCTACCGCACTGATGATGAAATCAGTAGACTGCGCAGGTACATAATTCAAGCGCGTAATGGTGCCATTCATAAATCCTTGCCCTTCTAAGCCCCCTGCGCTGATGGCCATTTTTGACTGTATCAAATTATAGCCGGCGCCCATCGGGTTACTTTTTGAAGGATGTAACCACACCGATATACGATCAATTTGGTGCGGGGGCAAGAGTTTCTGATAATAGATATAATTCGAAGTAAAAGCCAGTAAGCTACCCAATGCAATAGATCCACCTAATACGACCGGCAGCTGGATGTTTTTCTTATCTCTACTATAAAAATAGGCAAGTGTCAAAAAACCTGCACCAAATAAATACAATGCTAAATTTATATCGAGTTTTCCTTCATAGCTCAGTCCCCAAATTGTAATACTGGCTATCAGTAGGCCTACAAAATACCATCGAGTACGTTTAGTCGTCATTTCGGCACCTAACCAAATACAACTTATACTCAGTAGTAAAATCCACAAAAAGCGATAGTCCTCGTATAAAATACCTATAATCAGCATAGCCACTACAAAACCTCCTAGGATATAATAAACCGAATTAAGCCCTTGCCGATAAAGCACAAGCAAGAATGATAAGAATACGATTGCCGAACCTGTATCTGGTTGTAATTGGATCAAAAAAATAGGCACTAGTATCAAGCCTCCGGCGACCAGTTGGTCACGTGTTGTTTTTAAATTAACGCCAGCAGTGCTCAGGTAGGCAGCCATCGCTAGAGCCGTGCCAAATTTAGCAAACTCAGATGGCTGAAGGGTGAATCCCGCTATGGAATACCAAGAGAGCTGGCCCTTGATTCGAACCCCAAAGATAAGTACCCCTACCAGCCCCAAAAGGGTCAAAGCATATATCGGATAAGCAAAAGTTTGCCAAAATTTCCAATCTAAAGTCATAGTGACGGCAAAAGCAGCAAAGGAAATGGCGGTCCAAAGGAGTTGCTTACCTGCGGGAGAGGATAGAGAAAGCACGGTTTGACCTTCTTGATAGGTGGTAGAGTAGACCATAGTCCAGCCTAGCATGACTAAAGCCAAGTACAAAGAAAAAGTAACCCAATCTATATTCCGATCAATCCCTCGCCGGTTCAGCATGTCTTTGTATTCAATACGCTAATGGACTAGACTGTACTTCGCGTAGAGTCTTGCCTCTATCCTTATAAACCAATGATTTCGCTAGCCGATAATCTGGTATCTCTAGTAGGGATGCAGCCAGGGTAGTATTTGCGCAATAAATGCTGAAGACGCAAAGCTTCCAGGCGCGAGCCAAAAGCTCCAGCCCGCAACCGATAATAAGGACGGTTGTGTACCCAACTAGTAGATAGATAAGGATAACGAATCTTGAGAGAAGAACGTACAGATTCTAGTTTTTGTCTATCGGTTGTAGAAATTACCTGTACGCGCCAGCCTTCTACATACGGCTTCGAAGTGTTGATAGAGACAAACTGTTCTACAATCTGCTCTATTTCAAAATCTTCGTTGATGGTGATGTTTTGGCCTTGCATCGTACTACAGGCTATCACCATAACTAAAAAGAATAAATATCCGGATCTTAACATCATTTATGAAGACTTTTGAGACACAAAGATACGCTAATTTAATTTTCTAGGGAATCAAAAAAAGGATCGCTAAAAATGCAAGCACCGTTCCTATGAAACCGACCATGAAAATATTGTAAGCTATCTTGAGATAGCGATATTTTTTATCGAGTACTTTACCAAGATAATACAGGTCGCGTACCATATTACCATACAAGGCTTGCTCATCTTTCAGGACTTGATCCATTGCCGTCTCAAAATCATCTAAGGACAATTGTACAAAGTTGCCAAAGAAGATAATATTTCTTTTGAGGCCACTTGCTTGTCGGGTGATTTTTGGTCTGGAAGCTAATACCGCAAAAATCAAGGAGCTCAAGCCCGTTACTAAAAATAAGATGACAGGTAAAAGAATTTTAGGTTGATTGATACCAATATTGCGATAAGAAAGAAAGGTGATAAGTACGGAGATCAAGATCGCGTTGACGCTAATCATGATATTCGCCTTGTTGTCGGCAATAGCACTCAGGTTGATATGGTTGCGGTAGTTGGTGCGGAAGAAGGTCTGCGCACCCCTGAGCGGAACACCATTCTCCAATTGTTGGAAGGGTGCCTCAGTAGAAAGGCGCTGCTGTTTTTTGCGTTTTTTCTTTTCCTGTTCGTCGATTTGGATCAATAATTGGCCCAGTGTTGATTCAAATTGAATTTTTGCTGGCGCAGTATACAGCTGTATCTCGGATAATTGATTTTTTAAAAAAGTTAGCCATTCTTGATCTTCAAATTGGCGAATACCTTGTAGCTCCCATTCCTTTCTGAGGAGTTTCATCCTGGTTTCATAGTTGGGTAGAAAAGCGGCGATTGTGCTGGCATCTGCTACTATTTGTTCGCAGATGTCGATTACTTTTCTTTGCAGGCTGATGACTTGCATACAATTGACGACCTGCTTTCGCAAAGCTTCGGAGCTATTCGTCTGTTTAAAAAAAAGTCCAAGTTCGCGGATAGATTGCTGGGTCGCATGCTCATAATTGACCACACAGCCCATATTCAGAAACCAACAGCTTAATTCAATCACTTCTCTTTGTAGCTCCGTCAAGGGATGGGCAGCGGCCAGCTGATTGGCCACCTCTACACGCCGAAATGCAAGCGCATAATTATGGAAGACAAGGCTACCATTCTTATGCTGATTATATAGACCTAAAACATAGGCGCTTGCCTGTTTTAGAATAGCTGATTTACTATCTTGTTCTTGATTTGAGTCCATAGTAGAGGGTGTTCCCCAAAAGTAGCACCTGAAAGAATTTACAAAATAAACGCCTGGAGAAAATTAGTTTTGTCTCCAAACCGTTTCAAAAGTACATAATTATATATAATGAAGCGCCCAAGCCGATTACGCTATTTAATACTATGCTTTTGCTGTTGGTCCTGTATTGATTTTACAGAGCTAGAAGACCTTGATGGTGGCAACTATCAACCTAGCTTGGCAATACCTGTGCTGGATTCTGATATCACGCTGGGACAGATTCTGGAAAGCTATGAATCTGCAAATACGATCGAGATCGATTCGGATGGCTTAATCCATTTTATTTATAAAACGGATTTCCTATCTAGAAAGGCAGAAGATATCTTCTCGGATATCTCTGGGTTTCTACCCGAAACTATACCAGTACTCAGCAATAATTTGAGTGTGCCGCTAGATGCTTTGGGCGATTTTGATATAGACCAATTGGATTTTAAATCGGGTGATTTTACTTATAATTTGTTGAACACCACCGATCGAGCATTTGATTTAGATTTTGTTTTTACGAGTGTAGTCGATGCAGAGGGTAATCCCTTTACCTTCACAGTGAGCTTACCTGCATATAGCGGATCTGGTGCTTTCCCACGTGCGAATAACCAAGACGCTCCCCTCGATTTGAGTGGTTATTTTCTGATACCCAATGATAACCGTATCGAATTAGAGTATACAACTCGTGATGCCAACGGTGATTTTGTGGTGCCTTCTAGTTTTTTTATAGGCTTACAAAATTTAGAGTTTTCTTATGCCGAAGGTTATCTCGGTACCTTGCCTTTTGAAGGAGGTCAAGACTCGGTAGCTATTGATTTCTTTGATGATTTTGTTGATGGCCGCATCACTTTTGAAGATCCTAAAGTGACTTTTGCAGTTGAAAATAGCTTTGGGGTGCCCACTCGGGCGATTGTTAATTCTTTTATTGTAGCGACGGTAGATGGTCAAAGATTACAGGTAGTATCGACGGCTATTGACGATGGGATTGATTTCCCCTTTCCTAGTTTAGACCAGATGGGACAGGTGGCCTTAGACAGTTTTGTATTCGATCAGTCGAATTCCAACTTGGTCAACTTGTTGGCCGAGGGGCCGATCTTAGTGGCCTATGATGTCGATGCTATAATCAACCCGGATATGGATGCCTCTATTCGAGGCTTTGTGACAGACAGTTCTTTTTATAATGTCCAGATGATTGTGGACTTGCCTTTATTTGGCCAGGCAACTACTTTTACTATTACAGATACGCTCGACTTTGAACTTGGCGAAGATTTAGAGGACTTAAGTAGCCTTGAATTAAAAGTAATTACAGAAAATGAGCTAGGTGTAACGGTTACTACACAGGTCTATTTTATGGACGAGAGTGGTAGTCTATTAGACTCTTTGTATCAGCCCAATCCACAAGTGATTGCAGGTGCTCCGGTAGATGCTACTGGTCTAAATACAGGTACCGCCATACAGACGGATATCGTCCTACTAGACTCTACTAGATTGGATCGTATTCAGACGAGTACACAGCTCTTATTATCTGCTGGTTTTTCTACAGAAGACAATCTCGGACAGTCTGTAAAAGTGATCGATACCCAAAAAATCAATGTAAAAATAGGTGCAATAGCTACCTTGAAATAATACTTATGCAAGATCGGATTCTATTTTTCCTAATACTCCTATCGAGTATCCTTGCTTGTCCAAATCAAGCTTGGGCCCAGCAAGATTTAGGTTTACATTTTATGCAAGGTACCTGGCAGGCACGTTATACCAACCCCGCGTTTGTTCCTGATCATCGCGTAGTACTCAGCTTGCCCGGATTTTATAATCATTTCAGGTCGCCTGAGTTCAGCTATCGAGATATTGTACAGACGAATGCCCAAGGCCAAGCTTTTTTGGATTTAGATGCGGCTATCGATGGATTTGCTCCCCGCAATGTTGTGCAAGAGCAGGCCGATTTGCCCACTTTTGGTTTGGGTATAGCTATTAATAAGGTATATATCGAGCTTGGACATAGCTTTCACTTTCTTTCTCATGTAGATTTTCCTAAAACCCTAGCCCAACTTGCTTGGCAAGGCAATGCCGTATTTATTGGAGAAACGGTGGAGCTAGCGCCTACCTTCCAGTTGCAAGCCTACCATAGTACTTATTTGGGACTCTCAAGTGAGGTGAGTGAAGGTATTCGTATCGGAGGACGGATGCGCTATTTATCAGGTATTGGAGACATTTCTAGTGCTGGGGGACGACTACGACTCACGACAGATGAAGAGATTTACCAATCTACTTTAGATGCCAATTATACTGTCAATAGCACTGGAGCACTCACTTATAATGGTTTGACAGATGTAGGGTTTAGCATCAATGATGGTGTTTTTGAGGTGGGACAATTGTTTGCTGAAAATTATGGCCTAGCTTTTGATTTTGGGATTTCCTATCAGTTAGAAAAATGGGGTTTTCACATTAGTGCTTTGGATTTGGGCAATATCACCTGGCGCCGAAATCCAGATAATACACAATTGAATGGGAGCTTTGAATATGGAGGATTGGATATACTAGAAGACGTCTTATTAGAAGATGTGACGAAGATTTCAATTGCAGATTCCTTGGATGCCATCTATGAGGTGCAATCGAGCGAAGGAGAATATTCGACCAGCATCCCCAGAAAGTATTATCTCAGTACGACCTACCAGACCAACGAATGGTTGCAAGTAGGTGCTTTAATGTATTTTGAAGGATTCAAGGGAGAAGTTTATACGAGTTTTGCATTAAGTGGAAATGCTCAAGTCAGTCACTTTTTCTCTGCTGGTTTGCTATATGCCTATACCCCAGAAGTACCTTTTAAGGTAGGCTTGAATTCGGCAATTCGACTAGGGCCGTTGCAGGCTGTTTTTGCTACTGATAATCTGTTTACAGCTTTCAATCCAGAAGATAGCAAGGGTAGCAATTTTCGATTGGGGATCAATTTGGTATTTGCTCAATTGAAAAACCAAAAACCTGGAAAGACGAAGTTAGATGAGCGAGATTTTTTTAGGTAGCTCCTACTTTTTGCACAGTGTATTTAGAACTCCCCATCTTCGTATCGATTACGGCCTTGTAGGAAATTACCTTCATCATCGTAATAAAACTCGCTTGTGCCTCCATCTGGAAAGATCAGGTCGATTTCATAGAAAGTACCTTGACTTGTGAATTCTCTTTCGCATTCCTCGATCTGAGCAGCGGGAAAGCGAGATTGGATATCCGATATAATAAAATGCGGCACAGATTCGACGGGGATATGCTCTTCTTCGGTCTCTAGCCAGGTGCCATTTTCAGCAAACTCTACCTCGTATTTTTGACTGCCAATCTGAAAAATGAATTCACACCAATTATACTCTACACTTCTACGTTTACAGCATTCGTAAGTGGTGATATTAGGATACATTTCCTTGAAAGTGATCAAAGCAGTTTCGCACCTATTATCAGTAGAGCAAGGTACAATCATCTACTCTAATAGGTTGGGTGTCTGCTGTTTTGCTGCTAGGTTTCACATAGACTTCTTCGGGAGCAGAAGGAGAGGTTTCGGCATTCGAAGCAGGAGCTGTCGTACAGTAGATACAAGTGCCGATCACTGCTAATAGTAAGAGACTGTTCCTCGTTTTGATCATGATCCTTGTTTTTGGAATAAGAAAATTGCTGGTCTTAGTCAGGTTCGGGGTGAAGCAAAAGTAGCCTAATCGACCCGCTATACTTCGATTTTTATGCTAAGTTTATATTAAATAATATCCTGCCCTTCATTATTAGCAGGAATGCTCACTGTAGATATTAATGTACCACTAAGGCTATAGTGGTTTGGAATCTACTACTATGACCCAACTCTATGGAGCAGTTGATCTATTAATCTGTATCGGTATTGGCTTTACTATCTTAGCTCTGTGCTTGATGATGATCTACTCTATGCGAGCAATCCGTATCAAGGAACGCCAATTCAGGGGAGATTGGGAGTGATCATTTTGCTACCAAGTCTAGTAGTACAGGTTTGATTCTTTCCTTGACCTGTCCAGGTAGAAAATGACTATTGCCGTCCCATTCAATCAATTGCAACTGATCGGCAGGGAGGTGTTCCTTACTCCAGTTGGTATTGGCTTCATAGGGTGCGATCCAATCATCCATGCAATGCATATGCGTGACGGGGATTTTGATTTTTTTCCAATCTTCGCGTATGGCATCAAGGGCAACGGCATGGCCTATTTTTTCTACATTGGCCACCTTTATCATACGTGGGAGCAAGCGTTTTGCAACCCAAGTATCTAGCACAGGGTTGAACCAAAATATCTTCTCGGCATCCGGATGGTTTACAGGGGCGAGCATTAATAAGGCCTTTAATTTATCAGGATAGCGTGCGGCGTAACTTCCAGAAATGGGTCCACCGTAAGAATAACCGACTAATAGAATGGTATCTGGCTCGTAATGCTCCAGTACAAAACGCGCAGCTTCTACATGCTTGATGATGGAGGGTTCTCCTTTTCCATAATGACTGTGGCCATAGCCAAGCCGATCCATGCTTACCATTAAGGAGTTATTGGTAAAATCTGGATCGATCATATAGTCTTTAAAATCCCCAAAGCCACCGGGTGCTCCATGAAAGAAAAAGATCAAGGTTTGGGCATTGGTATTGCCTGCTTCTGTCCATCTAATGGGGGCACCACAATACTGTTCGCGATGAATTTTATAAGGGATTGCGGTTTCTTTGAAGGTCTTGGCAATTTTTCGGTCTGCATAGCGGAATCGAGGTGCCATGAGGTTGATAAAAAGGAGTATAAGGACAAATAATCCGCCTAGGATAAGACTTAGCCACTTCAGCCATTTCATAATTCGATATTTTAAGGAGTGTTTCTTTGGAGAACAGGTTTTTGGGTGGATAGGTTTTGAACCACATAGGACAGATAGGAAACATAGAAATTCTGAACCATATAATACATAGCACATAACCATATAAGGGATTATAAGGGCATTTAAGGTTTTTTGAACCACAATAGGACAGATATGAAACATAGAAATTCTGAACCATATAATACATAGCACATAACACATAATGCATAACCATATAAGGGATTATAAGGGCATTTAAGGTTTTTTAAACCACAATAGGGGCATAGGGGACATAGGTGGTATAGGAACTATGTTTTCTACTGTTTTCTATGTGGTTTCATTTAAGGTTTTAGGAAACCGCAGCACATAACACTTATTACATAGCACATAGCACATAGCTTGGGGACTTTAGAGCTGCTTTCCTCTTTAATATTTCTTTGTTTGTATTTTACTTTCAGGGTCTTCTAGATTGTGCCACTATTGGGTTTGGTTTTTGGGTAGGACCTCCGTAATTTCAGTGAGTTCAAAATCAAAACAGAACGTATGAAAAAATCTATTTGGGTATTCACCCTCAGCTTAATGCTACTCAGCTTTTCTTGTAATAAAAAGGTGCGTACTAGTGCTGAAATCACTAGTGATGAAACCGCCATTATGGGAGCCAATGTTATCCCAATGACGGGCGACCAGAAAATACTGAAGAACCAAACCATTATTATTAAAAATGGGAAGATCCATCAAATTGGACCTGCTAGTGAGGTCAAACCCTCAAAAGGTGCCCAAAAAATAAAAGCAGATGGTCAATTTTTAATGCCTGGTCTAACGGAGATGCATGCGCATATTCCAGTGGCTAATAATGGTGACGATAGCTATGTGAAGGAGACCTTGTTTTTATACTTATCTCAGGGCGTAACGACGATTCGGGGAATGCTTGGAAATCCCTACCATCTAGCACTCAAGAAGCAAATTGAGGAGGAGACGATTCTCAGCCCTAGAGTTTATACCTCAAGTCCCTCTATGAATGGTAATAGTGTCACTAGTATAGGACAGGCCGAGGAAAAAGTACGCCAGTACAAAACCGATGGCTACGATTTTTTGAAGATACATCCTGGTATCCAATTGGAGGTCATGCAGCAACTGGTGACTACGGCACAGGAAATAGGAATGCCTTTTTCGGGGCATGTACCCGCCGCTGTAGGTATCCGAAATGCACTGAACTATAAGTATGCAACCATTGATCATCTCGATGGCTACGTAACAGGCATGGCTCCCGAAGGCTCAAACGCTGATCAAGGTGGTTTTTTTGGTTACGAGTTTACGGACGAAGCAAAGAAGGAACGTATGCGCGAACTCGTACAAATGACCAAAGAAAAAGGGGTGGCCGTAGTGCCTACCCAAACGCTTTTTACCAGATGGATGTCTCCAAAAAATCCTGCGGCTATGACCAACGAGCCAGAGATGAAATATATGCCTGCTAAAGTACGCTACCAATGGCGTCAAAGTAAAGAAAACCTCATTTCTAGTCCGACCTATACCGAGGAAAAACACGCAAGGTTTGTGGCACTACGTGCGAATTTAATGAAAGAGATGTACGATAGTGGTGTACAGTTCCTATCAGGCTCCGATGCGCCACAGGTTTTCAATGTGCCGGGCTTCTCTTTGCTGCACGAGCTAGAGGATATGGCTGCCGCAGGTTTGCCCAATGACTATATTTTGGAAACAAGTACTACCGCTCCGGCAAGTTTCTTTTCCAGTACAGGGCAATATGGCGTGATTCAAAAAGGGGCCTCAGCTGATTTGATCCTTTTATCGGCTAATCCGTTAGATGATATTGGTAATATCAGAAAGCAAGAGGGCGTAATGGTCAGAGGCCGCTGGTTGAGTAAGGAAATGATTGCAGCAAAATTGGCGGAGATTGCAGAGAAAAATCAAGGTTAAATCACAATATTCAAACCTATACCAAGCCAATCTCCACGCTGGATGGCACCAAGACCACTTTGAAAGAAATACTGATTTAAGGTAGCGCCGGGCTTAGCTGCTCCGGCGTCTCCATCTTGTATGGTGTAGTGAATAGCTAGTTTTAGTTGGTGTCGGTTGATATGCCAATTGATACCTATATCATACGCATTATCCTGGCCTGCAAAGTCTCCTACACGATTAGCTCTTGCTTGCTGCAGGGATGATTTGCCACCACGGAAAAATTTCCACATGATACTAGGTTCTATAAAGTATTTATCAGCTACTATTATATTGTAACTAGACCGGATGAATCCAGTGCTAGAACCGTAGACGTCATCTTGATCACTCAGTCGGCCAAGCCTCCACAGGCCATAGTATTCCCCATTGATGTTTAGTGCTTTCCAGTTGGCGATGAGATCCATACCTGCTGAATAGGCAGCATCAGCTCGGTCATTTTTTCCCTGCCAGCTACCTGACAAACCAAGGGTGAGCCCATCGCGCTGATTATAAAAATTAAGGGGGCTATTCCTTTTGAAACCTTGGTAGGGTCGATCACCTAGGAAAAGTTGTAAGCGACCTGTGTATAAAATAGACCGAGTTTGACTGGTATTACCTCCAGCACTTGGAAAGCTTGGATTGTGAATGCCTAATTCGTATTGCCCGCCTACTTTTTTATCTGCCTGTCCCAAGGCACCTCCAAGACTTAAACCCGCTGTACGTCCAGGATTGCGGCCTACCAAATTTTGCCGAATATATGCTTGCGAGAAAGATTTGCTTAGGGAGGGAACCTGGAAAGCAGAAGTGATACTCGATAAACCTACAGCAGGTGGATAATAGCCGATGTACAAATAAAAATGATCATTTTTTGACGTCAATTTCAAACGTAGAGTCCCTTCCCAAAGCCCAATATTGGGGAAGCTACCATTATTACTACCACCATTGAATCCGCTATAGAGGTCCCGGCCTACCATATCAATCGCAGCTACTAATTTGACTTGCAAAAAATCATAAGGCTGTATTTTGAAACCTAGTCGAGTACGACGAATCAAAAAATTAGTCCTATCTTCTATAGGTAGATATTGCTCGCTTTGAAGATCGTATTGTTGAATGTTGTGCGTATAGGTTCCCCAAAGTTGGAGTGCTATAATGGGTTGGAATTGGAGGTCTTTATTGAGTGCTGGCCACTGGAAATCCTGCGCCACGTTGATATTTGGAAAGTACAGTATTAGAATGATGACCCAAGTATAAGCTTTTGTTCTTTTGGCAAACATCTGTTGGCTTCTAAATTATAGTAGATTTAAAGAAACAAAATTATAAGCTTGCTTAGAAAAGGCTGGTGACGCAGATCACCTAGCGATCAAAAACTAGAGGTGCATAGGTTCTTAGAAAATAGAGTAGCCTTAAAAGATGTTTTTGATAGCCCAACAAGGAAACTTTAAACAGCTTCAATATAAAGCCGCAAGAAGTATTTCACTTCTTGCGGCTTTAATTTAGTTGATGGTGACTGCTCTTAATTTAAATCATGCTCCTTGAGTAAACTATCCAACTTCTGAAGATGACCATCCAATTCTGCGGACAGCTCTTCAAATACCTTATAGGCACCATTGGTTGGTTTGGCATCGCCATTTTCCACACTTCTGCGCAGAGAAGCCAAGCGATTATTTAGCTTAATCGGGAAATTAAGAGGGTCCTGTCCACTACGATTTTGGACCTGATACAAATCTAGCTCAATAGCTTGAAGTTGCGTCATCAGGTCCTCCTTATTCATGCCTTTTTCCTCCATCATCTTATATACCTTTCTGATCTTGATGACCGCTTCATTAGCCATGCTCGTTTTATCACGAATCTGCATTGATAAATCAAATTGCTCTTGCAGGTCTTCCGCAGTGATGCCTTTATAATTAGGATTCATCTTCAACTCGAATGGCAGGGTCTTGGTATAAGCTCCGGTAGTCATCCGTACTTGGTATTGTCCCAGAGGTGCTTTGGGGCCACGCGCCGGGCGACCACTCCAAATAATCATTCCATCGAAAGTGGTAGCGCCAGGATAGCGCAAATCCCAAGTGAAGCTATTCATGCCTTTTGCGGTAGTTGGTTTGGAACTGCCACCACGTCTCCACCAAGGAATATTAGGGTCGACTTTGTTGACAGGTTCTTTTCCTACAAAAGTATTTACAACAGCACCACTAGCATCGAGGATCTCAAATTTGACCGAGTCTGCCTGCTCTTTGAGGTAGTACTGAATTTTAGCATTATAAACTCCTCTGATAGGATCGGCTGGCTCAAAAAGAATGGCATCTTCTTGAACGACTTCTTCGGTCAAAGCTCTTAAAGGACCAATGTCATCTAGTATCCAAAAGCCGCGACCATGAGATCCTAGCACCACGTCATTATCTTTAATTACTAAGTCTCTAATGGGCGTGTCGGGTAGGTTGAGTTGTAAAGGTTCCCACAATGCGCCATCGTTGAAGGAGACATAAACGCCATGCTCCGTTGCTAGGAATAATAAATCCGGACGAATGTGGTCTTCACGTATGGCTCTAGCAAAATGACCAGGAGCAATGCCCGTGATGATTTTAGTCCAGGTCTTTCCATAGTCTGTTGTTTTAAAAACGTAGGGTTCTCGATCATCTACCTGATAGCGATTGGCCGCCAGGTAGAGCGTACCTGGATTGTGCTTAGACTCATCGATAATACTTATGCGAGAGTATTTAGGCAAATCTTTTGGAGTAATGTCTTTCCAGTTTTTACCTCCATCTCTAGTGATGTGTACCTTGCCATCATCAGAACCTGTCCAGATGGTGTTGATGTCGTGGTAGGATGGCGCCAGTGCAAATATAGTCGCATAAATCTCCGGGCCATTCATATCCATCGTGATAATACCACCGGTTTTACCTAGGGTCTCCGGATCAGCGTAGGTCAAGTCTGGACTGATTTTCTCCCAGCTCTGGCCATCGTCGGTCGTTTTCCAAAGGTGCTGCGAGCAGGTGTACATCACATTTGGGTCCTGTGGTGCAAACATGATAGGGAAGGTCCATTGCCAACGCTCTGGCAAAGCACTAGCAGGCTCTCCAGAAAAGAAACGAGGATACACTTGAATATCTCTAATCTGACCATTACTACGATCATATCGGGTCAGCAAGGCTCCTTGGCTACCCGCATAAAAAATATCTGGTTTTGTTGGATGCTGTGTAATCCATCCACTTTCACCGCCACCTACTGCGTAGTACCAACCGTGATTAGGACCTCGCGCTTGGCGATGTCCCCAACCGTCACTTGGAACTGCTACCGTACTGTTATCTTGTTGGGCACCAGCTACATGATAAGGTACATCACTAGTGGTCATTACGTGGTAGAGCTGAGTGGTAACGTAGTCTTGTTCGGTCCATGTTTTACCACCATTAATACTGACATTGCCACCGCCGTCATTGGAGTTAATCATTCGATCTGGATTGTTGGGGTCTATCCATAGATCGTGATTGTCGCCGTGTGGTGTGCGAATCACCTGACCGAAAGTCTTTCCACCATCAGTAGATTTATACATGCTGGTATTCAAACAATAGACAATATCTTCATTCCAAGGGTCGGCATAGATACGAGAGTAGTAAAAAGCTCTTTGGCGAAGCTTACGTTCGCTATTGGTTCTTGTCCAGGTCCAACCTCCGTCGTCGGAGCGGAAGACGCCGCCTTCGTTGGCTTCTACAACGGCCCAAACCCGATTGGAGTTCGCAGGCGATACGGTGACGCCTATTTTGCCGATTGGTCCTTCAGGCATACCGGGGTTTGTAGTGAGGTCGATCCAAGTATCTCCACCATCTAGAGATTTCCACAGTTTACAATCAGGTCCACCGCCCCACATTTTCCAAGCTTTGCGATAGACTTGCCAGGTGCTGGCATAGAGCACTTCTGGGTTGTTTCGATCAATAATCAAGTCAACGGCACCCGCTTTGTCGCTTACGTACAAGACTTTCTCCCAGTTATTTCCTCCATCTTTAGAGCGGAAGACACCACGCTCTTCATTATCTCCATACGGATGCCCTAAAGCGGCAACATAGACAATGTCTGGATTGGTGGGATGAATGCGAATTCGCGATACGGCCTGGGTTTCTTTTAAACCTAAATGCCTCCAGGTTTTGCCTCCATCTTTAGATTTATAGACGCCATCTCCTTGAGTGATACTGCCGCGCAACTGTACCTCGCCCATACCAATGTATACGATATCAGGATTGGTTTCAGCTACTGCTACTGCACCGACGGAGGAGCTGGTGACTTGACCATCAGTTACAGGAAACCACTCGGTACCGCCATCAATGGTTTTCCATAATCCACCACCAGTGGCGCCAAAATAATATTCGTTGGGTCGACCGGGACTACCGGAACTACCTAGAGATCGGCCACCTCGATATGGACCGATATTTCGCCATTTGTAATTCTCATAAAATTCGGTTCCGTAGGCTGTTTTTGCTGTGTTTTGCCCGAGCATCTCTGCTGGTGACGCCATACATATAAGTAGCGAAAGCAAAGTTGCTAGCTTTAGATAAGTGTTCATTTTCATATTCTAGTTTTTCGTACTAAATCCTTTTGATGCTGATCACCTAAAGTAAAGCCTTTCTATTTATTTTTATTATAATAATCCTAAACGACCTGTTGATGTAGCTGTAAAGTAAAGCCTAGGTCTCAATTTGGTAAACATGTACCTATCTATAAAGTATCTGATTCCGGCAGTTTTGCTTTGTTTTTTTCTACCTGGAAAAGCACAGGTACCTTTCCAGGAAATCACCTTGTCTTCTGGCATAGATCATTATTATACCTCACCCGATGCTATTGGAGGTGGAGCAGCGTTCTTTGATATGGATAATGATGGCGATTTAGATTATTTAGTGGTGAATAATAATACGCCCTTCTTTTTAAATGCAAGGGATAAGGTGCAGCTTTTTAGAAATGAATCGAATAATGGCAAGAATTGGTTGGGAGTAGTACTAGAATGATCTTAACTCAAAAAAATATCCATAGGTAGGAAGAGTGTGATGGGTCAAGGTACAAGCTCTTTCACTGTATCCCAAACTAAAGGCACTTCATATCCACGCCGAATTGCGTGGTCGGCCATTTTTTTGCGGACTTCGAATGCGGTCAAATGTTCGAATTGTGCTTGACGCTTTTGTAGGATTTCTATTAAAGTGGAGAGATACTGGTCCTCTTCGATTTCGGCCATGCCTTTACGGATACAGTAATCGGAGACCTTACGTTGTTTAAGTTCTCGTTTGATTCGGACACGGCCCCATTTTTTCATCCTGAACTTTCCACGAGCGTAGGACTGGGCAAACCGTTCTTCATTAAGGAAGTTGTCTTCGATTAATAGCACAATGATGTTTTCGAGATCATCGCCATAGATCCCAAGGCTGATTAATTTGCTGCGCACCTCTTGGTGGCAGCGATCTTGGTAGGCGCAGTATTTCTGTAATTTTTGGAGTGCTTTATCCTTGCTAATCCATTCCGGCATATTAATTCAACTTTAAATCAAGCGGAAATATCTCAATTAAATACATATAACAAGTGTCTTTTCCTAAATTTAGGCGTCTAGAACGATAGAGGTTGCTTGGAATCTCTAATTCATAAAAATAACTAAACAGAAGATCATTATGTTTGAAAATTTGAACTTAAGTCAAGAAACTATTGATAGCATCATGGCATACGGTGCAAAAGCCGTAGGTGCCATAGTAGCATTAGTCGTAGGGCTTTGGCTAGCGGGCTACCTGACTAGAGTGGCTAAAAAGGCATTCTCCCGCTCTAATATGGACGCGGATGTGCAACCCTTCCTGTTATCTATGATCAGTGTTGGTCTTAAGGTAATGGTGCTGCTGGCCGTAGCAGGCATGTTTGGTATCGAAACCACTTCCTTTATTGCTATATTCTCGGCATTAGCATTTGCTATTGGTTTAGCTCTACAAGGAAGCTTGGCACACTTTGCCAGCGGTGTGTTGATCCTCATATTCAAGCCTTACCGCGTCGGGGATTTAGTAGAAATTGGTGGAGGTAGTGTAGGAACAGTCAAAGAAATTCAAATCTTTAACACTGTCCTGGTGACCTTAGATAATAAACACATCATCGTCCCTAACGGAGTAGTGACAAGCAATATCATTACGAATATTTCTGGTCAAGGCATCATTGGTGTAGAACTGACTTTTGGTATTGGGTATAATGATTCGATAGATAAAGCTCGGGAGATTATTCTGAAAGTAGGAAAAGAATGCGAATGGATCTTGGATGATCCTGCTCAAGGAGTAGTTGTAGGGGAGTTGGCAGATAGCTCAGTGAACTTAAATACACGCCCTTTCTGTAATAGCGAGCATTACTGGGACACCTTCTTCTATATGCAAGAGAACGTGAAGAAGGCATTCGATGCAGAAGGTATCAGTATTCCATTCCCGCAAATGGACGTACATATGGATAAGGCCTAGGTTTGTCCAGGTTGTTTCTATCCGTTTGATCAGATTCTTAGAGCTTGGTCAAACGGATATACACCTTACTCGGCAATCTCCAGAGATTGTGCTAAAGAGTAATATTCCAGCTCTCCCTTAACCGTCACATTATCTACTGGCGGATTTTGAATTAATCTTTTATAAACTAAATAAACATCTCCCTGCCCGATATTGAGGGCTTGGACTTGTACCGCAGGAATAATAATCTCTTTGATCTTGATAGGCCCAGGAATCTCCACCTTTGCTGCCTGTTTCTCTGGGTCGCTAATCAATACTAAAAGGCTCTCTCCTGTTTTGATTTCTAATTCTTCTTCTAGGTATAAACTACCACCAGTCGCTTTACTCAGCGCGGCTTCAGCTATAGAGAAAGCCGGCGTTTGGGGTAAGTTGAGGCGCAGGCTTTTGAAATTGATCTCCGGATCATCCAATTGCAGGGTTTGTACAGCTTGGTAGGGGCCAGTGAAATCGGCAAAGCACCGAATGAGCTCCTCAGACAACTGCCGGGCTTTCATTTCATGTCCACCAATCATCAGACTGCCCTGGGGCTCGATGATGGTAGCGGCTGGTAAAGTATCTCCTTTGAGAAAGGTGGCTTCAAATTTATACTGCTGGTCTCCTTCTAAATAACGACCATATACATCCACCCAAACTTGGGTAGCTTTTTCAGATTCTACAATATCAGATTGACATCCAAAGATGGCCAAAAACAGGACAAGATATACTATTCGGTTCATGGGTGGAAAAATAATGAATTAGTCTTAGAATGTTGTAATGATGTAATGATGTAATGGTGTAATAATTAATTCGACCGACGTTGCTGAAGCACCGGGTCTCATTAACTTGGCACTTGGCATCTGACACATAGCAATTGGCACATGATACCTAGCACATAACTTAAATGTCATGCAAACTCCAAAAAAAATAAGCTACTCCATATGGCTAGCCGAAGTAAAAGAGCTACTTTAACGAAACTTAGGCCAGTTTACCGACAAATAAAGTATTTCTGAGCTTACTATTTGACGATCAGAACAATTACTTATAAATATTTTTTTATAACATTGCGCTAGGGACACCAAGTACCCAACTCCAGTCGACAAAAACTACCGCTCAAAAATTGATTTTTATGAGAAGAAATTTACTATTCATTCTCCCTTTCCTATTCATTAGCTTGTGGGCAGAAGCCCAAACCTCTCTGAAAGGTAAAATTACAGAGGAAGGCAACGATCGACCCGTCGGGTTCAGTAATGTAGCTATTTACAAGGATGGTATCTTGCTTACGGGGACGTTCACCGATGATTTAGGAAATTATAACTTTCCGGATATTGATCCTGGAGTCTACGATGTAGAAGCAAGCTTTACAGGCTTTCAAACCAAAAAAGTTTCGGGCGTTCAAGTACTAGCTGGTAAAGTGACGACCGTCGATATCGCCATTGGTACAGATGGTGGGGTCCTTTTAGAAACCGTTGAAGTTGTCTACGAGCCACCTCTCATCGAACAAGATAATACCACCTCTGGAACCATTGTGACGGGAGAAACTATCAAGAATCTCCCTACTCGGAATATCAATAGTATCGTGGCACTGTCGGCAGGTACCTCCTCCGCCGATGATGGTGGGGCGATCACCGTACGTGGGGCACGCTCGGATGGTACCTTGTACATTGTAGATGGTATTCCAGTGCGAGGCGCTTTGATCCCAGAGTCTGAAATCGAACAGCTACAAGTCATTACAGGTGGCTTGGAAGCACAGTATGGTGATGCTACGGGCGGGATTATCTCTATTACTACCAAGGGGCCTTCTAATCAGTTCACAGGTAGAGTAGATGTAGAATCTTCTCAGCTTACTGATCCTTACAATTGGAACCTCTACGGTTTTAATTTCAGTGGACCTATTCTGAAAAATAAAAATACTGGGCGCTCTATTTTAGGATTTCGTCTTTCTGGTCGCTACCAGGATCGCTTAGATGACGACCCTTCTGCAGTGCCGATTTATCGTATAAATGATGAAAGCTTAGCTGCTTTAGAAGCCAACCCTATTTTACCAGATGGGAGTAGTTTTTTGCCAGCAGCTGACTTTTATAATAATGATAATGTCAATGCTCAGGAAACACGCCCCTTTGAAAATTCCTCTTTAATTGATTTAAATACCAAGATTGACGCGCGTTTAAGTAATGCCATTGATCTCGCTTTCACTGGTGCCTACCGGGAATCTGAAAATCAGTTTGCCCCCAGCAGAGGCTGGTATGTTTATAATAGCCACAATAATCCTATCGCCAATAGTTCTACTTTAAGAGGTAATTTTAGGTTTAGACATCGTCTGGGTGGTGGTTTATTGCCATCTGCTGGCTCTACCAGGTCCAAGGGTTTAATCCAGAACGCCTCCTATACTTTGCAGTTTGGATATGAGAAGGTAGAAAGCGATGATACCGATCAAAGGCACGGCTTTAATTATTTCGACTATGGTCATGTCGGGAATTTTGATATTGAGTGGGTACCGACCTTTGCCTTTGAATTCGACCCGGAATCACAGCAGGTGGTTTTGAATCATACAGATTATCGACAAGTATTAAGAGGCTATGAAAATGGGACTTCCAATCCTGTTTTAGCCAATTATAATAATGCTATGAACTTGGCGACTGGCGAGCCTCTCAATGGTGATATTGGTGATTTTATCATCACGGGCGGTGGGAATGATAATAATCTTTTAGCTAGAGGGCAGTTTGTAGCACCTAATGGACAAATATCTTCCATCTTTAACAACTCCTGGGGATTTCATACCAACGTAGGTACAGTCTATAACCGCGCTTCATTTAGCCAAAATGAAATCTACACCTTTAATGGTAAAATGAACTTTGACCTGGTTCCTGGTGGATCAGATAAAGGTAGACACAATATTCAGTTAGGTATTTTCTACGAGCAAAGAATTGGTAGAAGCCATACGGTCTTCCCACGTAGCCTTTGGGATGTTGCCAGACAGCAGGTGAATAACCATATCCAAGGTATTGAAGAAGGAGCCGCTACCGTAGGAAGTATCAATATCGAAGGTATCGGAGATGTGGACCTCAAGGAGGTATCTATCGAGACAGGTGAAGACAACCGCTTCTTTCGAGCGATTCGCGATGAATTAGGAGTTCCCTTAAATCAATACGTGAACGTAGATGGTTTGGATCCAAGTCAATTGCGCTTAGATATGTTTTCTGCCAAAGAATTGAACGATCAAAACCTCATCAGCTATATTGGTACCGATTATTTAGGCAATCCTTTTGATGGCACCTTTGATGATTTCTTTACGGCTACAGATGCCGATGGTGTACGCACCTTCCCCGTAGCTCCGAATCGGCCGATTTATACAGCTGCTTATATTCAGGACAAGTTCACCTTCGATGATATTATTTTCCGTCTAGGTGTACGTATTGATCGCTACGATGCGAATACCAAAGTATTAAAGGATCCTTTCTCCTTGTATGAAATCATGGGAGCAGAAGAATACCACACCAATTTTGGAGGCGATCGTCCGGGTAATATTGGCGATGACTTCGCGGTCTACCTTAATGATGGGGGCACCGATGTACAAGCTTACCGCGATGGAGAGCAATGGTACGAAGCCAATGGTACACCTGTCAATGACGCGATTGAAATCTTTAGCGGAAACCTTGTCTTTCCAAAGTATAAAGATCAGCGGGTAGAGGATAATCCCAACTTTATCAAATCAAGAGATTTTGATCCAAATGTGTCGTTTGAAGATTACGAAGCGCAGGTAAATATTATGCCTAGATTGGCCTTCTCTTTCCCGATTTCGGAAGAGGCCAACTTCTTTGCCCATTACGATATTTTAGTGCAAAGACCAGCTTCTAATACCTTAGCAACGGCCAGGGATTATTTCTATTTCACAGATTTTCCAGGGATTACCAAGAATAATCCTGATTTGCGACCATCACGTACTATTGATTACGAGGTAGGTTTTCAGCAAAAATTATCAGAGACTTCCAAGCTGAAGCTTTCAGCTTATTATCGGGAGTTGAGGGACATGATCCAATTCCGGACTTATTTCCCTGTACCTATCATTGGGCAATATACAACCTATGACAACCAAGATTTTGGTACAGTCAAAGGCTTTTCTTTTGAATATGAGTTGCGCCGTACCTCCAATATTTCTCTTTTAGCGAATTATACCCTTCAGTTTGCTGATGGTACAGGTTCGGGCTCGAATTCTCAAAGAGGTTTGACGAGTAGAGGTAATTTGAGAAATCTCTTTCCATTGACATTTGATGAGCGCCATCGAGTAAATGTAAATATGGACTTCAGATACCGCGCTGGTAGATTTTATAATGGACCTACCCTTAATGGTATTGAGTTGTTGTCCAATTTTGGAGTGAATGTACAGACGGTGGCGGTTTCGGGTCGCCCTTATACTGCTACCTTGACGCCATTAGAATTGGGGGGTGCTCAGATTGCTGGTGCTTTGAACGGCGCTAGAAAGCCCTGGACTTTTGCGACCAATCTGAGAGTAGACAAAGCATTTACCTTGACAGATAAACTAGGGTTGAATGTGTATTGTCGAATTTCTAATTTATTTGATCGCCGCAATGTGATCAATGTTTATTCGGCAACGGGTTCGCCAGAAGATGATGGTTTTCTGGAGTCGAGTAATGGTTTAGATAAGATTCAAAATATTGAAAACTCTAACCGTCTGGTGGAGTCTTATTTTGCATCCTATCAGTGGGCTATTCTCAATCCAAATTTCTATAGTCTTCCAAGACGGATTTATCTGGGAGCCATTTTGAATTTTTAGAAAACCTCAGGTTGTATTAACTGCTTAATATAAAAAATCTAGCATAACATGCGAGTAAGAAATTATTGGCTTATATGTGTTTTTCTGCTGGCAAATAGCCAGGCGACTTTAGCAAATATCAATCCTAAAGCCAAGCAAAGTAAAGCTGCTGCCAAAGTAGAGGTGAGGAGCTTTAGGGAGAATTGTGATAATGCCATTTCCCAAACCGATATGGACATTAATAATGTACGTGCTCGCCTTACCACAGGAGGAGACGTCTGGTGGGATAGTAACGATGGGCGCTATGTAGTACCCAAAGTACCTCCTGGTCAGCCCGAAGTATCTTCTATTTTTGCGGGTGCAGTCTGGCTAGGTGGTGTTGACCCTGCTGGAAACCTTAAAGTGGCGGCTCAAACCTACGGTAGAAATACCGGTAACTTTGACTATTGGCCTGGCCCATTAAATCCAGAAACAGGGACAACTACGCAAGAAGAATGTGCCAAGTGGGATAAGTTTTTCACCGTTACCGGTGAGGAAATCGACCAGCACCTCCGCAACTGGGAGGAAGCTAAACAGAATGGTACGATTTATGACCCAGATGATATCCCTTTTGGGGTAAAAGGATGGCCAGCTCGTGGAAACGAATTTTTCTTTGATATTCATGAGTTCGAGCTACCGAATACCACTCAAGGTTTGGCGGGCTTCTGGGATCAGGATGGCGATGGATTATATAATCCAGAGCTCGGTGACTTCCCAGTAATCGAAGTAAGGGGCTGTTTGGACAAACCCCAATATCCAGATGAAATGACTTTCTGGATTTACAATGATGCGGGTAATATCCATGCAGAATCTCAAGGAGACCCTATCCAAATGGAGGTACAAGTACAAGCTTTTGCTTATGCAACCAATGATGAGATTAACGATATGACCTTCCAGCGGTATAAGTTGATTAATCGGGCGGTAGAAAGTATTGATAGTACCTACTTCGCGATGTGGGTCGATCCAGATTTAGGCTGTTCTACAGATGATTATATTGGTTGTGATACTTCCCGAAGCCTAGCTTTTGTCTATAACGAAGATGCACTGGATGGCCAGACAGGATGTTCATGCCCTGGTGGTGTCAATACCTATTGTGATGAAATTCCAATTTTAGGTGTTGATTATTTTCGTGGACCTTTAGATGAACTGGGGAATGAGATCGGTATGTCTTCTTTTACCTATTATAATAATGCGGGCGTAGGTAGCCCACAGCAAGGTACAACAGACCCCGATAATGCCTTGGAGTACTACTATTATTTATCGGGCAGATGGAAAGATGGTAGCCTTTTTACCTTCGGCGATGATGCTTATCGAGATGGTTTTCCCATTAGCTATGCTTTTACAGAGGCACCAGATGATCCTACCGGATGGTCGATGTGTACTTCTGGCTTGCCATTTGGTGATCGTCGAACCATTCAAGCTTCAGGGCCTTTCAGGCTTGATCCAGGTGCTGTGAACGAGCTTATTATTGGAGCAGTTTTTGTGGCAGATCAGTCCTATCCTTGTCCTAGTTTGACTAAGCTTTTGGAGGCCGACGATATCGCTCAGGCTTTATTTGATAATTGCTTTGAGATTACTGATGGTCCTGATGCACCGGATGTTGATTTTATTGAATTAGAAAATGAAATCATTGCCATCTTTACCAATGATTCTCTAACCTCCAACAATGCTTTTGAAGCTTACGCGCAGGCTGGATTGCAGATTCCTGCCGGAGAAGAAGATAGTCTGTATGTTTTTGAGGGCTATAAGTTATTCCAATTATCTGGCCCGGAGGTGACCATTGCAGACTTGGATGATGCAGATAAAGCGCGCTTGATTTACCAAGCAGATATCAAAAATGGGATTAACCGTATTTTCAATTGGAGCTCCATAGATAATCCTACTGGCGAAGAGTTGTTCGTGCCAGAACTGGAGGTAGAGGGTATTGATCAAGGCATTCAACACACTTTCCGGATTACCGAAGATCAATTTGCCGAAGGTGATCGACGTTTGATTAATCATCGAAAATACTATTTCACAGCTATTGCTTATGCCTATAATAATTATAGCGAATACGACCCTAGTATCAAGGTCGGACAGCGCAAACCTTATCTAGAAGGGCGACGTAATATTGGTGATGGCGATAACCCATTCTATACGGTTATACCAAGACCAATTGTAGATCGCAATCTGAATACCTTCTTTGGAGACGGAGCAGTGATTACTCGTCTGGATGGTATCGGAAATGGTGGCGTATTCTTAGATTTAGATCCAGCCGAAAGAGAAGCCTTGGTGACTGGAGAGAATACTAGTGGTGAAATTGTATATCGTCCTGGTGCAGGTCCAATTGATGTGAAAATTTACAACCCCTTAGAGGTGCAAGACGGCGAATTTGAGCTTCGCTTCTTTGATGACGATATGAGTGACGATGAGGTGGCTCCTTCTACAAGATGGAGACTTGAAAACCTCAATGATCCAGATAATCCAATCGTCATTTCTGAGCAGAATATCAGTAAGCTCAACGAGCAAATTATTAAAGAATTTGGCTTTTCGATCTCGGTAGGTCAGGTTGATCCGGTAGGTACCGATCCTTTTATCAATACCAACAATGGTGTGATTGGATATGATCAGGAATACACAGGAGACAGCGGTATCGATTGGGTCAATGGTATACCAGATGGCTTTGTTGGAGGACCGGCAGCTTTTGATCAACAAGCTTTTGATTATGTTGCTACCCTCGATGGAGAAGTAGATGCAGCGATCGATCCTAATCAAGCATTGTCTAATATAGGACCAGGGTACTTTGTACCTTATTACCTAGCGAATTGGCGAGCTTATGATGAAAATGACGCACCCTATATCACTCCTGCCTGGACCAACCAATCGGGGAATAGTACCGTGCGTAGTCAGTCTAGCCTCGATAATCTAGTCAACGTTGATATCGTAATGACGCCCAATAAAGATTTATGGAGTAGGTGTGTGGTTATCGAAACGATCAGTCGACACAACGAAAATGAAGGTGCGGAGTCGGATGGTAATCGTAAGTCTTTTGATTTGAGAGCGGCAGCAAATGTCACCAAGTTCGATAATGACCGGGATGGACTACCAGATATTGATGATGATAATCCTGGTGAAGGGATGGGCTGGTTCCCTGGTTATGCCATTAATGTAGAAACGGGCGAGCGACTCAATATCTTCTTTGGAGAGAACTCCATCTACGCCAATACAGGTTTCCCTGATTTTGATGTAGGCCGTGATATGATGTATAACCCTTCCTCATTAATTGTAAATGTGAACGGGCCTAGTATCAGCGATCGTTACGTTGCTGGAGGCCACCATTTCATATATGTTGCAAATACTCCCTATAATGAGTGTGAAGACTTCAGGAGAGCATTTGCTCCATCTCCTACTTTCTTGACCAAAGTGAGGGTGATGAGAGATATCGTATGGGCGGGTACTATTCTACCTGAGGAAGGAACGAATATGCTTTCTTACGAAGATGGCTTAGTGCCTAATGAGGTGGTACTTAAGTTGCGCGTGAATAGTCCTTATGCCGTGGCAGAAGAAGGTACTGGGATCAACCAAGACCATCCAGCATATCGATTTAAAATTGAGGGCAAAAATGCTACAGCCTTAGAATCAACTCAGTTTGATGAAAAACTGAAAGATATTCAAGCTGTACCGAATCCTTATTTTGGATTCTCTAGCTACGAAGTTTCTCAGTTTACCAATGTGGTGAAAATCACCAATCTACCTGCGCAGTGTGTGGTGACGATCTATACGCTAGACGGTAAATTTATCAGACAGTATAACCGGAATGAAATAGGTACGGTGCCTATAGGTGTAAACCGAGGCATTGATCGCCGACAAATATCTCCAGCACTCGAATGGGATATGCGCAATAATAAGGGCATACCGATCGCAAGTGGGGTCTACCTGATCCATGTTGATGCAGGAGAATTGGGCGAACGAACGATTAAATGGTTTGGTGTGAATCGCAAATTTGATCCATCTGGATTATAAAAAAAAATAGCACTAGCGGAGTGGAATAGGACCGATGATTTCACTCCGCTAAATAGCTGAAACGATTATATATGAAGACAAAATTTTACCTTCTCACTATAGTAGCTTTGCTGACTTTCACCAGTCTTTATGCTGGAAACCCCGACCGTCAGGGTGAGGCTGGTGCTTATGAGCTTTTATTAAACCCTTGGGCAAGATCGGCCGGCTTACATACGCTAAACACTTCGATGATTAGTGGTGTGGAAGCCTTGCGTCTAAATCCAGCGGGACTTGTTCGTATAGATCAACTAGAAATTGCTTTTTCTAGGGCGAATTATTTGCAGGGTACAGGTATCGCGCTCAATTCTCTTGGTTTGAGTAGGAAGGTGGGCGAAGGTGGTGCCTTTGGGTTTAGTATTATGGCCATGGATTTTGGTGATATTCCCGTCACTACTACGGATCAGCCCGAGGGAACAGGCGCTACTTTTTCACCCAATTTTTTCAATTTGGGGATTAGCTATGCGCATATTTTTGAAAATAAAGTATCTGTTGGTATTACCTTTCGAGCGATTTCGGAGTCATTAGCCAATGTGAATGCTTTTGGCTTTGCCATCGATGCCGGAATCCAGTACGTAACGGGCGAGAACGATAATTTTAAATTTGGTATTTCTCTGCGAAATGTGGGTTCTCCAATGCAGTTTAATGGTGAGGGACTGTCTACACAACGTCCTTCTCCTAATGGCGGCTACGAGCTCACTTTTGATCAGCGATCGGCTTCTTTTGAATTGCCATCGACCCTGAATATTGGAATGTCTTATGATTTCTTGTTTGGAGAAAATCACCGCTTGACGGCTATTGGTAATTTTACTTCCAACTCTTTTTCTAGAGATAATTTAGGAGCTGCTTTAGAGTATAGCCTCAACGACCTATTTCAGTTGCGGGCTGGTTATCGATACGAGATTGGGGTGGAGAATATCGAGGAAGAACCCATCTATAGCGGATTGAGTGCAGGTGCTACACTAGAGTTTAAGATTGGTAAAAAGAATAAACAGACAAGGGTTGGAATCGATTATGCCTATCGTGCGACGAGAGTTTGGGATGGAACGCATAATATTGGTGTCCGGATCAACCTTTAGGTCTTAGATCAGATTTTGCTTCTTGGAGAGATGTGCCGACTAGAGTCTCGTATCTCGGAAGGCTATAGCGCATGTGTGTATAACGAAATGCACAATCAGGCGGCTTCTACAACTTTTTCTACCATT
>JBELML010000008.1:0-92991 GCA_042095835.1 Saprospiraceae bacterium
ATCTTGCCTAGCCAAACTCGTTCCACTCGAACAGTGCCTAGGCGGCATCCCGCAAATCGCTTATCACCTTTTTCACACTTAATTTTAGGTAATAACCATTTCTATTTAAGTTTTTATTTTAATGCGTCTGCCCTAGTTTTATTTTAACAAGCAATTCCTCATTAATCTCTTGTTTTGATTTCTTTTACACCTGCTTTGGTGAGGATTATCTGATCAACTTTGGCATTATCACTCTCTATAAAGGTGACTGTTCTATTGGGATCGTCCACTCTAAAAAACTTGGTAGTAGACTCTGGTATTAATTCAATTCCATATTCAGAGTAGTACAGTTTTTCTTCTTTTTGGTAAATTTTCACGCCTCCATAGCTACCTACATATTTGTCATATATAGATGGATCAATAGACACTTTTACATGTTTATAAGGCAGCTCTACAGCTTTTCCAAAAACAATAGCTGCTAGTCCATATGCCAGCAGATAAGCAGGAGACTGATTATTGGATAAAACCGTCACAAAGACCTCATCGTCAGGATATTTATTCAGAGAAGTTTGAGTACCGTAAAACCCACCATCATGACCAATCAGGTGATGATCGTGGCTGTAAAATGGGTCTACTAAAACGCCATACCCAAAATCCTCCCCGTGGTATGCTGTGAACATTTTCTCCTTTGAGGCTGCACTTAATAAGGTATTTCTATTAAATAGATGCTCATTCCAGCGATGTAGATCATCTACTGTAGAATAAACACCATCCAAACCAATATTATACTTCCAATTCGAGAAGGGATTTTTAACTAGTACGCCATTTTTATGATAATAGGCTTTGGCCATTTTTACCACTATAGAATCGTTGCTACTCACTCCAGAGTTCAACATCCCCGCAGCTTGAAAAAGGTGCTTCCGAAAGTAAGCAGCGTAAGTTTCCTTTGATACTTTTTCTATGATCGTGGCCAATAGATAGTAGCCTGTATTACTATAAGCGGTCTGGGATCCTGGCTCAAAAAGAAGTGGCTTTTCCATAATCTGTGCAACTACTTCATCGGGAGATAATGCGGTATTAGAGGAAAAAAGCTCTTCCACATCATCACTCACTCCGCTGGTATGCGTAAGCAGCATTTCTATTGATATCTGCTCTCCCTTGGGCGCCCTAGGATAATACTTGTGGAGCCTATCTTCTAGTGAGAGTAATCTCTTCTCTGCAAGTTGCAAGATGGCCACCGCCGTGAATTGTTTAGAGACCGAAGCTAAGCTGTATTTGGTATCAATGACCGTTTCGGTATTCCACTCCAGGTCTGCAAAACCGTAAGCTTTTCTGAGCAAGATGGCGTCTCCTTTGCTCACTAGAACAGTTCCAGAAAAGTCATTGACCTCCGCTTGAGCATCCATATATTGAAGCAACTGTTGCTCTAATGGACTTTGACCAAAGAGTGAAGTAAAGGTGAAAAAAAAGATAATATTCCATACATATCTCATAAAGCTGTCTTGGTATTGATAAAAAAATAACACTCAACAAATTTAATTGATATATCAATTATATGCAAGTCAATTAATTTAAAAATCATTCTTTTAACTTTTAAAGCTCACAACAATTATATTTGCTGGCCACAACAGAACTCCATGCAGAAAACCCAAAACTTCCTTTACGAAAACAGTAGCTTACTCTTCTTCGGATTTCTGCTGGCCTATTTCTCTGCCTATGGCCAGACCTTTCTACTCTCGCTTTATATTCCTGAATTGAGTACCACCTTCAGCCTAAGCAAAACGGGGATCAGTTCGCTGTATGCCATTGCCACCTTGAGTTCTGCCTTTTTATTGCCTTGGGTTGGCCGTCGCCTAGACACTGTCCCACTGATTCGATTCACGATACTGGTGCTCCTTGGTTTTGCCTTAGCTTGTCTGACACTGTCCTTGGCGATACATCCGGCGATGATCGTTCTTGGCTTTTTTGGATTACGGTTCTGTGGGCAGGGTCTGATGAGTCACGTCGCCATATCTACGATGGCCAGAGCCTTTGAGGCCAATCGAGGCAAGGCGCTGAGTTTTGCAACCTTGGGCTATCCAATTAGTAAGGCGACCGTACCATTAGTCATTGCCGTGGTTATCTCCTCAGTGGGATGGCGAGCATCTCTGCGCTGGGAAGCTTTAAGTATTCTCATTTTCCTGATACCATTGGTTGTTTTTTTATTGCTTAGGCAAAAAAAGGAATTGCTCTACCCGCAACCGCTATCACAGGAAAATCAGAAAAAGCAACGCAACCCTTATCGACTGCTGCAATTTAAGGCCTTTTGGATCATTGCCCCTCCAGTATTTATTTTAGGATTTTTAAATACTGCCATCTTCTTTTTTCAATTCTCTTTGGCGGAAGCTAGAGATTGGGATGCAACCTTTGTGGCAGGTTCTATTGGCATCTATGCGCTGGCTGGCGCGACCTCTATTCTAATTACGGGGCCATTAGTTGATCGCTTTTCTGCGAAGCAACTTTTTCCTTATATCCTGTTTTTATACATCATTGCCGTAGTATTACTGGCCACCGTGCAAAGCCAATGGATATACCCGGTAGCGCTGGTATTTATGGCCTTGTCCAATGGCTTTGGAAATACCACGAGTAATGCGCTTTATGCAGAAGTGTTTGGCGTAGATATCATCGGCACGGTGCGCAGTCTGTTCACTACAGTTATGGTCTTTAGTACTGCTCTAGGCCCTTTATTTTTTGGATTTTTATTGGATTGGGGATGGACTTTTGCAACTGTATTCTGGGGAGCAGCCGTTATTTTAGTGGCCATCATCATTTGGAATTGGATAGTGCCCATCCGAAATGATATGGGAGCCTTTTGATTTTATAAAACCTGTAAAGTCTTCATTATCTTTTCACGGAATAGGATACCTTCCGTACCGATAGTCACTAAATCAAAGCCTTTGTCTGCCATTGATTGGGCATTGGTCGTATCTACCGTAAACACACCAGTATAAAGCCTATTTTGCCCAGCAACTGTCAGTATCTTCTTTATAATATCCTGTAATTTAGGGTCTGCAAAATTGGCCCTTTCGGGAAATCCTAAACTTGCAGTAAGGTCGAAAGGCCCTAAATAGATACCATCTAATCCTGGGACCTGAGCAATCGCCTCAATATTTTCTAAAGCTGCTGCGGTTTCAATCATAGCAAATACGACAATCTGCTGGTTGGCTTCCTCAAAATAGTTAGGCCCGCCATACAATCCGGCCCGAATGGGCCCAAAGCTTCTATTCCCTTGTGGTGGATACTTGGCTGCTTTGACAAAAGCTTCTACATCAGCCGCCGTTTCAATCATCGGGCAAATCAATCCCTGAACACCATAATCGAGTGCACGCATGATATATTCAGGTCGATTCCAGGGAAGGCGGGCTAAAGGAATACTACCTCCCGCTTGTATCGCTTGCATCATCCCCAACCAGTGGGCAGGCTCAATGAGTGTATGCTGTAAATCGAGGGTCAAGGTTTCGAAACCCCATACGCCTAATTGCTCCGCGATCCAGGTAGAGGGCTGAGTCAGAAAAAGGTTGTAAACGACCTCCTTTCTATCTAAAATTGTTCTTAATTGCTTATTCAAAGTGTATCGATTTAAAGGTACTTCGACAAATTATAGGGACTCCGCTCAAAAGATTTTTAATTTTCAAATCGGCATAGTATCGAGTACAATACATTGATTATCAATTTTTTATTAAAAAACAGCTAAAAATCTTTGATCTGGAATTCGGAATTCCAGACAGCTTGACAAAAGGCAAAATAAACCAATACTTTGCAATTTTGTTTGGATTCCGATTATTTTGTTATTTCTGAAAATTTAATCAGTTCAACATGGGAGTACTTAAAAAGCGTGTAATTGGCATTGATGATATGGCTGCTCATATTCCAAAAATCTATTTACCGATAGCCACTCTTGCCCTGGCGCGTAACATCGAATACGCCAAACTCAACAAGGGATTAGGCCTCACCAATATGGCGCTTGCTGATGTACACGAAGATGTAGCGACCATGGCCGCGAACGCCGTTTTACAAATTATCTCCCAAAACAAACTCCACCCCAATCAGATTGGTAGGATATATGTGGGCACCGAAAGTTCAGTAGATGGATCCAAACCAATGGCGACCTATGTACTCGAGATGTTGACCACCTATTATACCGAAGAGTATGGTCCAGATTGTTTTCTCAATTGTGATGTTGTTGACCTCACTTTTGCTTGCATTGGCTCTATTGATGCGATGCACAACACACTAGATTGGGTCAGAGCAGGTAGTGATCGAATGGGTATTGTAGTAGGATCTGATATTGCAAAATATGAGCTTGACTCTACTGGCGAGTACACCCAAGGTGCTGGTGCAGTGGCCCTACTGATTAAGGACAATCCAAGATTACTAGCCATCTCTGAGCATTGGGGTACAGCTACGCGTGGCGTACACGATTTTTTCAAACCGCTCAGAAAGCTTACCAAGGCCGACTTGATCGCAGAAGTTTTAAAATTAGCAGATGCTAGTGTGTCGGTGGACGAACTTGTACAAAAGCTTCAAAGTAGCGGCGCCGATAGTATACTGAATACATTAGAAGAGAGTATCTCTATCCATAAAGAAACCCCTGTTTTTGATGGCCCGTATTCCAATGATTGCTACCAGGAACGCATTGGTGAAGCGCTGGCCCACTTCGGGGAACAAGCCAATTATACAGCAAAAGAACCTGTAACAGATAATTGGAGAAGACTGGTCTTTCATTTGCCCTATGCTTTTCAAGCAAGGCGGATGTTTTCGGAAGTCTTTTTTAAAGAAGCGCAGAAAAGAGGCGATTGGAGTTTGTTACAAGCAGAGCTGGGTTTAGAGTTTCCTGAGCAATCCGCTTTCGATACGCCAGAAGAATATAAAAAAGCCTATGGCAAGTTTTTAAGAGCGATCAGTAAAACAGATCGATACCGCACTTTTGTAAAAGAAAAAATAGCTAAAGGAGAGTGGGCTTCCTCTCATATGGGCAACCTCTATACTTCTTCTCTGTTCCTTTCTCTTATGAGCACCTTGGAGCTAGATCTAAAAGATGATACAGACCTGTCGGGCAGCCACTTTGGATTCTTCGGTTATGGTAGTGGTTCCAAAGCAAAGGTCTTCGAAGGAGAAGTACAAAAAGATTGGAAAAGCATTGTCGAACGTTTTCAACTCCAAACCAGACTAGAAGCTCGAACTTCGGTAGACTATGATATCTATGAAAAACTACATAAAGGCCAACTAGACAATAGTATTAGTCTAGAAGATGAATCTTTCACTCTAGCAGCAATATGCCAGGAGAAAGGTGTACAGGAAGGCTCCCGAACCTATCAATGGCAAGCCAAAGCACGAGTTGGTGCATGGATGCGTCAATGATTGAATGAGTAATTGTCAATGCTTCAATGGGTGAATGAGTTAATACACATTAAATCATTCACCCGTTGCATTTCTAGGTCTTAGGCTTGTCCCATGATTTGCTGATCATGCTTACCTGAACCGAGGAGGTATAATAAACGAAAATGGCTAGCCACTGCTCCAACAAAAGTTCTGTGTTGATGATAAGGCAGACCAAATTCTTGAGCAGTTTCCTTTACTATTTTAGAAATACTTTTGTAGTGAACATGGCAAATATTGGGAAACAAGTGGTGCTCGATTTGGAAGTTCAAACCACCAACGAACCAAGAAAAGAATGTACTTCCATTGGCAAAATTGGCAGTAGTTTTAAGTTGGTGTATTGCCCAGTTATTTTCAACACTTCCTTCTTCATCTACTGCGAAGAAGTCTGTCTCTTCGATTACGTGAGCAGGTTGAAAGATCAAAGCTAGGAATAAACCACAAATAAAATGCATCAATATAAAGCCTAAAGCCATTTGCCACCAAGGCAAGTCTACCAATAAGAAAGGTAGTACGATGAATAAAACCACGTACAGCAGCTTGTAGCTCACCATTTCTGCCATAGCTTTACCATAAGTGAGTCCTTGCCCTTCGAGCAGATTTTTCTCCTTGTAGCGCTTCAATCCTTGAAAGTCTTTACCGATCAACCAATACAAAGTCATGATTCCGTATAAGACAGGTGCATACAAGAATTGGTACTTATAGATTTTCTTGACATCCTGGTGGGGCGACATTCTCATCACACTATTCTCAATATCCTCATCGAAGTGATCAATATTGGTATAAGAGTGGTGCAATACATTATGCTGAATACGCCAATTGACATGATATCCACCTAAAGCATTAACCAATAAGCCGAGGGCTTTATTGACATATTTATTCTGAGAGTAGGCTCCATGATTGGCATCGTGCATAATGGATAAACCGATACCTGACATACCTAGGCCCATTAAGGTCCACATCAATAATACAGAAGTTAAGGATTCTACTACTCCAGTGATCATCAACAACCAAGGAATAAAGTATAAACTCACCATGAAGATGGTTTTGAATACCATACGACCATTGGCATGTTTAGAGATACCTTTTTCTTTGAAGTATTTATTTACGCGGCTTCTAAGTTCTCTTACAAATTCAGGACGATCTTGTCGATTGAATTTTACAGTTGCAATTTTATTCATAATCCAATTTGGTTTTCAGACAGAGGCGAGTCATTAGTTAATGTAATAAAGTATAAAATGGGGCGATGTGTAAGTCCTCTTTAAACTGGCTGTAAAAATAGCGCTTTAAAAAGAGGAATCCAGTATGTAGATGATGATTTTTGTGTCATTTCTATGAAATCAAACGCTATTCAGCCTCTCCACTAAGGAATTTGACATAATCGATTTGCATCAAAAAGTCACCAGCTTGCTTCCCATCAGAGATAAATCCTAGCCGGATAATATCCTCTAAATCACCAGCTTGAAGATAGCGATCCAAGGGGCGACCAATGCGGTAGGCCTTCATCTTCAGCAAATCGATCTCTACAGTAGCCCAGTCGCCCTCGGTTGGTGGAAGCTGTTTTTTATAATTGGGCATATACCAGCGTTGATCCGTTTCCATTACGAAAGCAAAAGCTTGTCCCTCGAGTTGATATCGAATTTCTACCTTCTCATAAGCAGATAAATCCATATTCTGAAAGCGACTTCTCAAAGAAGAAAACCCACCATTATTCTCTAAAGAGATTTCTCCCTCAAATCGAATAGCCTCATCATCTAGATAGGCTTGTCCGCGAGATAAGCCTCCCATCACACCATCGTTGATCACTAGCCAATCTGCACCAGTATTTTTCTTTCCAAAATCTATCACCAAAGGATCGCCCAAGTCAGTATACGCTAAATGCAAGAAGAGTAGCAAAGAAAGCATCGGTAGATTGTTTTTCAACTAAATGCATCTTTCGCCTAATTGTTGTAGGTTGGAGGAGTTTGGGGTTTGGGTCCTTTGCGTAGGTAGGCATCATTCTCTCTATCCGCAATTACGGGTGTGCGGCAACCCAAACTTCTCCATCTTCAAAAATTTCTTTTTTCCAGATGGGGACGGTTTCTTTGAGTGTATCTATGGCAAATTGGCAAGCTTCGAAGGCGGCTTTGCGGTGAGGTGTAGCGACTGCTATAATGACGGCAATATCTCCGATTTCTAAAGTCCCAACTCTATGATGGATACAAACATACGGAGCATCCCAGCGAGCAGCTACTTGTTCGGCGATCTTGCGCATTTCAGATACTGCCATCGGGCCATAAGCCTCGAAATCTAGACGTAGTACAGGTTTCCCTTTCGTTTGATTGCGGACCGTTCCAACAAAGATGCTGATACCTCCAGAGGAATCATTAGTTACATAATCATTGCACCATTGAACATCGAGCGGTGTATCTAGTAGTTGAATATCAATTTGATTCATTTAGTAGCTGTTTAAAATTTCCTTGCTGGGCTATCAAAAATATCTTTTGAGGCTATCCTTTGTTAATCCCGGAGTGAATCCGGGACATCTATGCGATGCATAGCTTGCGTTTTTTGCCTCGAATAGCCTCAAAATACTGTTTTCTCGCCTTCAACAGAAAACCTTAGACAACTTCTTAATAAGAACTTTGGATAAAGATAAGTATGGCCTATGTTTTTACCTTAAAAATCAAGCAAAATCATTAATATGCCGTTCAATCATTAAACAAGAAGGTCATGGCGCTCCCTCTCGAACGAACACTCCTTGATTATTGCGAGGCTCATAGCACGCCTCACAGCCAACTTCTCCACGAGTTGGAAAGAGAAACCCATCTCAAAACCCTAGCACCCCAAATGCTCAGCGGTCTGCTGCAAGGCCGCATTTTGAGTATGATTAGCAAACTCCATCAACCTAAACACATCCTCGAAATAGGTACCTTCACAGGCTATGCGGCCTTATGTTTGGCAGAAGGGCTTGCACCAGGTGGCCAATTGGTCACCATTGAAGCCAATAAAGAATTGGCCTACTTTATTCATAAATACAAAAAGAAAGCAGGCCTCGAAGAGGCCATCAACGCAATAACCGGACGGGCTGAGGAGGTCATCCCATCTCTGGAAGACAATTTTGACTTGGTGTTTATTGATGCTGGGAAACGAGATTACCCCTTACACTATGACCTCATTATTGATAAAGTCAATCCAGGCGGCATTATCTTAGCTGATAATATCCTTTGGAGCGGGAAAGTGCTAAAAGCCCCAGATCGCTACGATGCCGATACCCAACTCCTACATGATTTCAACCAACGTATCCAAGCAGATGAACGCGTAGAAAATGTCCTACTCCCTATTCGAGATGGCTTGATGGTGATTCGAAAGTGTTTCTGAGGGAATGAGGCAATGGGTAAATTATATAGCACTTGACATCCCCATATCAACTAGCGTTGCTTCAGGATTAATTCGACCAAGGCTGCTGAAGCATCGGGTCTCATTAACTTGACACTTGGCCTTTGACACCTTACACATAGCCAAGCATCGGGTCTCATTAACATAGCACTTAGCACATAATACGTAGCAAATAGCAAAGCACATAGACGATGATTCGAAATCTAGTTTACCGCAGGAGGTCTGAAATTGATGATGACCGTTGGAACGAATGGGTAGAGCAATATGCCGATGGCCTTCCTTATGCCTATACCTGGTATTTAGATATTGTTTGCCAAGGGAATTGGTCGGCTTTGGTGAGTACAGATGGAGCCTATTTTATGCCTCTTCCCAGGAATCGTAAGCTATTTGGAATACAACAGATTTATCAACCGCCTTTATCCCAGCAATTGGGTGTCATTGGTCCTCAAGTAGATACTGCCCTACTTTGGCAGTTTTGGAAAGCGATACCGACTTCGTTTCGATTGATCCAGTTTTCGGTGGCCTTGCCTCCGATGCCTTTGGCAACAAAACAGGAATGGCCTGGTCGCCAACGGACTAATCTTATCTTACCACTGGACAGGCCCTATACCGAGCTCCAGGCCAACTACAACAAAAGCCTCCGTAAACGATTAAAAAAAGCGGGTAATCATTACCAAATTCAGGAGGCCCAAGATCTTGGTTTCCTGATTCGATATTACCAGGAACATATTGGCCAAAAAGCGGGACTTTCGACCAAAGATTACCAAATTTTAGAGCGGCTTTTCGACCAAATGATGAAACGAAAAATGGCTTGCATCTATCAGGTCCAAAACGCAGAGGCAGAAGTAGACGCCACCGGTATTTTCTTAATAACCAATCAACGCATTATCAATGTATTTGGAGCTTCCAACGCAGCTGGTAGGCAGCATTATGCCATGCATTTTCTCCTTGATCAAGTCATTCAAATCCATGCAGCACAGGACCTTCTTTTTGATTTTGAAGGATCTGAGCTACCAGGAGTAGCCACCTTTTTCCAAAGTTTTGGCGCCCAAGCAGAGCCTTATTTTGAATTCTACCAAGATCGTTTGCCCTGGATGGTCAAACAAATGAAGGCCTTCAAACGGCTTATCAAAAGTTAAACCCAATTTTAAAACTAAACAGATCTAATTCCTCTGTGAAGGAATAATAAGGTTGAATGACCGCAGCACCCAAAACATTCATCCACAAACCTACGGTATAGCTATTGTGCCAAGTATCAGAGTCCTCATTTTCTACCCATACTCGACCATAATCATAGCCCCCTAATAGGCCAATATCCATCGGCAGAATGTTATTATTCCATTTGAATAAATAAGCGCGCAGATCAATGTTATGATAAAAAGCCTGCTCTCCTCTAAAACGCTCATTTCTAAAACCTCTCAAGCCCGTAAAGTTGCCCAAATCCACGTACTGATAGAACTGTGGATCACCCCATACTCTTTTATAACCGACGCTATTCGCTAGCACAATTTGTGGACTGCGGCTCAGTGGGAAATAAGTTTGTATTGATGTCTCAAATGCAATAACTTCTTCCCCTTTTGACCACTCATTGAGATAGGAAAAGCTAGTCTGCCCTTGAAATCCGTAAGTAGTAAAAACCGGATCGTCTTTAAATCCTTCTTGTGCATTGATCCGCAAACCTGCATAATTGCGGCGGCGCAACTCCTCTTCACTAAACCCTAGGGCCTCGTCAACCGATACACGACCCTCCGTTAAACGCACACGATGAGACTCAAAAGTAGGCCCCAACTCTAATAATCGGTTACCATTTTTACTACTAATTTTCAATAGCGGAGAAAGCACCACCGAGCCCATTCGCACCCAATTGTATTGGATATCTAAGAGGGGATTTTCGGTTTCATTACCTATGCCAAAGAAATTTTCATATTGAGGAAAATCCACCTGCCCCGTTGGTGCAAAATCTACCCTACCAATCAAATCCGGAAAATGACCTTCATAACCGACTTGATAGGCATTTTGGCTCCCAGGAGCGATCCTACCATAAAAGGTATGCTTAGCAGCATAAGGCACTCTCCGCCAGCGGTTGATAATTTGTGTAGTAGAGCCTCCAAGCCATAAGCCATCATCTCTAGTCCATCCAAAAAATGGAAAATACGTACTCGTATTATATTTGAAACTGGTACGATCGTAGTCGTTTACTTCAATATCCAAAGAGGTGTGATCTACCAAACCCTTTCCTTCGAATTTCATTCCACCGATCTGGTCATATACCAAAGCTTTACGGCTATTATCTTTTTGCTCTACCTCATCTTCATCTTCTCCTCCGATAATGCGAATTCGTATTTTGGAATTTTTTTCTCCTTTCAGGTCGAACTCGTCTTCTCCACGAAGTCCAAAGAGGCGTATTTCTCTCGTCTCCTTTGGGTAAAAGGTTCGATCAAACCGAAGGAAGTCTTTTTTCTCCTTTCGCTTGACAAATACCTGCACCCTGACACTACCATCTTGATAGGTCTCGATCTCGAATTCATCATCGTTGTCAGTACCTGGGATATCAACTTCCAGATTAATATAATCATAGAGGCGCTTTCCAATTTTCAGGAGACGATCACGACGCGATTTAAGGAGGCGAGCAATCTCAATTTCGTCTTTTCCTAGGGTTTCTTTTGGGAACGTTTGCATGGCTGCATCAATCACCTCATCGGTAATATTTTTTTGCATCTCCTCAATGATGGGTACCCATTCTTCCCATTCCAAATCATTCAAGAAGTAGCGATCAAAGTGCCGCGCATTAAAGGATTGGTTTTTCACATCCTTGAGGTCGGCTTTCATCGTCTTGAATTTTTTGACAAAAAACCATGCGACATAAGTTGGTAGTGCTCCTTTAAATTTATAAAACACCTGATCTCTATCTCTGGGGATCGGGCGATAGACCGTTTGATCTTCCTCTTCGAAGACCGCCCAACGCCACTGGTCATCGTGTCGATCCCAATCGTGTACAAGTAGATCAAAAAGTCGACTTTTAGCCACCCAATGTTGATCTACGAGATGGCTTTTCTTTTCCCTAAGAATTTCTAATAAATCTGTATATCCAATAATCTCTTCTGCATTTCCGAAATTAGCAGCTTCCGTCCAATGATCATCGTCTGGTCTTTCTTCGAGTAGATAAAGCTCTTCGGGGAAAAGGCTATTATAGTTTAAAAGGCCCCGTTGATGTTGGAGATAAACCAGCTTGGGTTGGGTATAATAAATCCCTGCTGCTTCGCTTAATGGCGGCAGTACAATAGCTCCATAAGGATGGCTGGCACTATTCTGGTCCTTCATCAGATCGATGATTTTCAGATTTGTAAAATCAGAAGGAACCAATTTGCGATAATCTTTTTTGATGGATCTTAGGATGTATTGTCGACCACTCTCCGTCTCCATGCGGAGCGAATTAGAGGCCATACCACCACCTTTTTTAATGGGAACTAGACCACCAAATTGATTTTCTAAATCGATGATAGGTGCTTTGACCGGCGTACTCCAAATATCTCGGTATTGCTCACCGAGCCAAAATTCTTTTCCTTTAGATGCTGCAAATTCTTCACTAGCAGCAAGGGTCGTATCAGTTTTAGAAACTGGTGGAAAGACGACCATTTCCTCTACTGTCCCTGGTTTGGGTGCACGGATTTGCTTTTGATAAATTTGTTGGGCTTTCCCCAGTTCATCGACACTATAAAAATAGAGCCAAGCTTCCATGTTTTTATAGAAATCAATACGAGCGAAGCCTTTGGCCTGCTGGGTAAAGCTCGCCCCATTTCCTTTGACAGTACGATTGGTTTTGGAGCCCCCACCACTGATAATATACTGTATACGATCTGTATCGAAGTGCTGCAAACCTTTGTCATGAGCCGCCGCAAAAACGACATTGACTCTCAGACTTTTGGCGAGTTGATCAATGCCCATCATCAACTCTTGGTAGTGGGCATTTCTAAGATCTTGCTTACCTCCTGTTATATTCCGATACAAGCTAACAAAAGAGCCCACAACTGGCATGGGAATATTGATATTGTCCGACTCTTTGAAAGGGAAGATATGGTGCTGTAATGAAAAATGCCCATCGTGCACGCCATTCGAAACAATGGGATGGTGCATAAATACGACGATCTGGTCATTTTTATATTTGACAAACTCTTCCTGGATGCTTTGTAATAAATCATATCTAGACTGGATATCACAGCCCTCATTAATCCCTTTTTCGTTGGACCAGTTTTGGATCCACCACTGCGTATTGAGAAAGAGAAAAACCAAGTCTTTATCTACTTTTACCACTTTGGGATCGGCACAACCCTTGCCAGGATACATTTTGATATTGTCACGCCCCTCGAAATAAGACTCAATATAATCTTCTTGCCTACGCACAGCTTTGAGGCCACCTTCGCGGCCATTATTCCAATCTTTTTGTCCACTAATAAAGTAGCTATTCCCTTTATAATCAGATAAGATATCCAGTTGTTCTTGCAGCAGGACTTCTGCCAACTGTCGGTCATTATCTTGTTTTTTGGGCAAACCTTGGTGATAAACTTGGTTCCCTAGGAAAACGAGGCTACTCTCTTCAGAAGCCACATCGAGTTGTTGCTCTAAGGCAGTCAATACTGGGTTGGCGGTGCCCTTATCTGGGTCACCGGTATCTCCGATCAGGTAGAGACTGTGGATTAAAGGACTTTCCTTACCGTAAGCATCTTTCTTGTCTCGATCTATTACTTGTGCATCATTTGGATTGAGATAGAAAGGTTTGCGCGTAGTACTACAGGCACTCACAAAACTCAGGAGTACCAGTAGGATACAGTTTTTAATAATCGTCCGAAGGTGCATTGCTCAGTGTAGTTTAATCTAAAAACAGTATAGCTCAATTGAACGGTTGAATATACTGCTAAATAAATATAATTTCTCTATTGCGCTTAATTGGCTCCCCAAAGGGGGTGGCTGCTTGTAGTAGATGACCTTATAGTAAGGTTAAAAATCCCCATTTATATCTCCAACTTTCACTACAATGAATTTCCTAGGATAACTACCTAAATAAGGCACGATGAACTCGTTTGGGATTTCATCTCGATTCGGAAACTTATCCGGCTCATAGGGTAGTCCATTGGGAATAAATATCCAATTATCTTTTGGAAAAGATGCTAACCGACCAAGTATTATGGCACGTAGCAGCAGTAAGTCCCGAGTAGAAATATGCCCAGACCCATCGACATCAGCGGCTAACTTGGCATAGGGACTGTTGATGGGCAGCCTTCCAAGTATATAATACTGTAAATACAAAAGATCAAAGGAGGTGACACCTCTTAAATGCTCGTCTGTTTTCTCTAAGTGAAAGGAGAAAGTATCTCCTGGCATAGGCCTGGAAAAACTGAGTCCAAACCCACCTTTTTGAGTCCTCCCATTAACCTGAATGGCTAAGTCTACTGCCGGATTAGACGCAAAAGGTGCAAAGATACTACCTCGGATAACAAAGTTCGGTCGAGTGTCAATACAATATTGTAGGTTTTGTAAAAAGTCATTCAAGGCAATTCGATCCCCATTCCTATAAATAGGTCCGACCAAGGTATCATTGCGTACGTAAAGATAGTCTCGTGTACACTCTGCTATGACATACCCGCCATCATGCCAAGATGTTAATCGTACTAAAAGGGTGTCGTCGGCATTTAGATTGAAGCGCTGAGTGCAATTTCCACCATTTCCATTTTCTATTCTAATTGCCTGGCTGGTAGTATCTCCTAATAAATGTGAAATTACCGTAGCATGATAGAATACCTGCCAACCCTCAGTTTTTTGACTGTCTATTTTAATAAGTACCAAGGGGGACTCCCTGGCTGCATCTTGAGCATGACAAAAAATGCTTACTGTTCCACATCGACAAGACTCGGCTGCTAAAGTCGGCTTGCCCCAAAACAGGCAACATATAAAGACTAAAATGGTGATGTTCTTCATGGGAATTGGGTTTTGTTTATCCTAAAATTAATGAGAAATTTAGTACCCCGCACCTTCTATTAGCATATCATTCAAAAATGTTAACACATACCGATCGCCCTACGATCACGTTAATAGGTGGTGTAGCTCACCAATCATAGTCCTATTATTTAAGTCTGCTTTACCTTATTAATTATGACCTACTTAAGGACCTTCTTAATAGTACTCTTGCTATTGAGCTTATGTCAGATACATGCTCAAGATACTATCCGTGGCCAAGTTGTGGACACACTTGGTTATCCACTTGCTTTTGTAAATATCATTGCTGATAACAATCCCTATTTAGGAACAACTACCGATATTAATGGCAGCTTCTCTATTGCAAGTTCAGTCCCGATCCAGTCCTTGAGCTGTAGTTTCGTGGGTTTTGAATCTAAGCGGATTCTCATCGATGGTAGACTTCCTTACAATCTACTTTTTGTGAGTAGTGGAGTAGGCGTCAATGGTCAAGATTTTTGGTTGAGGAATGCCTTCCAAACCATGGACCTTTACGAGTTTTTATCAGATCAGTTCCTACATCTCTTCTTTAGGAATGGAGCATTTGATTCGTATACCTTATGTCAATTTTGCCTACCTGACTTTTGGAGGAGCGGTCTTTTATCGCTATGGCCCCTATCATCGATCAAGGGAGCGAGACAATATAGCTTATCGACTGGTCACGGATCTTCAGTTTTGAGAAAGAATGAATGCGTCAATGAGCTCACAACACCATAAACTAAACATTTCAACGCCTAAACAAACAAGCCTCCCAAACCTGCCCTATTTTTGTTTTAAAACATAAAAAAACAAATTATTTGTTTATTTAAAACATTTTGTATATATTTGTTACAACAAAACATCGAAGATATGGATTTACAAGTTTTGACCAGTAGCAAAGGAACCAAAGTCGTCACGGCTAGCAACCTACACGCCGTGCTTCAGCTAGCCGATCATCACTATAGTATGAACATCCGTAAATGGCTAGATGAGATCTATCAGTTTCGTGATGGAATTCGTAAGCCTGTGAAGATGCGGGACTATGCTCCGCGCAAATTCAAGGATAATCCTATTTTCAAAGACTTCTACCTCTCTGTTGAGGTGGCTAAGTTGATCACCTTATCCTCCAAATCAAAAGTCAAACAAAAATACGCACGCTACCTATTAGAAGTAGAGCGAGAAGAGGAAGGGACCGATCAATTGACTAAAGAGCAAATCGAAACAGTGCTAGACCTCACCAAAGCGATGAGCATGATGTCTTGTCAGGAGGCGAGTGAAAAACGCCATTTGCAAATCTATGAGCGCCGAAATGGTGGATCTGCCGCCAATTGGTGGAAATACCGCGCTAGTATTCTGGGCTACTCTCCTGAAAAGCTAAAACGGGAGTTGGAGAAAATTGGCAAAGAAATCAAAGGAAAAACCCAACGCCAGATGTTACTGCAAATAGATCGAGCAGAGTTGATTCGGACGGGCATCATTGACCTTTTCCTTGGTATGGGCAAAAGTTTGGAATACGCCAAACTAATGGGAGACCTAGCCAAAAAGTTTGCTAATGAGCTGAATATAGAAGTGGTAGATGATAAGAAAGGAGGCAACCTATTCGCCAGTCATTCTCCAAAACCAGAGATTGTACGTCAGTTGAGAAATGTGCAACAGCGGATACGTGTGTAAGGCTGGATAGTGCATAGAACCACTCAAATCTAGCATAAGACACACCTGGATTTTGGAGGGCACTATCGTATCTGTGGAAGTTGTTTTTTGACCATAAGTTGCCACGACAGCTATGGCAAAAAGAAAGGTGTATAGGTATTTCATAGTATCTGGGTATTGATCTATCCGTTTCTTGCTAATCTTTCGGTACGATAGAAGTCAAGTTCATCCACCAAAACTCGAGTTAAGGCCTTAGTAGCACCTTCGTACAATCCTCCAATTTATTGGCAAATATTCTATAGCCCTCTACCCCATCTGCTAAAGACATCTGATGAGAGAACACTTGGATCAGTTGGTTTTGATCCCTTAAAGCCGCTTCCATAAGTTCTTTGATATAAAATCGAGCAGGACAGCGCCCTATGTGATAGCTTATATTTTTGTCATAAGCTTCTACCGGATCAAAGGCCATCTTTGTATCTGTATTCACCCCTACAGCAGAGATCGCACCTCCCGGCCGAATGAGTTCAAAGGCTGTTCTCGTAGCAGCTCCACTACCTACAGCCTCAATCGCTACGTCTGCACCTCTACCGTCGGTTCCTTCCTTGATAATCTCTACTACATTCTGTGTTTCATAGTTGATTGGTATGGCTCCCCAAGCCTCTGCTAGCTTCAACCTAGAGGGAATGCGGTCTACCGCATATATTTTTTCTGCGCCCTGGACCTTAGCTGCCCAAATGGCCATGAGTCCCACTGGTCCACATCCCAGAATTACGGGTATCTGTCCTGGCATCATTCTAGATTGCGCGATACTAAAGAAACCAGTAGACAGCACATCTCCTAATAGAATTGCCAGCTCGTCTGTCATTTCCTCCGGCTTCCTAAACAACGTATGGTTGGCCATTGGTACTCTTATATATTGAGCTTGGCCACCGTGTAGCCCTTGTTGCTGCGCTCGCCAACCAAATAGTTGGCTATGTAGACATCTACTGGCAAGGCCTCGCTTACAATAGTAGCAAGCGCCACAAGAAGCCGTAAAGGCACTGATCACTTTACTTCCTTTCCCCATATAGCGGATATCATCGCCTATCTCTACTACTGTTCCCGTAAATTCATGGCCCATCACACAACCGTGATCTAGCCCTTTTTCTCTTTCGTAGTAAGGGTGTAAATCCGAGCCACAAATCGCACAAGCACTCACTTCTACTATTACATCTGTTGCTTGTAATATCTGCGGATCAGCAACTTCTTCATATCGAATTTGCTCTCTACCTTGAAATGTGAGTGCCTTCATCTTTCAATCCCATTTATATTTTTAAAAAAGTCTGTTTAAATATTCATCCTAAACTCTAATTCATCCAAAATAGCCACTAAGCCACTAATCACTTCTCCTACATTCACTCCAGAACCCCAAAGCTCCAGATCACAAATACTCCTCCAATTGCGCCAGAATCTTCTGCACCAAAGCTTCGGAGCGAATGATAAGCTTATTGTCTTCTATCTCTATTTGATGCTTTTTATAGTGAGAATGGTTGAAGGATAAGGATAAACCATCTGCACTCGCTCGATAATGGTAGTAATTTTTCATAGCACCTTGGTCAAAACGGAAAGTATCTTCTAGCTCTACTCCCTGCTCCTCAATTACCTTTTGAGTGGTGCCACTGTCGCCATAGAAGGTTTTATCAAACTGCTCAATACTAATAGTTTTGTGTGGGTTCTTCATCGCAAAATTGAGCACTTCTGATCTAAATTCAGCCTCTTCCATTTTCTCGTTAGAGTCTTCTTTCAGAGGTAGAGGCAATTCATTGATGACTTCCAGAAAATTGTGTGTTAAAGCTTTACTGCTTTCAGGACGATCAAGTCCTATCCAATTCTGAAAATATTCTGAAATACTCTTCTGGCTTTTAGCATATTTGATCAACTCTAGGCAGCGTTGATTTCCTGCATTAAAATGAGTAATATTAATACGCCCTGCCATCGCTAATTTCTCGGTATCCAGGTAGGTCACATCATCAATAGAAAAACGGGTAGCCACATCTTCTTTTCTAAAAATAATACCTGCGGTATCTCTAATCAGAAAAATGGCAAAGAAATCATTGCCAAAGAATTTGTATAAACTATAGACCAGATAGCCTCCTTTTGCTCCCGTCACGCCCTGTAGGCTGAGCTGAAGAGCCTGCATCGTTTCTTTTGAAAATTTCAGAAAGGCGGCATCCTCAAAGGTCTGCTCCGCTAGCTCTTGGAAATAGCCAGGAAACAAAGCATCTTCAGGACTGCTTAGATAGCCTTGTAGCGTATCTGATTTCTGCTCGAAAGTGAGATTGAGTTGCTCAATGAGAGATAGGCTACGTTCATCGATCGGCATGGCTTCATCGCTGAGAAATAGTTGTGCCTCCGCGCTATCTGCTTCTTTAATCAGTTCGTGAATAACAATTTGCTTAAGTTCAAACTCCATAGGTTGCATTAATTTTCAATCTTTCAATCATGGCTGAGTGAGGGAAGGCTACAGCATCTTCCTAATCTTTAACTCAACAAGTAAGCCCTGTTATTGATTGGCGCTCTCCTGCCATTCGGCAATTTTATTTGGCCATTCTTTTTGCGAAGCCTAATATAGATAGAATAGAGAAGTTATCTAACCTAAAATGATTGATATGATTCGAATTCGTCTTTTACTGTGCCTCGCCATTTTTGCTTTCAGCGACTTAGCAGCACAAAAAGAAAAAAGCAAATCACCCTATGCTGATATTGATTTTTCAGCAATGAAGCTTAGAAATGTGGGCCCTGCCTTTACCTCTGGTAGAATTGCCGACATCGCTATCCATCCCAACAATGACAACGTATGGTACGTCGCCATAGGTTCAGGTGGTGTTTGGAAAACAGAGAATGCTGGGGTCACCTGGAAACCTATTTTTGACAAACAAGCTTCTTACTCAACTGGTTGTATCACTATAGATGCCAGCGATCCGAGTATTATCTGGGTCGGTACTGGCGAAAATGTCGGAGGCCGCCACGTAGGATTTGGTGATGGTTTGTACAAAAGTACCGATGGTGGTAGTACCTGGAAAAATGTTGGTCTAAAAGACTCAGAGCATATTTCTGAAGTTATCGTTCACCCTGAAAATTCTGATGTTGTTTGGGTCGCTGCCCAAGGACCACTTTGGAGTAAAGGTGGAGAACGTGGTCTTTATAAAACCGCTGACGGTGGTAAAACATGGACCAAAACTTTAGGCAATGAAGAATGGACTGGTGTGACGGATATTGCCATTGATCCTCGCAATCCAGATTTAATGTATGCCGCCACTTGGGACAGACACCGTACGGTAGCCGCCTATATGGGTGGTGGACCCGGATCGGGCATCCATAGAAGTACCGACGGTGGAGCGACTTGGACGAAATTAAAAACGGGGCTTCCTCGCTCCAATATGGGTAAAATCGGTATCGCCATTTCTCCACAACAACCTGATATCGTCTACGCCGCTATTGAGTTGGATCGTGCAAGTGGTGGTGTTTATCGCTCTAGTGACCGCGGCTCTAGCTGGAAGAAAATGTCAGATGCGGTATCTGGTGCTACCGGACCTCATTATTACCAAGAACTTTACGCTTGCCCTCATAACTTTGATCGCATCTATCTGATGGATGTTCGGATTCAAATTTCTGATAACGGTGGTAAAAACTTCCGTAGATTATCCGAACGTGGCAAGCACTCCGACAATCATGCGATTGCCTTCCGTGCCGATGACCCTGATTATTTATTGATCGGTACTGATGGTGGATTATACGAGAGCTTTGATGGTGCCCAAAATTGGCGCTTCATGGACAATATGCCCATTACCCAATACTACAAAGTAGCCGTCGATGATTCTGAACCCTTTTATTATATCTACGGCGGTACTCAAGATAATGGTTCACACGGTGGGCCCTCTCAAACCGATGCCCGCGATGGTATTAGAAACGCAGACTGGTGGAAAACGCTAGGTGCCGATGGGCATCAATCAGCCACCGAGCCAGGGAATCCCAATATCACCTATGCTGAAACACAACAGGGTGGCATCCATAGGATTGACCAGATAACGGGCGAACAAGTTTATATTCAACCTCAAGCTGGTCCAGGTGAAGGCCCTGAAAGATTCAATTGGGATGCGCCTATTTTGGTGAGTCCACATGCGCCTAATCGCTTGTATTTTGCTAGTCAGCGAGTATGGAGATCGGAAGATAGAGGTGATAGCTGGACCGCTATTTCTAGTGACCTTACCCGCAACGAAGATAGAATGCAAATGCCTATTCTTGGCCAGAAATGGAGCTGGGATGCACAGTGGGATTTTAACGCTATGTCCGTCTACAATACCATCACTTCTTTGAGTGAATCTCCCTTACAAGCAGGCTTATTATATGCAGGTACCGACGATGGCATCGTGCAGGTTACTGCAAATGGTGGCCAAGATTGGCGCAAAGTCGAAACAGGTAGCATGCCTGGCGTGCCCGCTACTGCTTTCATCAATGATATCAAGGCTGACTTACACGATGCGAACACAGTCTATGTAGCCATGGACAATCACAAATATGGAGACTTCCAACCTTATTTACTAAAGAGTACAGACCAAGGAAAATCTTGGAAATCTATCACAGGAAATATTCCGGATCGCCACTTGATTTGGAGAGTTGTACAAGATCATGTTGATCCCAACTTACTATTTGCAGCGACGGAGTTTGGCATTTATTTCACTCTTGATGGTGGAGCATTTTGGTCGAAGCTCAAAGGCTCTCCAACTATACCTTTTAAAGATATTGTCATTCAGAAAAGGGAGAATGATTTAGTTGGTGCTTCTTTTGGTCGTAGTTTCTTTGTATTGGATAATTATGCGCCACTTCGGGAGGTTAAACCCGAAATCAAAGAGCAAGAAGCAACGCTATTTTCGGTAAAACCTGCAAAATGGTACCTACAACGTTCATTGGTTAGCTCGCAGGGAGCAGCTTATTATTCGGCTCCTAATCCGGATTATGGTGCAACCTTCACTTACTACCTATCTGAAGGTTTAAGTACTAAAAAATCTGAGCGTATGAAAGCAGAAAAGAAGGCCGAGGACTTATCTTTTCCTAGCTGGGAGGAACTAGAAGCCGAGCGTAGACAACCTAAACCAAAACTTTGGTTGACTATCAAGGACCAAAGTGGCAAAGTCGTCAGAAGGATGACAGGACCTAGCTCGAAAGGTATGCACCGCGTATCTTGGGATTTCAGGTATAATGGCAAAAATGGGATTCGTCTAGGACAATCTTCTAGAGGTTGGTTTGGTAGAGGATTTATGGCGATGCCTGGAACCTATACGGTTGCTATTTCTAAAGAGGTCGATGGTAAAATCACTCCTCTCACCGATCCGCTAAGTTTTGAAGTCGAACGTCTACGCAAAGGAGCTTTACCCGAACAAGCCCCACAGTCTATCATGGCATTTAGAGAAGAAATGGAAGATTTCTTGCAATCTTATAGTGCCGTCAATGTGATGATGGATCAATGCATGGATAAAGTAAAAGCTATGCAAACGGCGCTGAGTAGATCCGATGCAGACAATCCTCGCTTGAATGAGCAGCTCTATACAGTGATGCAGGATTTGTATCAAATCGAAGAGCAGATGAATGGCAATGAGTCAAAAAGTACGGTTGGCGAGCGCAACAACCCTACGATTGGCTCTAGGATGTCCGTTGCCTTCCGTGGTATGAATACGACCTATGGTCCAACGAAAACCCATCGCAATAGCTTGAAGATTGCCCAAGATGAGCTTGCTAGTCTACAAGGCAAGATTGAAGCGGTCAATAGCCAAATTACAGATTTAGAAAAGCCGCTACAGGCTGCCGGCGCACCTTGGATTGAAGGCCAAGCTGCACCAAGTAAAAATAAATAAGTAAGGTTTATACAAATCAATATCGCGCCCATCGATGATTTTCGATGGGCGCGTTTTGTATAAATCAGGAATTTTTATACCTAACGTTAGGTATAAAAATGGTCACAATTAGGTAAAATGCCCATTAATTGTACTTTTTGCTGCCCTCGCACATCAAAAGGTGTTAAATTAGTGCTACCTTAATTAGATTAAATCCAAATAAAGTGGTTGCAGTAATAAAAGGTAGTTTCAATCTTAGCACCTTAAAAAAAGGTGATCAGGGAATCATCTCCTCTATTTCCAATGAGAACATGGCTAGCAGATTAATGGCAATGGGTATTCTACCTGATTCTAAAGTCACTATGATTCGTAAAGCTCCTTTCGGCGGCGGCTGTTACATCAAGGTAGATAATTTGTTCATTGCACTCAGACAGATCGAAGCACGTTCGATTCTTTTGAAATAAGACAACAACTTAGTGGAGCAGAAAGTAGCGAATTTGAAAGTAGCACTTGTTGGCAATCCTAACAGTGGAAAGACATCTCTCTTTAATATCCTTACCGGCCTACAGCAGAAAGTGGGCAATTTTCCAGGAGTCACCGTTGATAAAAAGGTAGGACAAGTTCGCTTGAACGACAAGTCCTCTTTCCAACTTATTGACTTCCCTGGCACTTATAGTTTCTATCCTACTTCTGCTGACGAACGATTGGTCGTTCAGACCTTTATCAACCCTTCAGATACCAACTATCCTGATGCTTTTCTTTACGTTGCTGATGCCACCAAGTTAGAGAAGCACCTATTGCTACTCCATCAGATTATCGACTTAGGTTTGCCTGTGGTACTCGCCCTGAACATGATTGATCTGATGGATGAAGGTAGAGTGGAAATCGATATTGAAAAACTATCCAAAAAACTAGGCATTCCAGTACTTGGAGTGAGTGGAAGAACCAACAAAGGAGTAAGCAAACTCAAAGAGCAACTTGGAGAAATACTTGACAAAACAAGCATCAATCACCCAGGAAAACCGGGCTATCAATTTTCTAAAATGGAGGCTCAGCTCTCTAATGAGCTGGCTACCGTAGCGCCAACACTCAATGATTACCAAAGACTTGTTTTAGCTCATCATTATACCTGGTTACCACATCTCTCAGCTCAGACTAAAGCAAACATCCAATCGATTGTTTCCAAACATCAATTTGAACCCTTGAAACTCCAGGTTCGAGAAACCATGCAGCGTTATGATCGATTTACACCAATCGTCCAATCCGCTACCCAAACTTTTGAATCGGGGAAAAATCAACTCTCCGAGCAATTAGATAATATTCTTACCCACCGGATCGCTGGGCCCATTATTTTCTTTTTACTGATGCTACTGGTTTTTCAGGCGATCTTTGCCTGGGCAGGCATCCCACAAGATTTAATAGAAGGAGGTTTTGGTTGGTTAACAGAAACGCTTAATACCAATCTACCTGAGGGCTGGCTTACCAGTTTATTGACCGATGGCTTGCTTGCTGGTCTTGGTGGCATCTTGGTATTTATACCCCAGATTGCGATTCTGTTCTTTCTGATTGCACTCTTGGAAGAAATCGGCTATATGGCCAGGGCTGCCTTTATGTTTGACCGAATCATGCAATTCTTTGGCCTCAACGGCCGATCGATTGTGGCTTTAATCTCCGGTGGTGCTTGCGCCATTCCTGCCGTCATGAGTACACGCACCATCTCGAATTGGAAAGAACGGCTGATTACCATTTTAGTGACGCCCTTCATCAGTTGCTCGGCGCGTATTCCGGTATATACCGCCCTCATTGCCTTTGCCGTACCTGCGACTACTTATTTTGGTGGTCTGATTGGTTTGCAAGGATTGGCTTTTATGCTGCTATATCTATTGGGTATTGCTGCTGCTTTTTTGGCAGCTTTTGTCTTTAAGTTGATCTTGAAGACAGACGAGACAAGCTATTTAATGTTGGAGCTACCCGAATACCGGGCACCAATGATGCGAAACGTCCTGTTAACCGTCTGGGAAAAAGTCAAAACTTTTACGCTTGAAGCGGGTAAAATCATTTTGATCATCTCGCTAGTTCTTTGGGTCATGTCCAGTTATGGCCCCAAAAAACAGATGGAAGCAGCACGAGCAGCAGCCGTATCTCAAGCGGCCGAGCTACAACTAGAGGAGACCGCAAAAGATGATCTCATTGCCTCCAACCTCATTGAAGCATCCTATGCGGGACAATTGGGCAAATTCATCGAACCAGTGATTCGACCATTGGGTTTCGATTGGAAGATAGGTATTGCCCTTATTACCTCTTTTGCTGCTAGAGAAGTATTTGTAGGTACCATGGCTACAATTTATAGTATTGGCTCTAGTGAAGACACCTTTACCATACAAGAAAAAATGGCCCAAGAAGTCAGACCTGGAACGAATGAGAAAGTTTATACACCCGCTACCTCTTGGTCGCTTCTACTTTTCTATGTTTTCGCCATGCAATGTATGAGTACATTAGCCGTCGTCAAAAGAGAAACCAAAAGCTGGAAATGGCCGATCATCCAATTTGTCTTCATGACTGCCTTAGCCTATTTGTCTAGCTTTTTGGTGTATCAATTATTAAGCTAATAAGCCTGTATAATCAGCTGCCTAGTCTCTACATAGTGACTGCTAATAAAATTGATTAAGTAGGTACCCGCAGAAAGATTCATGCTGAGTTCCTCTAAATGAAAATCATCATCTAAGTCAACATCAATAATTGGATACACTATACGCCCTTGCATGTCTGTAATTTTCAGTCTTGCCTCTTCTATTCCACTACTATTAACCCTGATAGATAAAGGCCCACTGCTTGGATTGGGATAAATATCAATGGTAGCAGGTGAAATGGAATAGATATCTTCGTCAACTGAAGCCTTATACGCCGTTTCAAGTACACTAGGCTGAAAGAAATCTGTAAATAGCGCTTGCAAGTTGGGGTGCTTAGCAAGTACATCATTAATTCCAATTGCTCGTAGATCATCTTTCAATCTCTCATCCAGGGCTGGATCATTTTCGAAGTACAAGTCATCTCCGTCTCTTAGATTAGTAAAGAGTTCAGTCAACACTATCTTTTGGCTTGTATTCTCTACATCTGCAACTTGATGCCCAGCATAGTTTGGAATCGTGATGCCAATAGCAGGGAGAAATTCTTGATAAGTAATATTCTGAATCATAGCCGCTACCCTACGTCTTGCTCTTGTATACATCTCCTCGTCATCGGTATAGCCTCCAATATGTAATTGATCACATATCCGGTTGTGTTCATTCACAAACAACCTGTGCAAAGCTAATAGTCCTGGGTTTATTAGATCATCCAAGGCATCATAAGGGAGATCAGCGGTATTAACCAGTTCCAGTTTTCCTCCCTCGAATGTCCTTAACCAATCGGCCTGTTGCTCGTTCGAACCATAAATCGCGGAGGCGTCTAAGTTTGAGCTTGCGAAATCATCGGCAGTATTATCATCATCCCATTTAAAGTCCTGGTAGATGTCGCTGCTAATAAATGCTCCCCAACTCAACACAAAGAGACTCAACCCTTCGCTGTTGGTCATCTCTTCTAGTCGCTCTCCTATCAGCGTAGTCAGTAAAATAGCATGAGCACGTTGTTGATGATGAATGCGTGGCTCCTCCCTGTTTTGGAAGAGACTAGGCCCCACTTGCGCCTGAATAGATAAGGAACTTAAATAGAAAAGAGCTATCAGAGAACTACTAATTTGTTTGATCATGGTGTTGGCTTTAATAATTACAAAAAGTCACTCCAAATGAGAAATGGAGCAGTACCAGAAAATGGTACCCGAGCGGGCGCGGAAGTGCTATAAAAATCTGATCAAATAATGTTTGTTTTATGTCTTCAACTAGATAAGTCGAAAATACCCTACTTGTAACTAGGTTTTATAGAAAAGATGGCTCAGAAATTATTCCTATCCTGTATTCAAGCCTTGGTTTCTTGATCCAACTGCCTTAGCAGATCTGGCATTCTGTAGGAGCCTACCATCTTTCTAATATTTTCAGCAGCTTGCTCGATGTCTATCCCGACACTCGTCACATAGAGCGGTTGTTGGCTTTCCCCTCTTAATATCGGTAGGGCAAAATCGCTGGCATTTTTAAAGGAGGATTTGGCCACACCTATGATCGGAATAGCTTGGTCTAAAGCCTGGTAGAGATAGTAGCCCAATCCTGGTTTACGGTCCTTGCTTAAAAAAACGAATCCATCGACGATAAGGCAATCTATCTCATCCACTGGGAGCATTCCGAGCACTTCCAGAAGGCAAGGCAACTCGCGTTGATAAAAAGCCCCTGGCACATAGGCTTGAACCTCTGCAATGTCTTTGCTGTGTAGAGCCTGTGCTTCTGTAGATGTCCAATCCTTAAAAAGGAGGGCGACTGCTTTGGCGTGATCAACTCGGTAATGAACATCTAGTGCAATGAACATATTTTGTCATTGAAATGGTGTACGGCTTTAATTTTTAGGAAGCAAGGCAATGTCCTGTGGATCAAGATAAAGGACCTTCCAATCATCTCCATGTTTTTGGATGTTTCCCGTCAACTTGACGTCTTCTGCTACAAATGGTAGGATAGCTTGATTGATGGCCTGATTGTCCTTTCCTCTTAGGATATAATACTCATAAAGATTGGGTTCTCTTCGGACAAGCGTTCGAAAAACAGGAGGAATACCACCGCTAATACATCTGATGGCACAAGATTTATGAATCTTGCCTTCTCCTGGCTTCATCACACCAAAATAGCATTTGGGGTCAAGGATTTCGCCTCTCAGTGTTTGCGCATTAGCGTATTCGTATTGAATTTTGGGCGGAACAAGAGTCGCTCCCAATTTGATAAAAGCATCTTGTTTTTTAGTCAATTCCATGACCGTCTTTCCATCGCCATAGATTAGTGTACCCTCTAGACTAAGTTTTTTACCTTCTAATTTGCCATGTCTTGCAGCTATGGTTTCCATGATACTTTCGGCACCAAATTTGCCATAGCCAACTAGTAGGATATTCCTAGAAACGCCCTTCGGCACTTGTCCAGGGTCGGCCACCAAAATCGGCACCGGATTAGCTTGGTATACCCCTTTTATGGTGGTCAGTTTTCCTAATTCAAAAGTATGATCATTAAAGCTTTTCTGGAAGAATACAATAGCAATCGCGATCACAGGAATTAATACAAAAATCGGGATGATGAATCGGCGAATTGCCTGGCGTTGGGCATTGGGCATTTCCGCTTGCCAACCGATGTAGAATGATTTCTTGGGAGCCGTTTTAGACATATGCTTGTTTAAGTTTTTGCAGGTTCTACAAAGGTTCCTTCTGGATTAGGCGTAGGATTCACCCATATTTGCTGATCAAGCACTTTGACCGCATAAGTTTCTAATTTCTCTGTAAATGGAGGTGGGGACTGCCCATTTTCGGGGAGATACTGATAGCCGTGCCAGGGACAGGTAATGCAACCGTCTACAATCTTTCCTTCGCCAAGCGGCCCCATCTGATGTCTACAGATGTTATTGACCGCTGAAACTTTTCCATCATATTTAAAAATAGCAATATTTTGGCCATCAATAAAATAAGATTGTCCGCATTTTTCCTCTAGATCAGCCAGCTTGGCCACCTCGTAGAAGCCTTCTTGTGCTAAGCTTTTTTTATCTCTCTGCAATTGTTGGTAAGTCTTCCAACCTGCTGTGAGGTGCAAGGTAGAAATGCCTAAAAAGCCTCCAATCAAGAGTGCCCAATAAAGAGGATGTTCTTCATATTGTAGTGCTCCTAAAGCCACGTGTGCTACGATCAAGCCGTATGCCCAATATACGCCCATATGCAGGCGCTTCCATATTTTTGGGCTTAGGTTTTTCAGCCAAAAATCGTGGCTGGTAGCTGCCATTACAAATAAAATCAGCAATGCTAAAAAGCCTAAAATCTGAAAAGGAAAAGCACTAATAGCTTGGTAATGCTGATTAGAGTTAAATATACTTAAAAGTGGATGGGTATCACCTAGAGCATGAAACTGAATAATACTAAAAACACCGTGTATCAAAGCAAACAGAAACATACTGACGCCTAGGTGCCGTCGATTATACAATAAAGGTAGAAAGCGGTCGTCTAGCCGAGCTAATGGACCAATCATCAAAATAATATGCAATAAGAAAATCGCAATAAAAGCTGTACTTCGAATGATCAGTGTTTCGGGAGTGATCGTCGGATGGATGATCAGTGAACTAAGCACAAAAGAAATCAATAACACAAGGATACCTAGCCACAAAATGCGATCATAAAGCTTTTTCTGACGGTTCCATTGGACAGGTACGTATTTGTGACCCAATTTAGATAGATTGAATGATTAAGAATAGGCATCCCCAAAAGAGAACGACCCACACAAATAAGTGATTTTTTCTTTGATTCGGTGTCATAAGATTAGGATTTTATTACAGCGTACCATTTCCACATAAAGAGCGGCCAAAAAACCAGCATACCTGGTAAAATTAGCAGTCTAAACCACATACTAGTATTTGAGGCATCTGTATCTACTTGTTGAACTCCTCTCCAAATGAAAAAAAGTCCAAAGCAAAATCCTAGAACTAGGTATACACCCAGCACCCCGAATACAAGACTAATTACAGTTTCCATGGTGTACTTCGTTTACATGTACGAACTAAATATAAACCCAAAAGGTATATATTATTTGGAATAACTCCTATTTTCAAATGATTGTTTTACAAATATTATACAATCCCTGCAAAGGTATTGAAAGAGACAATCATCACTATTTGTCTTTCTTTTTCAAACCAGCAGCGGTACGATCTTCTGGAGCTGGTACAGGTGTTAGCATTGGGGCAGCATCCACTAACATTTTCAAGACCTCGTCCACCACTCTTTCCATTTGGGGATCACGTTGTTGCATGAGCATATTAGGGTCGTCCCATATTTCAATATCTGGCTCCACTCCTACTCCTTCCCAGAACCAATGTCCGTCATTATCATACAACCTTGCTCCTGGCACCGTAATACCACCTCCATCTACCAAACTATGTCCAGTAGCTGGTCCTACCAGGATACCCAAGGTTCGCTCGCCCACGATTGGCCCAGCTTTCAACTCTTGAAAGGCCCAGGGTAATCCATCGCCACCTGAACCAGCCCAACCATTAATCAACATCCCCATTGGCCCTGTATTAGTTTTGATGGGTTGTGTATGATCTTTGCCATGACGCCAGTGTAAATTATAGACTACTGGTCTTTTCAATAACTCTAAGAAGCGATCCGCCAATTGTCCACCACCATTAAAACGTTCATCAATAATAAAGCCTTTTTTATCCAATTGACCGTAGAACATTTTCACCAATTGTTGCTGCCCAAGACCAGCAGTATTTGACATATAAATATAGCCTAGCTGCCCATCGGAAAGTTCTTCCACCTTTTTACGATTTTGCTCGATCCATTCCATATTGCGTAGGTTGGATTCCTGTCCTGGGCTAAGACACTTTACGATGACTTCTTTGGCTTGATCAAAGCTACCATCCTTACTGATTTTCAACATTACTGTCTTACCAGATAATCCTTCGAACGGAGCGTACGGACTTAAATCAGCGCTTAGTGCAAGGCCATTAACACTGTGAATAATGTCTCCCTCCTCTACTTCCACACCAGTTCGATCAAAAGGAGATCGCACACCTGTGTCCCAGGCGGCGGGGCGTACAATGTGTTTAACATAATATTTCCCGTCTTTTTGTCCCCAATTAATGCCAAGCATTCCCGTAGCTCTCGATTGGCCATTGGGCAAATTGTCTCCACCAAATGTATAGGTATGGCCTGCGCTTAACTCCGCCGCAAGACTTGATTGAATAAAGCTGAGGTCCCAGCGAGTTCTGGCATCCTTTAATAAGCTACCATATTGCTTTTTCATGGCCTCCCAATCAAGTCCGTGCATAGCAGGGTCATAAAAAAAGTCTCGATGTCTTCTCCAAGTATCATTAAATATCTGGGTCCACTCTTCTCTTGGGACCAAATCCATCACCAAGCCATCTTTAGGGATAGGTTTATCAATTTTTTGTCCCGGTGCTGCTTTGATGATTCCAAACCGGCCCCTACTTCCTACCAAAATGCTCTTACCATCGGCAGTTAATACGGCCTGGTTAACATTATCCATAACCATCTTCTCTTCTCTTTTTTCAAAATCGTAAACCATCAACTTTGATCCAGGTGTATTGCTTCCAGTATTTGCAAATCGTCTATAAATTAGTTTCCCTTTCATTGGTATTAAGCTAGCCATGTTTCCAGCTTTGGGTGGAAGAAGTTCGAGTCTTGCCTCCATATCATCAGTATCAATCACTAAGTCTTTCTTGGTGGTGTCTTTTTCAGGTTTTTTCTCTTTCTTTTTATCATCGGAGAGGTCAAGTGCATCGTTTTTGGTTTGTAAAAGCGAAGGCGTGCTTCGCACTAAGGAAACTGCAGCAATGCGTGTTGCATTCGGATAAACCCAGGTGTTATCCATATCAGAATAAACAGAGCTAAACGTACGGTCTGTAAAAAAGAATAGGTATTTACTACCTGCATCAAAGGCAGGTCTGTAATCGTTGTAAAAGCCACTCGTCACCTGCTGCGCTTGCTTTGTTTTAGTATTGAATAACATAATGGCAGAATTTCCATTATCCATACCTACATCAAAACTCAACCAAGTACCATCTGGCGACCAGCTAATTGGATAAGAAAATCGACCACCATGGCCAATATTCCAATTATAGTTTCCTACAGCAGTGATGGCGCCCGTCGCTGCATCAACGACACTAATGGTATTCGTCTCATCAACGAAAGCAAGGTGTTTATTGTCTGGGGACCAATAGAGCGTATAACCAAACCCTTTGCCTCGCTTGGTTAATTGTTTGGGCGCATTTTGCGTATTGGCCTCTTGCAACCAAATTTCATTTTCGCCACTTTGGTCGCTCCAATAGGCAATAGTTTTTCCATCTGGTGACCAAGCCGGTTGGCGATCAAAAGCACCGCTGGACTTCGTAAGATTTAAAGTGTACCCCTCTTTAACGGGAACATTAAATAATTCTCCTCGGGTTTCAAAAACAACTCTTTTGCCACCTGGCGCTGCCGTCATACTACGTATGGACTTACTCACATCAACCTTTTTGGGCAGTTCTACAGATAAATCACTTAGTACATTAATATCAATCGATTGATAATCATCGGTCTCAGGGTTTAAAAGATACAGTGCCCCTCCAACTTCAAAAACCAACTCAGAGTTACTTCCCGATAAAAAAGAAATATCAAAATCTTTGAATTGGGTAACCTGACTTAGAGACTTAGACTTGGTATCATAAGCCCAAATGTTCAACCTAAAATTCGCCCCTCGATCTGACAGAAAGAAGACCTTGTCTCCTACCCAAGCAGGTTTACTGTCGTTGGATCTATTCTCCGTAATTCTTTCTACTGATTTTCCTTCTGTATCGTAGATCAGGATATCCGAGGTTAAACCACCTCTGTACCTCTTGAAAGGATAGTTCTCCGCTATTTTAGTAATGTATGCCAATTGCTTTCCATCTGGAGAAAAACTGGCTAATTCACCATATGGAAGTGGAAACTTTTCGGCAAAGCCTCCGTTTTTGGAAACGGTATAAAACTGCTGAGAGGAGCGCTGCCCTAATTCTCTTCGAGATGCAAAAAGTAAGTCATCTCCATCTGGATACCATTCGACTATGCGGTCATTTCCAGAGGCGTAGGTAATTCGATTCGGTAAGCCCCCCTGACTAGACATGACGTAAATATCGCTGTTTCCATTGTAGTTGGCTGTAAAAGCGATATGCTTACCATCTGGAGAAAACTTTGGCCAGGATTCTTCGCCTGGGGAATGTGTTAGTTGTATTGCAGTACCTCCAGCTTTATCGGCTATCCAGATATCACCTCCATAGACAAATGTGATCTGTGTTTTGGAAACATCAGGATACCTCATCAATTTGGCATTGACTTGTGCGATTGCCGTTTCGCAAAAGGTAATAGCAATTAAAAATGCAAACAATAGTCTCATGAAGAATGATTTTAGCGCGATATGCAAATGATTATTTATGGTTATTAAGGTCTTAATGTAAGAAGAATGTGGGAAACTATTGAGCAAAAGCTTAGTTGGTTTATGCTTATATTTAAGAAAAGCAACTGTCTTCCTCAACCATAAATCTTGTAACCATGTGTGAGCATTTAAAGTCTTATAAACTCAATTCCCCAGATAAATACTATTGTGAGCAATGCCAAGAAACGGGCGATCGCTGGGTCCACCTGCGTAAATGCCAAACTTGTGGAATCACTTTGTGCTGCGACTCTAGCCCCAATCAACACGCTAGTAAACATTTTGAAGCTAGCCAACATCCCGTAATTATTTCTGCCGAGCCAGGCGAAAAGTGGGCCTATTGCTACTTCGATAAAAGATCCAAGCTCTATCGATAAGCTCGGTCATCCAGTCCAGACTTGAGCAGTGCTTTATACAATCGATGCCAAAATAAATGGTCCTTTACAGAAGAAAAGGGTAGTTCCCTTTATTTAATGGTGTATTTTGATTAATTTTGTCCAAATTATCGCCTAGTAATCTTTATCCTTCCCCTCAAGTAAATTCACCAGTATCGATCTATTATTTAGAGATTGAGATCCCTAATATTAATGCTGTTAGGCCCTTTGTCCTATTTCATCTGTTGTTCTATGTGATTATCAAAAAGTGAATCCTTGAAATTTAAGTGCAAAATGAAAACGATCCTACTATCCATCACCTTACTTACCTGTTGCTATCTGCCTGGATTAGCAGCTGACTACTATTGGGTAGGCGGTAGCGGCTCCTGGAACGATCTTAGCCATTGGGCAACTACTTCTGGTGGTCCACTCAGGCATGCTGTTGTGCCAGGTGCCACAGATAATGTCATCTTTGATGCCAATTCCTTCACTGCTCCGAATCAAGAAGTTAGCGTCACTGAGGAGAATATTTTTGCCAACAATTTCTCTTGGATCGGTGCCAGCTTTAGCCCTAGATTTAGCACCATCGAAGGCACAAAAATAAACATCTACGGCAGTATAAGTTTGATTGAAGCCATGAGCTGGGTGGTCAATGGTGAAATCGCTATGAGGGGTAACGGCATCGCTCTAAGTATAGATGCAGCGGGGCATACCTTCCCGTCTATTTTAAGCTTCAACGAACCTTCTGGTAGTTTCCAACTACTATCTGATTTAGTTGTAGATAGTATTATCCTTTTACAAGGAGGCCAACTTGATCTAGGGGATCATATGGTGCAGAGTAAATATTTCGAGAGCACCACAGGCCCATCTACGCTGCAAATGAATAATGGCCAATTATTACTCAGCGGAGCTGCCAAAAGAGGAATACGCTCAGATAATTCTCAAGCCACGCTCTTTCTAAATGCCCAACAATTTGCATTGATTCCAGGTAATGGAACGATTGAACTCCGTAATGCTCAAGCCGATTTATGGGTAGATGGAGCCCGAGGTGTGGACTTTAATCGATTGATATTTAGCAATTCGGAGGGACAAAGTTTTATTGGTAGGCGTTGGTGGACCAATACTTTTATACATGCCCCTCTTCGGTTTAATCAACTAGAGGTCGCCAATGGTGCAATTTTTGACAATCCTTTTCTCGGTGGTAGCCTAAGTTTGGCGCCCGGCAAAGCCTATTCTTTTGCCAGCTTTTTGAATTATGAAATTAGCGAACTGGATGCCCAAGGAAATTGCCAACAACCCATTACACTTTCAGCAAGTATCAATGGACTTACTGCAGTGATAGAAAGTAATGCAGATACTATCATCGGGGAATACCTCAGTTTACAAAGTATAGAGACAAGAGGCTCCGCTAATTTCATCGCTCAAAATGGTGTTGACCTAGGTAATAATATGGGTTGGGACTTTCCTGTCGGCGAGCCTTTCGACCTATTTTGGGTAGGTGGTTCTGGCAATTGGTCAGACTCTAATAATTGGTCTTTATCCAGTGGAGGGCCCGGAGGCGCTTGTATACCCGCGGGCAATACTAACGTGATTTTTGATGAAAACTCCTTTGATGCTCCCGGACAAGAAGTCATCCTCGATGTTGATCAGGCTTCTTGCCGAGATATGGATTGGTCAGCAGCCAATTTCACCCCTCGATGGAGAAGTAATGGAATTAGAGCATTGAGAATTTTTGGGAGCTTTATACTTCATCCAGATATGCTATGGAGTCACTTTGGTAGCCTCCATTTCTTAGCATCCGACCAAGGACATCAAATTAATACTGCCGGACAAGAACTATACCATGAGGTGACCTTTGATGGTCCTGGTGGTGAGTGGACATTAACGAATGATCTATCCATACCTTTGCACGTACTTAGCCTTGTCAATGGACATATCATCACCAATGACCAGGATATGCTCCTGGAGGGTTTTCTAGCAGAAGGTGGCCAAGCAGCACAAATCTCATTAGGCAATTCTACTATAAAAATAAATGCTGCAACACCAGGAAATGGGTGGCGAGTCATCAACACTAATTTGGTCGTTAATGCAGGTACCTCTACTATCCAAGGTCGAGGGAATCGGTTTTTATTTATCCACTCAAATTCCCCAGGGCCATTTAGCTATTATCGCGTAGAGGGGCTGGTAGAACTTTCTCTTAGTCATAGCTTTAATGATCCAGAAGATTTGAGTATTGAGTATCTCTCAATTAGAGAAAATGGACAACTAGAAAAAGGTACACGCATTGATACGCTAGTCCTCTACTCAGGATACACCATCATCATGGAAGAGGGCGAAACTTTTCCAGTAAAGGCCATCATCACGGAGTCGAAATGTAATTTTGGAGGCGGCTTACTCATGTCTTCAGAACTCAACAAACCTGTTTTCATAGAAAGTGATACCAATATTGAGATTAAAGGCTTCTCTATCAGAGATATCCATACTCAAGGCCTAGGTAGCTTTGCCGCCATTGGTGGTTTAGATTTGGGTGGCAATGAAACTTGGACTTTCCAATCTCTAGCCCGTACCTTATACTGGATAGGCGGTGATGGTATCTGGCACGACGAAGCCAATTGGTCAAGCAGTAGCGGAGGTCCCGGAGGAGAATGCGTACCTACCTTATTGGATGATGTCATCTTCGATGAGCAATCCTTTTCACAAGCGGGACAAGCTGTACAAATATTGGGGGAAGCTTATTGTAAAAATATGGATTGGAGGCAGATAGATCAGGCCGTTTCCTTAAATGCAGTTGGCATCAACCTCAGTGGTTCGCTCTGGTTTAATGAAATAGCCGAAGCTGATGTGAACAATACTTACTTCCTTGGAGATTCTAATTACCAGTTTGCTCCTTTTGGGAAAAAATTTCAAAGTGTCCGAAATATCGGTCCTGGTACCTTAAGCCTAATAAGTGATCATTTTATCAATGAATCTACAAGCAATATCCAGCTGATCAGTGGTGCTATTGAACTTGGTGATAATCGATTAAGCTTAGGCTCTATCATTGTAGACAATGCTTCTGATGCTGCGGCCAATGCCCACCTTGACTTGGGAAGTGCCTACATAGAATTGTCCTCCTCTTCCAATGCTTTCCTATTCGAATTATTAGATCATAATAGTTTGGAGGCGGGTAGCTCCACTTTGGAGATCAGTCATCCCAACGGGCAGCTTACCTTTCTCATAGATTTCACTACGAATCGCCCCGAAAGATTGAACAGAGTAATATTTTCCAATCCAGATGGCTTGAATAATCGCCTTTACCGGCTGCCAGGTGTAGCTATACAGCCAGAAGCGAGTTATGTAGAATTTCTGGGGAATGGGGAAATTCGAGGAGATTGGAATATAGACTCCCTAGTTTTATCTGCGGGCAAATCTTATATATTTAGAGCCTTAAACCGCTTGAATGTCAATGATTACTTCTATGCCATAGGTAACAATTGCCTACAAATAGAGATTTCAAGTGGCATCAATACCATTCCAAATCAGTTCATCATGCCCGCTAGTAGTGAAGTCATCGCAGATTTTCTCCAACTGACCGATATTGAAGCTATCGGGGGCGCCAACTTCTTCGCGGGGAATCACTCCACCGACATTAGTGGTAATAGCGGTTGGATATTTGGCACTGGATTGGATAATAGCGATGAGGTTGGCTTTCTGGGTGCGGACCAAATCATTTGTGAAGGCTCGGTTGATCTCACTTTATCAGCTGATAATCGTAGCCCAGGCGAAACCTACACCTGGAATGATGGCTCAACAGCCTCTACCCTGAATATCAATCAAGCTGGCACCTATTTTGTATCTGTATTTTTCCCTACGCTAAACTGCGAAGTGCGAGACACGGTACAAATTCTAGCAGCAGAGGCGCTTTCTGTGGACTTCCCCCCAGACACCGTACTTTGTACCGAGGAAATACTTATGATTGATGCCAGCAGTCCTTTGGCTGATGTTCGCTATACTTGGCAAGATGGTTCCAATGAACTAAATTATTTGATAGAGCAGCCCGGGACTTATCATGTCTTATTAGAAAAAGAAGGTTGTACCGCCAGAGACACCATTCAAGTGAACTACAATGCCTTCCCTAATATTGATTTAGGGCCAGACACTACTTTATGCGAGACTACTGCTACTCTACTTCTTGATTTGACAGGTCAAGCCGAAAACTATCAATGGCAGGATGGCAGCACTAATAGCAGCTATCTAGCCTCAAGCAACGAACTAATCACCGTGACCGCTAGTAACGGTAGATGTAATAACTCAGACACCCTCCAGGTCAACTTTTTTTCTAGCATTCCTATCGATCTGGGGCCTGATCTTGAGGCTTGCGCTGGTGATGTCCTCAGCCTAAAAACAGATATCAACCAAGGTAGGCTAATCTGGCAGGAAGACATCATCGCGGATACTTTACTCGTCACCCAATCAGGTACCTATCAGGTCAGATTGGACACCAATGGTTGTAGTTTTAGAGACAGCGTCATGATTTCTTTTAAACCATTACCAAACATCAACCTAGGGCCAGATCAAGATATTTGTACTGGAAGCGCAATTTTACTTGCTAATACTACCCACAATGCTGGACTCCTATACACGTGGAATGATGGATCTACAGCGCGCGAAAGACGCATTGAGGAGGAAGGGCTTTATATACTTAATGCCGAGTTGAATGGCTGTATGAACCAAGATAGTATCCAAATCAATTTCCTAGAAACACCCACCTTGGAGCTGGGAGAAGACACTACTCTATGTGATGGGCAATCTTTACAACTAGTTCCAGTAAGCAACGCCAATAACTTTACTATCAGTTGGCAAGACGGTACTACTACCGACCAGTTCATTGTCCAAGCAGCGGGCACCTACACTGCCACGATTTCCCTGAATGGCTGTGAAAACAGGGATACTATCCAAGTAGCCTATCGCAATCTTCCTCGATTTGAACTAGGCAATGATCTTTCGATTTGTGCAGGCGAACAAGCTGAATTAATCCCAATAGGTGATTTAGAAAATGCCCGTCTCAACTGGGCAGATGGAATCATACTTGGGCAGCGCTTGGTATCGGAAGCCGGAACCTATTCCCTTTTTGCCGAAAGGCAAGGCTGTACCTTCCAAGATACTATCCAAGTAGTAGTTAATGCTTTGCCAGAGGTAGACCTTGGAGAAGATATTACGCTATGTGAAGGAGAAAACATCCTACTGAATACCAGCTTAGACAGCACAAACAATCAATATAACTGGCAAGACGGAAGCACTCAAGCAGCACTTCTGGTAGAAGAAACAGGAACCTACAGTCTCACGATTACCCGAAATGCTTGTACAGCATCAGATACGATTCTAGTAAGTGTAAATCCCTTACCCATTTTTGATTTAGGCCCAGAACTCCAAATCTGCGAAAATGAGGCCATTGAAATCAATCCCCAGCTCCCTGAAAACACCTCCACTAGATGGCTGGACAACAACCAAGCACCAATCAACAGAACTATAAATATAGCGGGCACCTATACGCTTTTGGCGACACTTGATGGCTGTAGTTATCGCGACAGTATCGATTTAATCATTTTAGAAAACCCTCAACCCAATCTGGGTAATGATTTGATTTTATGCGAGGGCGAAACCGTTGAATTAGAGCTAGATATTACTGGAGATTACCGCTGGGACGATGCCAGCACCACCGCTAATCGAATAATTACGGAAGCAGGTATGTATTGGGTGGAGGTGAGTCAGCAGGAATGCCTAGGTCGTGATAGCATCCAAGTAGATTTCGAGCCGAGTCCACAAATCGATCTTGGACCAGACCAGGCCTTGTGTGAAGGTGAGTCCGTTCTATTAGATGCCAGACAAGAAGGGGTAGATTATTTATGGAGTGATGGATCAGATCAACCCACAAGAAGCGTGGTTGAAACAGGACAATACTGGGTAGAATTAGAAAAAAATGGCTGTCTGGCTGCTGATACCATACAAATTCAATTTGTGGGGCCTCCTGTATTTGATTTAGGTCCAGACACGACTATATGTAGCGAGGGAGATATGCTCTCTCTAGAGGTTCCCGACTTTGCACAAAATTGGAGATGGAGCGATGGAAGTACCGCTAGACAAAGAAGCCTATCTGAAAGTGGAGAATATTGGCTAGAGATAGAAGATGTTTGTACCGTAAGAGATTACATACGGTTAGAGGTAGAAGAGTGCCTGCGCTTTAGTATGTACGTTCCCAATGCTTTCAGTCCTGACGGTGATGGTACCAATGATTACTTCCGCCCCTTTTTCAAATTACCAGTAGAAATATTAGAGTATCAACTACAGATATTTGATCGATGGGGTAACCGGTTGTACCAAACCGATAGGTTCCTGGAAAAATGGGATGGGATGTACAAGGGACAAGTCCAATCAAGCGGCGTATACGTATGGCAAATTGAATTGACCTACAGAGACGACTTTGGCATCAAAAACTTACACCAATACGGAGATGTGACCCTTGTACGTTAAGTACCTTCGATGTCTTTACTGTGATATCCCTAAAAAGTACACGGTACCACCTAACTTATAGGTGGTCATGCCTTTAGGAATGGGCTCATCCTTTCTAAGCTTTTGACGAATCAGGCGATAAACCCCTTTTACAGCTCGACCATTTACAAGAAGCGTTCCTTGCTGTCCTCCAATGGAATCGCTCACGCAGAAAACTAATAAAAAGCCAGCTTTCCCATATCGGGGCCGATCTAGGAATGCGCCTGCCTGGATACCGTCAGACATGCCTAAAGCACGGATAGGATCACCGAAGCGTTGGGTCGGCCCTCCTACACCACCTGCATTGGAGTTTAAAGGACTATCTTTCCCACTGACTGTACCGTCGGTGACAATAATAGTAATATTAGATTGATCTGTAGCTTTGAACTGCGCTAAAGAGACATTGGGAAGGCACCATAGGCCAATGGCAACTAGGACCAAAGTTATTGGTTTCATAATTTACTTGTATGTACAGAATGTTTAAAGTTACTCTATTGTGATCAAGACCAGCTATCTCGTTTTGCATTGTCTTAATCGTTTAGCCATTAACAGAGTGTAATACACTTTAATTCTTTCTGTAAAGGGGATCACAAGGAATTTCAACGAGAACCAAAATTTGCATTACTGCAAAATACATTAAGTTTCAATGCTTGTCAAACTTACGCCTAAATAATCTCTGTTTCTGGCTTTTTCGTTCGGCATTAAGACGAACGCTGCTTGATAAGTCACCTATTTTAAAGGTTTGATAAGATTTTTCATTCTCAAGATTTCTCGTGGAAGTGCTACGAAAAGGACAAAAAACCTCATTTTACTTGGCTATCCTAAAAAAAATAATTCCCTTTGCGCCGGCTTAAAAGAAATGATATGCAACAAAAAACAATAAGCTTTCTGTCCCTAATTTGCTTTTTTGCAATTAGCGTACAAGCTCAGATGAATGCAGATTTGGATACTTTACTCGTACAAAAAGATCGCATTCCACTAAAAATTTCCGAAACCGGTAGAAATATTAGCGTCATCACTGGTACCGAATTACTACAGATGACCTACACCTCCTTGGATGATTTATTACAATATATTCCTGGTATTGAAGTACAATCGCGTAATGCATTTGGTGCCCAAGGAGATATTGTCATGCGCGGATCTACTTTCAACCAAGTACTAGTGCTAGTAGATGGGATGCGCCTGAATGATCCACTTACCGCTCACTTCAACAATTATATTCCTGTAGCACCTACCGAAATTGCCAGAATCGAGGTGCTTCGAGGAGCGGCAGCAGCCATGTATGGTGCAGATGCGGTAGGTGGCGTTATCAATTTTGTCACCAAAGCCTTCGACCTATCTCAGCAAGGCGGCAGTGAAGTCTCTGGCCTAATTAATTTCGGAGAAAACCGTTTGGTGAATGCTCAACAAGGCTTTGCTATCCAAAAAAATGGCAGCTATCTCGGTGGTGGCTTCAGCATCAATCAATCGGCTGGTCAAAACATAGCCGAGCAAGTGATCAATGGTAATACCTTAGAAGGTTTCGACAATTATTTTGACATTAAAACTTTCGGTTTAGGTTTTGCCAAGCAATTTGATAATGGCTGGCAGTTGCAAGCTAGAACAGGCTATGACGATCGCGATTTTAGTGCACGCTTTTTCTACACCACCAGTATTTTTGACAAATCTGTAGAACAAACTCAAAACTGGTGGAATCAAATTCGTGTAGCGAAAGTGGGCGAAAAATCCAGTACAGATATCAACTTGGCTTATAAATACAACACAGATCGCTTTGTGTTCAGCCCAGATTTTCCATCAACCAACAACCATATCACCCAACTTTGGAACCTCAATGTTAATCATTTGAGACCTGTTTCTGATCAATTTTCTATGAAATATGGCCTACAGGTAGATCACCGCCAAATCGAAAGTAATGATCGTGGTGATCACGAAGATTTACACCTGGGGGCCTATGCTATGGGCGTTTATCAGCCAGATCTCAGGTGGAATGTGACGGCTAGTTTACGGCTAGACTATGACGAAAACTATGACTTGGAGTTAACACCTCAAGCCAACATCTCCTACGTATTGCCGGGCATCACGCTGAGGGCTTCGGCAGGGCGAACCATCCGAGCAGCCAACTACACCGAACGCTACGTCTCCTTCAATCTAGAGAATCTCACAGCAGGTCGCAACTTAGGAAATCCAGACCTTTTAGCAGAGACCAGTTGGTCTGAAGAGATCGGTGCCGACTTTCAAGTCTCACAGCATTGGCAAATGAAAACGACGGCCTTCTTCCGTCAAGCTGATAATTTGATCGACTACGTCTCCACCAACGAATCGGCCATACCCAATAATCAAAATTTACAAGCAGATGCTAATTATAATTTTGCTCAAAATATCTCGTCGGTCAACACCAATGGTTTTGAGCTAGAATCCTGGTATCGCAAAATGGTAGCTCCTGAAAGTTTTATCACCTGGTCATTGGGCTATACCTACGTCAATACAACGAATGCCGAAGACATCATCTCTGTGTATATTTCAAGTCACGCCCAGCATCTATTGAATACCAACTTCACCCTCAGCTCCGGCAAATGGTTACTCTCCTTGAATGGATTGTACAAAAGCAGAAATGCTCGTGAAGCTGCTGCTATTAATGCCAGTCTATCGCCCAACTACCAAGTATGGAATACTCGACTAGGTTTTCAACTCAGTGACGAAATCGGATTGAACCTACAGGTCCACAATCTGTTTGATGAGCAGTACTCCGACATCCTTGGAGCACCAATGCCCAGTAGATGGGTGATGGCAGGTTTCCGATTCGGAATTCAATAGTTCTGGGGAGATTTGAAGGCTAATAAAGGGGATGTTGGGAGGTTTTAGGGGTTAAGAGGTTAAGGGTTAAGGGTTAAGGGTTTAGTGGGTTAGAGGCATTACATCATTGACCCATTAGCTCATTCACACATTGACAAATGTCCGGACTTTATCTACATATTCCTTTTTGCAAGCAGGCTTGCCACTATTGCAACTTTCACTTTTCTACTTCCTTGAAGTATAAAGCAGAGATGCTGGCGGCTATATTGCGGGAACTAGAACTGCAAAAGGGCTACCTGGAAGCTGCTCCCCTCAGAAGTATCTATTTTGGAGGAGGCACCCCTTCCCTATTAGAAGTAGATGAGATCAAGGTTATTTTTGAGAAAATATTTGCACTGTATAGCGTCGATGAGAACGCAGAAATCACCCTGGAAGCCAACCCTGATGACCTCACCAAGGCAAAGTTGGCAGCGCTTTCTCAAACGCCTATCAATCGACTTAGCATTGGCATTCAGTCCTTTTCTGATACGGACCTCCAATACATGAATAGGGCACACAACGCCCAGGAAGCACAGCAATGCATTGCCCTAGCACAGGATCATGGCTTCCACAATCTAACGGTTGACTTGATTTATGGGACTCCTACAATGGATACTACCCAATGGGCTTATAATATCCAGCAGTTGCTAGATTTGCAGATACCGCATATTTCCTGTTACTGCCTGACGGTAGAACCCCAAACAGCTCTAGCGCATTTTGTCAAAACGGGCAAATCAAAACCTGTTGATGATCTTCGCGCAGAGGAGCAATTTTTATACCTAATTGATCGCCTAGAGTCCGAAGGGTACGAACATTATGAAATATCCAATTTTGCTCAAGCTGGACATTATGCCGTGCATAATTCTAATTACTGGCTGGGAGAAACTTATCTTGGAATTGGTCCTTCTGCTCATTCTTTCAACAAGACTAGTCGACAGTGGAACATCGCTCATAATTCGCAATATATAAAGGCCTTAAGCACTCCTCAATCAAAAGATTGGTATGAGAAAGAAGCCTTGGATGCAGATCAACGATACAATGAATATGTAATGACCCGACTGCGTACACACTGGGGTGTCGTATTAGCCGATTTGTCCCCAAAGTACAGGACTCATTTTCTCAAAGAAATAGAGCCCTATCTACAAAATGAGAAAGTAAGGGTAGAAGGCAATATTTACCGCCTCACAAAATCTGGTCGACTCCTCGCCGATCGAATTGCTTCGGATGTATTTTATTAAGATTTACTATACTTTAATCCAAATTTGGCAGCTACCTTTTCTCCTACCTCCAAATGCATTAAGCCATCACCATTATTAAAGGCATCTACATTACAAGTCATCGGTTCGATAGCGATAGATTCACGCATGGGCGGCATAAACAACTGTACAAATTGGTATTTCTGAGGTCCGATTTCCTGCCAGTAATCGATAGTTCCTTTTTCACCTGAGAGCTGGATATGCATTCTATCTTGGCCTGGCTCCGCTTTCACAGCAAAACAATTATCAAGCACTGTAGCCCCAATCTTCTTTTTTTCTAAAAACTCATCGAAATAATAGCGTTTCCCCGTAGGAATCATGCGATCATCAATCCCTACCATATCTAGAGGTGGTAGTTTGATTTCAGAATCCCTGATATCTTCTGATAAAGCAAAATAAGGGTGCCAACCAAATCCCACCGGAATACTCACATCGGCCTGGTTTTCCATCGACAATTCTACCTCCAAAGTTGCATTGGTAATGGTGAAGCTTGCGGTGAAGACAAAGGGGAATGGATAGTACTCGTGTTGGCCTTGATAATAGAATTGACAACTCAGTGTAGCTGCCGATTCACTAGTATGAACCTGATGAATATTCATAGGCGCAGTCTTCCCAATTCCGTGGATAGCATTATCCGTATAGGAATCATTAATGGGAAAGGTATAGGTCTCGCCGCCCCAATGGTAGATGCCATCTCGTAGTCGGTTCGGAAAAGGATATAATAAAATAGATTTGCCCCAATTGGCAATATCTAGTTCGATTGGTGTTTTGTAGCCATCAATAATCGAGGTGCCCCCAAATTGAAGGTCTAGCATAATACCTCCATATGCCGGAACAATAGTGAAACCGGTCTGGCTAGCTTCGTTATAAATTTTATGCAATACAAATTGACCAAATGCCTCCTGCGTGTGAGCAAACATATCGATAGGTTTAGGGGAGTTGGACCCAACTCCATTGGTTACGGAAAAGGAAAACAGCCAAGGCGGAAAGCCGCCTTAGTTTTGATTAATTAAGTAGAGTAAAACACCATTGGTCCAGCCAAAGCCATCCTGAACGGGATACTCGCCACCGCCAGATTCGAGGCTCATATCCTGGACGTTGTACTTTTCTACTAGTTTCCCAGTTGCTTGATACACTTTGGTATTGAGAGCTACCCAACGATTTGTCACCTCAGCGGCCAATTCGGTTTGTCCATATTTTTTCAGCCCATCAATCGCAATTAATTGTAAAGGCGCCCAACCGTTTGGTGCATCCCATTGCTGACCGGTATTATTCAATGTACTCACCAGACCACCAGGTTTTAAAAAATCTCGTTCTAATACTTCAGCCACAGCTGCCGCCTGACTGGAATCTGCTACACCAAAATAAAGCGGAAATGCAGCGGCTAAAGAAGTTGTTGGTGTAAAAATCTGCTTTACAAAGTTGTAATCCCGAAAAAAGCCTGTGCTTTCATCCCAACAATACTTAATGATAGCAGTTTTGCGCTGCTCTGCGCTTTGTACAAATTTAGCCGCTTCTTCTAACTGGCCTCTTTTTTGGTAACCTCTAGCAAGTGCAAGTTCTAAATTAAATAGCAGCGCATTCAAATCTACTGGAATGATATCATTGGTGATAATACTTTCTAAGTTTTGCTCATCTTCAAACCAACGACTACTAAAATCCCAACCTGACTCACAAGCAGCACGCACATCAGCATAAAATTCTGCACTCTCGCGGCCACTACTTTCGTGAAACTCTACATCGACTTTATGCATTTCTTCGCGGGGATAATCTCCTGCATCCCAGTAGCGGTTGAGTGTAATATCTTCTTCCAAAAAGACGACATGCTCAGCAGTAGGATTACTAGCATCTACTTGTTCGGCACCATCCATCCAAAAATCATATTCTTTTTGTAATTGCGGAATGTATTGTGCTATTGCACTACCATCATCACCTTTCGCCTGATCCAACAATTGTACCATCGCAGCAAAAAAAGGAGGTTGAGAGCGTGTCGTAAAATAGGTGCGATTACCATTGGGTATGAAACCGATCGTATCGATTAGGTAGGCGAAATTATTGATCATATTTTCGATCATTCCGGTTTTACCGGCCACCTCTAGTCCGAGCATCGTGAAGTAGCTGTCCCAGTAGTAAATCTCCCCAAATCGACCTCCAGGAACGATGTAAGATTGGGGAAGAGGCACTAAAGTTCCAGGGTCTTTATCGTCAGGATTTCTAGTGAGCACTTCCCAAAGTACATTGATATGGTCTTCAACACTTCGATTAGGGTCGCTGGTAAAATTCGATGCATAGGCCTTAGGCAGATCAAAGTTTTCTGCTACGAAAACCTTGATATCAAAGTCTTTTTCTTTTTTCTGCATATTATAGGCGCCGAGTATCTGATCGGTAGGATACTTAGGTCTACAATCTACAAAGGTCTTCCCATCTGGGAACACTTCGGCCATTTGCACATCAATGAATAGTTGTCCATACCGCTCCCTAGGCGAGAGCATTTTTTTATTTTCTTCAAATTGTACCGCAGGAGCTTTTTGACAAGCAAAAGTGGTCATTATAATCAATACCAAAAGGGCAATCGATCGCATATTAGTTGGTTTTTATTTTGACGTGCTAAATATAGGAATTCCATTCGATCCAATTAAATGCGCTCTTTGTAAATCGAATAGACTTGTGCGCTCGTCTCTTCCAATAAGTAGGCTGTTTCCTTCAGCGCAGTCTCTAAGTTCATAGGTCGATTGAGTATAGAAAAGGCCGCTTCTAAACCAATTCTTGTAATGGTTTCATAGTCAGCCAAGAGGGTACCACATAAGGCCACCACAGGCACCCGCTCCTGGGCAGCAGCTTGGCAAATCCCTTGAATGAGCTTTCCTCCACTGGTTTGTTGATCGAGTTTGCCCTCTCCGGTGATCACCAAATGTGCTCCTCCTAAATCTCTGTGAAAGTCCATCATCTCCAGAATCGATTGGATGCCCGGTTTGATCTCCGCATCACAAAAAGCAACTAAACCTGCTCCTAAGCCGCCTGCGGCGCCACTTCCCGGAAGGTTCGCTACTGCTTTTCCAAGATCACGTTGAATGACACGGGCTAGATTCTTCATGCCTTGATCAAGCAGCTCGACCATTTCAGGAGATGCCCCTTTCTGAGGACCAAAAATTGCGGTGGCACCCTGCGGTCCGTATAGTGGATTCTGTACATCTACTAAAACTTCTATTGAACAAGTCTTTATTGGCTTGATATCAGGAGGTACTAAGATTTGAGCGATGGTATTTAAAGCTGCTCCATTGGGAGGAATGACTTGCTGCTGCTTATCTAAAAATCGGTACCCTAATGCATGGGCCATCCCAATACCACCATCGTTGGTGGCGCTCCCTCCGATGCCAATCATTATTTTCTGAGGCGCTAGCTCGAAGGCTTTTTGAAGTAGCTCTCCAAACCCAAACGTTGAGGTTTGGAGAGGATTTCGTTCCGTCTGTTGCAAGGTTTGAATCCCGCTGGCTTCGGCCATATCCATCAATACAAGGCCTTCTTTTTCGAGCCAACCAAAGCCGGCTTGGTGCCCTCTCCCCAGCGGATCATGGACCGAAAATGACCTCCACTGTCCACCACGAACTTGAGTAAGCAAGCGAGCCGTACCTTCTCCACCATCAGCTAGTGGCTTTTTCAGGATTTCAACACTTGGGTCTACCTTTTGAATACCTTTAGCGATAGCCGTACAAACCCTATCTGCCGATAAACTATCTTTAAAAGAATCACTCGCAATAATTATCTTTTTTGCCATACTCTTACTTACATTTGTATCAAAAAATGACCCGATTATCCTATATTTTAGCCTTAAGTTTGCTCAGCTGCTTAGTATCGAATTGCTCGAGTACCACCAAAGCTTTGCCCACCAACGACAACTTAAAGGTACAGTCCATTACTAAAAATACCTACCTCCACGTTTCTTACCTCCAAACAAAATCGATCGGAAGAGTTGCCTGCAATGGTTTGGTATACATCCACAATGGAGAAGCTATCCTATTTGATGCGCCAGTTGACAAAAAGGCAGCAGAGCAACTGGTAAACTGGATTGAAAAAGAGCAGAAAGCCACCGTCAAAGCTATCATACCAACCCATTTTCACGTAGACGGCTTGGGTAGTTTAGATTATTTCCATGACAAAGGTATTCCCTCTTATGCCAATGCGATGACCATAGACTTAGCTGATTCTACAATGCCCATTCCCCAGCATGGTTTTACTAATAAAAAAGACATTTTGATTGGAGGAAAAAAGGTAATCTTGAAGTATCCAGGCGAAGGACACACCAAGGATAATATAGTAGGATTTATTCCTAGTGAGCAGGTACTTTTTGGTGGATGCCTGATCAAATCCCTTAATGCCTCTAAAGGGAATTTAGCAGATGCCAATATAGAGGAGTGGTCCCGTACCGTAAAAAATGTCAAAGAAAGATTTCCAGAGGCAAAAATCATCATTCCTGGACATGGAAAATATGGAGATCGATCCTTGCTAGATTATACTATTGAATTATTTGATAAAGCCCTATTAGGAGGATAAGTGATCCTGATAAGGCACCCATTTTTATAAGCAAAAACAATCACGACATGGCTGATAATACCAATCTAAGTTTTCCAATTGGTCCGTACAAAGTCCCTCAGTCCATCACGGCTGCCCATCTCCAAGAGTGGATTAACACCATTCATCAATTTCCGAACAAATTAGAAAAGGCGGTAATCGGCTTGACGGAAGAGCAATTGAATACCCCTTATCGGCCCGGAGGCTGGACCGTCAAGCAACTGGTACATCATATCGCAGATAGCCACATGAATGCCTATATCCGCTTCAAATTGGGAATGAGTGAAGACAATCCGACCATCAAACCTTATGATCAGGAAGCTTGGTCTATGATGGCGGATTCCCATTTACCGATCTCCTTGTCTTTGGGTATAATCAAGGGGCTGCACGAGAGATGGGCTACCCTACTCCAAGCTAATAAAAATTGGAAGCGCACCATTTTTCATCCCGAAGCGAAAAAAGAGATCCCCTTAGATGCCCTAGCAGGTGATTATGCCTGGCATAGCGAGCATCATTTAGCCCATATCCTTAATTTGATTGAGCGAGAGGGTTGGTAGACAGCTGTCTTTGGAGCTTTAAAATTTCCTGACAGATGATGTCTGCATTAGCTTTTTCTGTAAACATGCTGACATGATTAGCTTTGAGTAGAAGGATTTGGCTATTGGTCGATAGCTTAAGGTATTCCTTTTGCAAGGCCAAACTCTCCTCTAGGTTTGCCCTAAGGTTTATGCCTCTTTTTAAATATTTCTCATAGGTTTCGTCAGGAATAGTTCTGACTTCATTCGTTACAATTCTGAGGGGCAAAGCACCGAAATCTCGAAACTGTCCAGCCCTTTTTAGATTGCTATAATACTGCTTCATTTCTTTACCATAGGCGCGTATATATTTGCCATCCTTTAGGAAGTCAATAGTCCTGTTGTTGATGGTATCAGGGAGTCCCTCCATCTCTCTTGGAAGTATTGGTCCAAAAACGCGGTCTACCATTAACATTACACCTAAATCCGCTAAAACACCCTGAACATCATAAAGTCGAATCATAGATTTAAACTTCATTGAAGTTTCTGCAGGTATAGATTTTATCCGCTGAGCACGATCTGGATGGGTGGCATCTAATAAAAATAGACCTACTACTTCGTCGGGATACAACTCTGCGAATACTCGAATGTAAGGCCCTCCCATCGAGTGACCTGCTAAAATATAGGGTGGTGATTCCCCAGCATTCTCTAGTAGTGTATGTAATTCACGGGCTATTGTTTCTGGATCTCTTGGTGTATTACTTGACTCGCTGTATCCAATCCCTGCACGATCATAACGCACTACCCGTAATTCCTCTTTGAGTCCCTCGCTTAACCAATGATAGTATTCGGTAGCCATTCCTGCCCCGCCCTCGATGACGACGGTCGGCATACTGCTCTTTTCGCCGGCAACATTAATATGTAATTTTACAGCATCTACCTTGATCAATTCTCCTTGGGGCTCTTGTTTTGTAGATCCAAATAAGCGAAAGAACAAACCAGCTAAGATCACCAAAAAGAGGAGTGTACCGATTAATAAGCCGAACCATTTAAGGCCTTTCAAAAGTATCTTCATAATTGTGGAATTTATGTTTAATTTGATCCAAACATATACTCCTTATGCCGCTCTCATGGCTTATTTTGATAAACTCACGTGGAAATTACACCAACTCTATCGCAATAGAGTCCAATCCTGTTCGATGAGAAAATCGATGCCTTGGAATGGATTTCTTATTAATTAAACTTGCGCTGCTGGAACCAAACATCTCTCAGACTAAAACTTACTGTCAAAGTATGCGCAGATTCTCGGATCAGATTGCCGGTGGTTCGACCTTGGTGACTGTATTGATAACTCAGATTCAATTGGTTGCGGCCTTGGGTGATCGGTAGCCCAATCCCTGCGGAGGCTTTCCAAGCCAAGAAATCATTCCCGCCTTGCTCCAGATAACTATTTTCCATACTGAAGCCTAATCGGTAATGGGTTGCCTTGAGGCTAAGCTCATTTTTAAAAGGATATTTCGCGTAGGAAAGACCAATAGAAGCGCCATAAACATCCTGATATCGGTAAGAGGATTGTCGATCTAAATAAGCATTGAGTGCCGACCATTTCACATATTTCCCATCTACGGCCACTGTCCATACCTGATTTTGGAAAGCCAAGCCAGTATTCCATTCTTCGGGCAGCGCCAGAGTAGCTTCAGCCAAGTCTCCTTCTAAGACCTCAAAGCCAGTTTCTAACTGATATTCTTGAGCTGAATTCAAGACCTTACCGGGTTGATAGGTCGCCCCTAAGATAATATCAGCCATTGGAAGTGGTTGCACGTATTGCATACCTAATTCATAGTTGACATCAGAGATGGCATTTCGGGTGACGACCGCAAAATTGCCAATTTCATCCAAGCCGCGCACCAACTCCGTTTCGGTAATTGTACCAAAATAAACCAAACCATTGAATCCTATATGAAGTCTGTTAAAAAAGGTAACTGCCTGGGAAATCTTGAATTGATTGAGACCACCTTCTCCCTGATCACTGACCGTATATTCACTTCCAGTAATAGGATCAAACGTTTGAGACAGGACATTATAATTCACTACACTATAAGGTTGTAAACCTAAGTTGGCGGTCCATTTTGGAGTCAACCTAAACCACAAATCAAGATGGCTCAAACCTCCACCTATATTGAATCCATCTTGATCTTCATCAGAAAACTGGTTAAAAGATAGGTCCATCCCGGCTGTCAACATCATTGTAAATGGACTTGAGATTGCAGTCTGAGCAGCTGGGTTTTTGGTATTCAAATTATATGCTGACCTCAGGGCAACGCCAGTTTCGGCCATCCCATTAAGGAAGCCAGGTGATTTAGTTGTCGGGACTCCTAATCCAAAAGCAGAATAAATACTATTGGAGTTGATTTGGCCATTGGCGGGAAAAGATAGTCCCACCAATAGACTTAGGTATAAAAAGTGCTTGATCAATCGCATTCCTCTTTTTTTTCCAATATCCTTTAATTCCTGTTTGGTCAAAACTTCAATCAATCAAGACCTCAAATTTCTCAACCAAATGGGCCAATTACTCTACTTCCAGATATCCAGATGAAAGTTGAGTAATTCCTGGCGTTGGTTGAAAAGATTTTTTGATCCAGCGCTAGTCCTCTTCTTTTGTAACCAATCAACAATTGAGTATATGCCTGCTTTCAAAAAGCGACATTATTGGATTATCCTTTTTTCCCTAGTCTTGGGCACGGCTTGCGAGCCTCCCAATGAAGTAGGTCTTGAAAATTTTGCAGAGGAATCTTTTGATCTCTTCCCCGTCGATTCCATGACGGTTGAGTGGACGACTTATAGAGAAGATAGTATCATCACCGATCTGCCAGAGCGCTTACTAGTCGGGCGTGGAGAAGACCTCATTTTTGGAGCTATCGAAGCCAGGCCATTTTTTCAATTGGGAATTGATTCCATCATTAGTGTAGACGAGGATAATGTGCGGTATGATTCTATCACCTTAGCGATTGAACTCGATGGATATTCCTATTTCGACACATTACGACCTACCACACTTTCGCTCCATCAGCTAATCGATAATTTTGAAGCGGACGATGGCTTTTTCAATACGACGGATATTCCTTTTGACCCTCAGCCATTAGGTAGCAAAACATTCATTCCTCGCCCCAATAAAGAGGAGACCATTGAAATAAAACTTGATGATCGCCTCGGCAATGTCATCTGGAAATATATACTCGATGAAGCCGAAGAAGTCATCTTGATTGAAGAATTCATCCAGGAATTCCCTGGTTGGGTTCTAGTCCCTGACTCGCTTGGTAGTAGTAATATCTTAGGTCTAGTACCCGATGCTATCCAATTCCGGTTGTACTATACAGATTTAAATGAGCTACCACCTCTAGAGCGAAGGATCACCTTTTCGGTACAAGATGGTGTCGACTACTATAACCAGATTAAGGGAGATTTCGAAGGTAGCGATTTAGCGATTTTTACTGATGAAAAGATAAGCGAGTTTACTGCTTCTACGCGTGAACCTCAAAGCTATGTGAGAGGCGGAGATGGTATTGGGGTAAAAGTCACCTTCCCACATATCAAAAATCTACTTCAAGACTATGAGGATTTTGTGGTTTCCAATGCCAACCTCCGTTTTAGCTTCTTGGATGATCCAGACTCCAACCAAGATCAACCTCCTGAGGCCCTGATTGCGACTATCGTCAATCGAGATGATAATGGTTTGATCCGTGGGAATACAGATAACGCTATCCTGCAATTTGATGAGGAATTTAGAAGAGACAGTTATTACGAAGTTGATGTCACTCAATATGTCAAAGATTTATTAGTGGTCAACTCTGAATTTGATACCAGCCTTTCCCTGAGAGCGCAATTCTTGAATTCGTCTGTAGACCGTGTGATTGTTGGTCCAGTAGAAGAGGTAGACATGAAATTGACTGTATTTCTTCTCCGGATTAAGTGATGTGTTGACGTGGAGATGTGGTGACGTGGAGACGTGTTGACATGGAGACGTGGAGATGTGGTGACATGGGGACGTGGTGACATTGTGACTTGGAGATGTGGGGACTTGGGGACTTGGGGACTTGGGATGTGTTGACATGGAGATATGTTGACTTGGGGGCGGATGGAGCCTTTCTTCAGTAGTGAGGGTAAGCAATAGGATTGAAAAAATTTCATTATTACAGCCTACTTGTGCTGAGGTTTCTATCAGAAAATGGGGCCTTGGACCTAGACAGGAGTAGGCAATACAACATCAAATATGAACAGATTACTTTGGATTGTACCGCTTTTATTAATGAGCGGATTATTAACTGGCTGTCTGAATGACGATGATGACGATGAGTTATTAGGCAATTGGATCAAGCGATCAGACTTTGAAGGAGTAACTCGATCAGGGGCAGTCACTTTCACGATTGGAGACTTTGCCTATGTGGGATTAGGTTTTGATGGAGATGATTATTTAAAAGACTTTTGGCGCTATGATCCGATGAGTGATTTTTGGCAGCGAGTCGATGATTTTCCAGGTACAGGTCGTACTGCCGCAGTAGCTTTCAGCGTGAGTGAGAAAGGCTATGTGGGGACGGGCTTCAATGGAGACTTGGATGTCGAATTTGAGGACTTCTGGTCATTTGATCCTAATGCACCTGCTGGACAAATGTGGGAACGCATAGCGGATTTTCAAGGTAGTGCCCGCTATAATGCGGTGGCCTTTGCCTTAAATGGAAAAGGTTTTGTAGGGTCGGGCTACGATGGCAACTACCTAAAAGATTTCTACCAATATGTTCCAGCAAGTGATACTTGGGAGCAAATCATCAGTATCGGTGGCTCAAAAAGAGAAGCTGCTGTAGCTTTTGTTATCGATGATAAAGCCTATGTGGGCACCGGGCGTAGCAATGGGGTCTACGAATTTGACTTTTGGGCCTACGATGATGGTACAGGTACTTGGACTCGACTGCTCGATATTGATGAGGAAGATGATTATCAAATAAATCGGCATGGCGCCGTTGCTTTCGTAATGGATGGTTTTGGCTATGTCGCTACAGGATCAACCGGTGCAACCCTAAATACAATCTGGGAATATAATCCTGCCGATGACACCTGGGAAGAAAAGACCGAAATAGAAGGTAGTCGTAGACTAGAGGCGGTGGCCTTCACACTTCAAGGACGAGCATTTGTCACTACTGGTGGTAATGGCAGCTTCCGTTTTGATGACATCTGGGAGTTTTTCCCATTGGAAGAGTATGACGAAGATGACTAGCTTGATTAAAAGATTTTGCCCATCACGGTTTGCCGATAACTCGAACCGATGGGCAACTTTTCTTCTTGCACATGGACTCGATTACCTTCAAGGACATGCACCTGTTTAATGGCCACGATATAAGATTTATGGATGCGTAAAAAGCGATCCTTAGGCAATTCTACTTCCAATGATTTCAAAGATAACAAGGAATATATACGACCCGATTTTAAATGAAAAGCAACGTACTCCTTCATACCCTGGATGTAATAAATCTCATCGTAGCGAATCCGATGCATCTTATGTTCTGATTTGACGATGATATAATCTTTGGTCTGGGTTTTGAAGGTATCGATAGGAGCTGGAATTTCTTTATTACGTTGTAATTGCATTCTGCGAATCGCTTTATTTACCGCTTGTACAAAGCGAGCAAAACGAAAAGGCTTCAATAAATAATCAACCACATCATGCTTATATCCTTCGATTGCATATTGCAGATGACCCGTTGTAAAAATGACCAAAGGTCGATTGGGCAGCGCATCCAGCACTTCCAAACCGTTGAGGTCTGGCATCTCAATGTCTAGGAAAAGAATATCTACACTACCAGACTGTATAATGCGGATGGCCTCGAAGGGATTTTGGCAAAGGCCAATTAATTCGAGAGAGGGAAGCTTTTGAATATAATTTTGCAGGATTTGTAAGCCTGATTGATCATCATCTAAAACCAAACATTTCACCTTAGTGTCCATCATTCCATAAACCGTTTTATGAATTAGAGAATTAGAGGCATCGGAACTGCCTTTGCAATAGAAGTGAATTAATTTTGGCTAGTGTGTTCTTGTTTAGAGAGCAGCCAATCCGTTTTGTGGTTGTATATACGCGAAGAATTAATCAATTAGTGACTGGCCACTCTAAGATAATTGGCAAGACATATTGGTCCTGATCGCCAGGAAACTGCACCTGAGCTTGCACCTGATTTTGTTGATAGTTGATTTGTTCTGAGGGTATTAGAAAGCGCTCAAAAGCTCGGTATAATTTATCTGATGCGCTCGTTTTGCTTTGGTTAAACTCAAAGTAGTCGACATAGCGCCGCCATCTTGGAATAGGCCGGTTGGCTACCAGCACAATAAAATAAGTTTTACCAGATTCCGGAAATTGATAGAAACCAGCAGGCGGTAAACACACAATAGTATCTTGCGGGTTATATTCTAACTCTAGTGCTGGTGTAGTTTGGCCGTTGGGTTCCACGGTAAAAAAGTAGGCACATCTGCCTTTTGGCAAATGCAGTTTTATTTGAAATTGCTCCTTTGTAGACACCCTTGCTTCATCGGCAAGTTGGTAAAGTTCTTTTCGATTATTCCAAGTGAAGTTTTGGCTTAGTAAGTTTAGCGTCCCATCTTCCGGAAGGTCAACTTGATAAGCCTTTATCCTGCTTTTTATTTGTAAAGGCAGAGCCGCTTCCTCCTTCTCTTGCTTGAGCGTAGGATTTTTCAAGGCCACAATTTCTTTAGCTTTCGCAAAAAGGTTGACATAGCTCATCCAGATTGTGCCTTGATCGCCCCACTGGATGCCCTGGGTATCCATGAGTTGAAAAGAGGAGGTTTTACTATCATAGGCTACAATAAGCATAGTATGTGCCTGTGCTTCTCCTTCTCCATCCCAATAAGCGCTATAGCGCAGCGCCTCTATATCTGGTGATTCTTTAAAAGCTACCAAGACTGGAATACCTTTCGTCAGGCTGTATTTTATTCGTTTGAGTTTATCTCCTCTTTTGACCTTAGTGGTAAAAAGTCGATAGCCTTTTTTGGGGATTTTCGCCTCGGAAAGTACAATCGGAGCAATACTATCGGAGATCATCGCTCGATCCATCAGTCCGAGTGTTGCCGCTTTTTGGATACTTTGTGCATAATAGCTTTTTAAAATATTTAGCCTTGCCGTTGAATCTTGCTCTACAATTGGAAAGGGAGCATACTGATCAACGCGGGCATACAAGGGCAGGTCTCGATTCTTGATCGGTTTAAAGCTGACTAAAGGATGGTCACCATATTTAGTAGCTGCAAAAAGTAAGCTCTTAGGCTCCGTATTCTGTCCAAGCAAGCTAGCAGAGCTCAGCAATGCTATTGCCAATAAAAACCACGGTGGAAGGGTCATTTATTTTATCATTAGAAGGTAGATATCTCAAAGTATGTCAAGGACAAGATAAGGAATTTTAATGGCTAGCGTCCTGAAATGATGGAGCTGATGAGTTAATTGCAAATGGAATAGTCCCTTTGATAGGCAGACCATAGCGTTGAGCAGATTTTCCCAAATACTCAAATTCAAGGCTTTGACTTTGGCTAGTATCAGATCGGAAAGCGGTAATCGTCACTGGAAATGTCCCTGTTTTGGGTACAACTCGATCATAGCCCTCCCCTCCTACCAGTCGCCAATTACCTTGGGGAGCGGTAAGTAAAAAAATATCTTTTTCCTCGTCTTGCTCCCGAAGCCAAGCCTTGGGGTAGCTGTGGTCATATTGCCCATATTCGTCTTGTAGAAGAAGCGAAGGAATGGCAATCCCTTTTTGGAGGAGAAAGGAGTCTACTTTTTCAGAGCTAGAACTCACCAGAGGAATATAAGGATCGTAAGCTAGCCAATTGTTGGTAGACAAAGATTGAACTTGGGTTTTTGATCCCGATTTGCAATGCGCTATAACAGATTGACTGATTTGCATGGCAGGGTCCCATCCATTTTCAAATAAAAACCCATAAGTATCGTCCAAGCGTGGTTTTGCTGGATTGCCAACGAAATATAAAGCACAATGATCTATAAGCGCAGAACATCCTTCAGGAAGTACAATTCCTGAACCAGATATAAAAGACAGTTCACTCTTAGACAACTTGAAATGCGCTCCATTGACTATTCCAATTCCAGATTCCCAATGGCTCACTTTAGAGTCTATAACCACTAGCTGCTTATTTTTCTTAACCAGGACTGCATGCCCAAAATTGATCGGATCCGCTGGATTTGGTCGAAAACCATAATCAAAAACACAATTTTCAATCAATAGAGTATCTACCTCATCTGCTAAAATTCCATCTTTAAAGCCTAAAAAAGTAGCATTCTTAATCGTTACATGCTTCGCCTTTTTGATATGTATTGCCGTGCCAGTCTGTTGACTAGGAGCTTCTCCAAAGTTATGACCATAAACAATTGCCCCATTAAAGTCTAGTACTAGCTCATCGCCTTCAACTACAATCCCTACCTCCTTGTCTTCAAGTGCCCACCTCAGGCTATCTGCGGTAAGTACAAAAGAGGATTGAATGATTTGGCCTTTAGGAGCAACTAGAAAGCGATCTTCTTGTTTACACTGCAATAGCGGGAGAGCCATAAGAAGGATGCCGATTAGGGATTTGCTTTTTATCATAAAAATCTTTCTCTTTAGCGAAGAACACGGCTTGTCAATATTTTATATCCGATCTAGCCTTGGTTTTAGTCGGAACATTATAGCATATTAATTCGGTAATTTTGAATCTTGAAATACAAATCAGTCTAGCAGATGTCCGTTTAATTTTAGGCAAACATTTTAATGCTGTCTTTAAAAGAGCGATAGCCAAAAATACTTGTTTAGGCTGCCAAAGAGAGCTGGAAGCTGAGCTGGTCATTAAGGAAATATGGCTCAATCATATCGGCGACATCATTGTAGAAGGCTGGTGCAAAGACTGCGGCTTCAAACTAAGTAGATATATTGAAGCCAATAACTATCCTGGTGCTTATGACCAAGCCATTGCGATACGCGAGCTCAAGATGGACGTTTTAAAGGACTATAATGTAAGGCCTCCGGGATATTAGGGCAAACGCACCAAAAAATTACCCTGCATTTTTTTATCATTCCTACTAAAACTCCAATTCAAAACCGCTCTAGCATCTTTCCCGAATTTACTTCGGGATCATTCGATACAAAAACGAAGCAAAAAAATCTTGCCTAGCCAAACTCGCTCCGCTCAGACAATGCCTAGGCGGCATCCCGCACTTCACTTATGACCTTTTTTGCACTTAATTTCGAGTAATAAGCATTTCATTTTCAGTTTTTAGTTTAATGCGGTTGCCCTACCTGGATATTAGTCTCCCGTATTATTCAAGCCCAGATTCCCAAAAGTCATCTTTCCGCACTCCAAAAATTCAGCATAGGTTTGCTTGTCTGGCGTATAAGCTGCCGGGCTATTCAATAAGTCCAAATCTGGCGTGACCAATACATAGTAAGGTTGTGCCACTGCATTGAAATAGTTTTCTTGGAAGTAGGACCATTTATTTCCATAGGTTTTCAGGGTTTTAGTACCTTGAAAAGTCTCTACTCTCAATTGCTCTTCTGCTGGAAGCGCTTTCTTATCATCTACATACAGGGAGATCAATACATAATCATCTTTGAGATAGGGATAGATTTCGGGCTCTGGCCAAACGTGCTCCTCCATTCTACGGCAATTGACACAAGCATAACCCGTGAAATCAAGCAACACCGGTTTGTTGACTTCTTTGGCATAAGCGAGTCCTTCTTTCAAGTCTTTGAAGCAAGATAGCTGCTGCGGACAATCGCAGGGCTTAAAGTAGCTATAACAGACCGGAGGAGCCGTCCCACTTAACAATTTCAAAGGGCGATAGCTATCCATCTTTGGATTAATCATAAACCCACTCGCCAGGTAGATCACAAAAGCTGCGGACAATCCACCAAGCGCTAATCGAGGTATCGATAATTTCTTGAGGGGGGAATCATGCGGGAACTTAATCAGCCCAAATAGATATAAGGCCAGACCAGCAAAGATTAAAATCCATAGTCCTAAGAATAATTCCACTTTAAGAATTCCCCAATGCTTGACCATATCGGCATTAGAAAGGAACTTTAGCGCCAAGGCTAATTCCAGAAAACCGAGGGTCACTTTCACTGTATTTAACCAACCTCCAGATTTTGGCAAAGCATTCATAAACCCTGGGAAGGCTGCAAAAAATCCAAACGGCAAGGCTAAACCTAGACCAAAACCGCCCATTCCGGCAGTCAGCTGCCAAGCACCTCCATCTGAGGAAAGCGCTCCAACTAAAAGCGTACCAAGGATGGGACCTGTACAAGAAAAAGAAACCAGCGCCAAGGTCAAAGCCATAAAAAATATTCCTACGACACCTCCAATCCCTTCTGCTTGAGCCGTTTTATTGGTCCAGCTTGCAGGAAGTGTAAGTTCAAAATAGCCGAAGAAGGAAAAAGCAAAGACGAGGAAAATGACAAAGAATGCCAAGTTCAACCAAATATTCGTAGAAATTTGGTTGAGAATATCAGGACTAACCGAAGTCAGCAAATGAAATGGTATACTCAACAACAAATAGACAAATACGATAAAGCCCCCGTAGACTAATGCATTATTGATGCCTTTCGAACGCGTCTGACTCCGCTTGGTAAAGAAACTCACCGTCAATGGAATCATTGGAAAAATACACGGCGTCAGCAAAGCAATCAAACCACCCAAAAAGCCCAAGGAGAAAATCTTCCAAAGACTTGATTTTTGTACAGCAGGTGCCGCCGTTTGACAAGTAGCCAGAGGACTATCCATATCTGGTGGCGTCAAGGTACCATAGAGCGTTTGAATAGCCTGAGGTACATCTACAATAGCTTCTTCTATCTCCTCAAAAGGTTCACTGCTGATCTTACCGCTCAATTGGTCTACATCGAATTGAAAGAACTGGTAGGCTGGTGGCAGGCACATCTCATCATCACAGGTCATGAAAACGAGATCACCAATAATAGCTTTAGACGGATCCGCAACCTTCACTTTTTGGGTAAATATTGCGGGGCCTTCTACAAATTTTTTAACATCAATCTCAAAGGTTTTATCAAACCCTTCTTTGATTTTTGTGGCTGTTTCAGTGGTAGGGCCGACGAGCTCATAATGCCCACCTTCTTCAAAGGTAAAGGTAGTCGGTATAGGTCCATCTCCTTCGATCACCTGAGAATAGAGGGTCCAGGGCTTATTGAAGTTGGCAATTAATTGAATTTGGTAGAAGCCATCTTCTAGCTTTTCGATAGCTGTTGTCCACTGGACTGGATTTCCATTGGTTTCCTCGGTTTCGCTTGATTCTATATCTACCAAAGCTGGTATACTCGCATCTGTAGAAGGGATGACTATCGTCTCTTCACTCCCTGTGGTCTCCTCTTCGGGCTGTGCTTCTGCTACTTCCGCTACCAGCCTATTCTCCAATTGCACTTCGAACTCAAAATCGGTAGGTGGCAAGCACTGCTCTGCATCACAGATCATATAAGTGAGGTAGCCTTTGATAGCAGGCCCCACATCACTAACATTAACGCGTTGGGTAAAAATCGCTTGGTCAAAGATCTTGGTGACATTCATCTCGAAAATCTTGTCATAACCTTTCTTGATGGTGCCATCTTCGCCTGTTTTACCAACACTTGTAAAGTGGTCTCCAGCCTCTAGGGTCAATTGGGTAGCGATAGGGCCGTCGTCACTCTCCAGATACTGAGAGTAAATATTCCAACCTGGATCAATTGTTCCCTTCACAATAACATCGTACTCTGTAGCAGAGACTTGTTTCCATTCTGATGTCCACTTCACAGGGTATTTAAACTGCCCGTGAAGGTTTAGAAACATTAAAGTGGCGAATAGACTTAATATTAGCTTTTGCATGTTCTTTTTTTCTCAAATCAAAAAACGTTCGCTTTCAAATAATGGCGCAATAACCAAGCCAAGGTTGCTTCCAGGAGTAAATAATTACTCCTGGAAGCAATCACTTCTTGGATTCATGTCCTTCTTATTCAAAGCTCACCGTAAATGCTACCTCCTTGGGCGGCAGGCACTGCTCCTTATCACAGGCCATATATTCTAGGTAACCCGATAGCTGGTCAATACCTTCTGTCAATTTCACTTTTTGAGTGATGATGAATTCTTCTTTATATTTCGTGATGTCCATCATGAAAATATTATCGTAGCCCTCAATCTTGTGACCATCTTCTGAGGATTTTTCTACCAATTGGTAGCCTGCTTTTTCTTCAAAGTTGACACTTGTAGGAATAGGGCCTTCATCGTCATTGAGGTACTGAGAGTATACATACCAGCCTTTATCAATTTCTCCTTTGATAATGATTTCATAGGATTGATCGTCGGTTTTGTCTACCTCAAAAGTCCAGTTAACTACATTGGGCTGTGCTAGCAGCATCATCGGCAAAAAGCACATCAAACTACTCCATAAATAGCGCATAATTAATTGTTTGCATTGATGATCTAAAACCAGGCTTAGCCCTGAAAAAGATCGGTTACAAAAAGCATACAAAAGTAACATACCCTGAGAGCAAAGGGATGTATTAGAAGCGACGATAATAAAAGATTAACATTATGATCGCTTTCTTCTGATGGGCTTTAGGGCAAAAAAGATGACTACCGCCACGATCACTAATAAAACGATCCAGGCATAGTCCTGATAAGCTTCGAGTTGCTGCATCGCTAGCTCTGCAAAAAAGTAGCCAATTGTACCATAGAGGCTTACCCAAATCAAGCAAGCTACACCACTGTATATGCCAAATCGCAAAGGAGGTATACCTCTGGTTCCAAACAATACGGGCAAGACCACACGAAAGCCGTACATAAAACGATAAACAAACAGCAACAGGCCGTCATATTTCTCTAGGCGTTGGTCCATTTCCTGAAATTTTCGCGCTAATCTCGGAAATCGCTGTATAAAGCGTTTCCCTTGAGAGCGCCCCGCCCAATAGAAAACCCAGTCTGCTGTCCAAGTCCCTAAAAACACAGCTAGCAATACGCCAGGAAAGTGCATATACCCTAATTGCGCCATCTGAATAGCGGTGAGAAAAAGAATTTCTCCTTCCATAAAACTGCCTAAAAAGGCACCCAGATAACCCAAAGATTCGATAAGTTCACTCATCGGGAACTAATTATGTAGATGATGTTTATACTTTACAAAGGTAATTTTCGTAAGCTTGTACTGAAATAACTGCAGCATAAACTTTGTTAAGCCAATGCAAATTAACGTTCGTCATTATATACTAAAAGAGTGGGAAGAAGAAATATCCGGCGTGGTTTTAGCTGAAACCCAAGACTGGATTTTACTCCACGAGATTGTCTCAGACTACGCATTGGATGGTTATGTACTAATCAACAAGCTGCAAATCGAGGACCATTACAAAAATGAGCAGTCTGATCTCCAAGAATTAGTCCTCAATTTGAGGGCCTATTCTCCTAAGATACCAGATGATTTTAAAATGGGTAGCGTAGAAGAAATGCTCAAGCTAATCAATGAGCAGCATATTCTTTTTGGCGTCCATGAGGAAGAAGAGGTGATCAACATCGGCACCATCCAATCCATTGTTGCCAATGAACTCCGATTGCATTATATCACACCAACAGGCTACGAAGACCCGAGTATTGTCAACCCTATTTTCTTGACAGGTATCCATACGATCACCTTCAACAATGACTATATTAATGCCGTTAAATCCCTAGCCAAATATCGGGCTGCAGAACAAAATTAACGATTGCATATCATTGCTCAACATATCGTCCCTGAGTTAGAGAATCCTCAGCGCCTTAGTGATTATGGGGTAGGCATCTTTGCATCACTACCTTCCAGAAAGCAGTGGAAAAAAGCCATTCGAGCCGATCGGATACTCCTCGATAGCCAAATTGGGCAAACGGGTTCTTGGGTACAAAGTGGTATGAAGATACAAGTGCTAGCGCCGCTCCAAGACAGCGGAAAAGTCTACGAAAAACAATTAAATATTCATTTTGAAGATGAGTATCTAGCAATTATTCAAAAGCCCGCCGGTGTTCCTGTCAGTGGAAACCAATTCCGTACGATTGCCAATATGCTAGCTTATAACTTAAAACCCTCTGAACAAATAGATGCTCTCCTGCGCCCTCAAGCTGTACATCGGCTTGATGCGGCAACTTCTGGTCTTTTAATCGTCGCTAAGACCGCTACTGCGCAGTTGAAACTAGGACAGCTTTTCGCCGAAAGGCAAATCAAAAAACAGTATCAAGCGCTCGTCTCTGGCGACACACCCGCTCGCGGAGAAATCAAGGACCCGATTGATCAAAAACCTGCTTTTACTAGCTACCAAAAAATCAGGACTTCTCCTTCTATCAAGAATGGAATCATTTCTCACCTTCATCTTCAAATAAAAACCGGCAGGACCCACCAAATCAGAATCCATCTGTCTCACTTGGGCTTTCCTATCATTGGGGACGCACTTTATGGCAGGCCGGGGAAGGTATATAAAGGGAAAGGACTTTTTCTAGCAGCAACACATTTGTCGTTTGTACATCCTTTTAGCCAAGAAGTCCTTGCTCTTGACATACCGCCACCGAATAAGTTTGCGTTATTTGTAGACCGTGAGCGGCAGATGTGGGAGCGCTTTCAGGCGAATTAGAAAGCGTTTTAGCTAGGCTAATCTTGGCCAACAGCGTTGATTGCTTTTATTCACATTAAACATACTATTACATTCATTAAAACACTTTATAGAAATAGTTACCTCCTTTTCTTTTGCCTGCTCTTTGGCCAAGTGCATGCTCAGGAGAACTATCCGTTTTCATGGAATATTGAGGGAGACCACAGCACTTTTCAACCATATATCGAACAAGTTCCTACCTCCGCCAAAGATAGCACTGAGGCCATTCAGGTATTCCATCAGCTCTTGGAAACCCTACAGAACGACGGCTATTTTGAAGCCTCCATCGATCAATGGCGTTTCAAGGATACACTTATCCAGGTCGACTTGTTTATCGGTCAGGTATATGAGTGGTTGGAGATAGATTGGTCTGGGATTCCACCAGAAATCCGAAAACAATCTGGCTTAGCTATCTATGAGGATCAAAACAAGAAAGTCAAGCTTCAGGAAATCAGCCAATGGAAACAGCAACTACTCACCTATGCTGAAAACAATGGATATCCTTTTGCCAAAATCAAGGTAGCTCTCGATATCCTAGCAAATCGGCAGACCAGTGGGCGTTTTGTATTGGATTTGGGACCGCTAATACGTATCGATAGTATTCAAATCGAGGGAGATTTGGTATTGACTGATGCCTATCTAATGCCTTATTTGGGTATCGAAGCAGGTAGCCCATATAATCGAAAGCAGTTGCTCGATGCCGAAAGACGCCTGAAAGATCTGCCTTTCCTACAAATCAAAGAACCTCCAGCTGTACAGTTTTACCTCAATCAAGCTTACCCTATTTTCAGTTTGGATAAAAAAAGAGCAAGTCGTTTTGATTTTATAATCGGAGTACTCCCTAATAGTACCCAAACGGGCAATCTACTTGTCACCGCTGATTTGGAGGGTGAATTTTGGAATGCCTTTGGTAAAGGGGAAAGAATTTATGCGCACTTTGAGCAGCTCCGACCAGCGACCCAAGAGTTGGAGCTGAGTATGCAATACCCTTATTTCTTAAACTTACCTTTTGGCCTGGATTTCGATTTCCATTTATATAAAAGAGATAGTGCCTTTTTAGATGTAGAAACCGATCTGGGCATACAGTATCTGCTGGAAGGCGGAAACTATCTAAAAGCCTTTTGGAGACAAGAAAACTCCAACCTATTGACCATAGATACAGACCGTATTTTAGCGACCCAGCAGCTACCCAATCAATTAGATATTCGAAGAGCCTTCTTTGGAGTGGAGCTATTATACCAGCAGTTAGACTATCGTTTTAATCCGCGTAGTGGCTACAGTTTACAACTTAAAGCGAGTGCCGGCACCAAAAACATCGAACCCAACAACCAAATTCTGGAGCTTGATATTGGCAACCTCTACGATTCGCTCAATCTCCGAAGTTTCCAATATCAAATCCAAGCCAACTTGCAGTACTTCTGGCCACTAGGTAAAAGAGCAACGCTCAAAATTGGTAATCAATCTTCCTTTTTATTTTCAAATGAACCGATTTTCCAAAATGAGCAATATCGACTAGGTGGTAATCAGCTACTAAGAGGTTTTGACGAAGAAATTTTCTTTGCTACGCACTTTAGCGTCACGACCTTGGAGTATCGATTGTTGCTTAGTCAAAATTCCTTCCTCTTTACCTTTTTTGATGGCGCCTGGTTCGAGAACCCGCTAGCGATCAATACCAAAGTAAACTACCCTTATGGGTTTGGAGCGGGTATCAGTTTAGAAACCAGCGCTGGGCTTTTTGGTTTGAGTCTTGCCTTTGGTCGGCAAGCGGATACCAATATCGACTTTAGTCAGCCCAAGGTACATTTTGGCTATGTGAGTTTGTTTTAAATCTCGCCTTTCTCCGCCGCCTTCCTTAGTTTTTTATTAGCCACAATAGCGATCTCTACTCTTCGGTTTTGCTTACGACCAGAGGAGGTTTGATTGGAGGCAATTGGCTCAGATTCGCCGAGTCCCATAGTGATGAGTCGACTAGACCCAACACCTTGAGTGATCAAATGACCATATACAGATTTGGAGCGATTGTTAGATAAAACAAGGTTGTGCTCATCGGAGCCGGAGGAATCTGTATGCCCTTGAATCAATACTTCGGTATCATCATATTTTTTCAGGACGCGGGATAGCTCGTTGAGGTTGGTCCTGGTGGCACTTTTAAGCTGGTAAGAATCTACATCAAAAAGCAAACCAGAGTCAAAGGTAATCAGGATGCCCTCTCCTACTCTCTCCACTTTGGCACCACGCATATCTTTACGCAACTCTTCTGCTTGCTTATCCATATACCTACCGATCACTGCGCCAGCGGCACCACCAATTGTAGAACCAATCAAGATGCCTTTGGCTTTTTTGCCTTTTTTCGACATGGTTCCTCCAATGATTCCACCTAAAGCGCCACCGATCATGGCCCCTTGAAAAGTTTTGCTTGTATTACACGAGGTGGCTAAAAGCAACAGGACCATCAAAAACGGGAATGGTCGAGTAGAGAATTTAATAGACATAACTACTTGTTTATTTTTATTGGTAAATCACATCCGTTTTGGCTGTTCGGAACAAGGATTCAAAGATGAATCTTCCATCTTCGTTATGCACAATTGCTTGTACTGCTTTCTCAGGATGAGGCATTAGCGCGAATACATTCCGCTCAGCATTACAAATGCCTGCTATATGATCTACAGAACCATTGGGATTAAATTGATCTCCAAACGCACCCAATTCACTACTGTATTTAAAGAGGATTTGATCATTTTGTTGAAGCAATTGCAGTTCGGTATCATTGATATAATAACAGCCTGTTTGGTGAGTAATCGGTAGTTTGATCACTTCATCAGGGCTAATAGCTGCGCTAATTGGCGAGTTGCTAGTCATTGTTTTCAGATACACATTTTTACAAAGGAATCTGCCATTTTTATTGGCCTGAAAAACACCTGGCAAGAGCCCGGCTTCGCACAATATTTGAAATCCATTCCCGATGCCAAAGACGTATCCTCCTGCTTTTGCAAAATGCGCTATTAGATCCATAATGGGCGAAAGCTTGGCTAAAGCTCCGGGGCGTAAATAATCTGCATAAGAAAAGCCGCCGGGCAAGATGATACAGTCATTGGTACTAAAAGCATCTAATTGAGCCGTATCATGCCACAACTGCACGACATCTTGCCGAAGCACATACTTCAAAGTATTAACCAATTGCTTGGCTCCGGTTGTGCCTGGAAATGATACTACTCCAAATTTCATGTAGCGGTATAGTTGTAGTCTAGGTAAATTAAAAATTATATCCTGTCAATTGTGCTTGGTAATAAGTAACGATCAAAAAATACCTTTTCGATTTTGATGGAATCTTCCCGACCTAAAGCCGGGACAGGTTTACACCAATGCGGCGTTAAATCCCGGATCAAGTCCGGGACGCTGATGCCCTGCATCATCTACATTTTTTGCCTTGCCTTGGCATAAAATCTTCTCGATCAAAATACGAGACTTATTCTTTGTCCGTTACTAAAGTAAAAAAAACGGACGGTATTGTAATAATAGTATGATCGCTAATAATACAAAGTGCAAAAGCTCTGCAATATTCTTTTTCATATCCGTAAATAGCATCCCTACGAATAGGCCCAAAAAGGGCATAATCACCAATACATTAGATTCCTGCACAGAAGATTGAAACAGGACAACCACTGCCGAAATCAGTAGCCCCCAATAAAACACGTCTATCTTTTTTTGTACTTGCATGGTCTTTTTCCCAACTATTCTAAAACGCGACGCTACTACAAAGAGCACCAACACAGCCAACAAGCTTAAGTGTATAAAGGTAAAATCATTCCCCTGCCTCAAATCAATTATACTGAAGGCATCAATGAATTGAACCTGAATAAAAGTTGATAAATCATTCTGCCAAAAATAATAGGTCCCCGTCAATAAAAACACGGTAATGGCACCAGTAATCACCAAGATTCTTTCTTTAAATTTGAACCCTCGCAACAAGTTCAGACCTGCAAATATCCAGATTAAGAAAATCAAATAGGCTGGACAAAATAAAGCAGCTACGCCAATGAAAAATCCTGCATTAAAAATCGAAGTACTGCTCCCCGCGACACGGTAGGTAATCAATACCTGGTTAATGGCTAGTAATAAAAAGATATTCGAGAAATAGGTCGGCGAAAGATGAAGATAAGGGACGGTCAAACTAGAAAACAAGATCAGAAATACACCCGAGAACAGGGTCCCCTCCTTGCTAAGTTTATGATTCAGGTCCATAAATATGAGAATCAGTGCCTGAAAGAAAAGTAGCACCAATAACAAAATCTGATTATTTAAGCCTTTGTAGCCAATAACTTCATATATCCATGCTGCTGCAACGCCATAGGAACTAGGCTCCCAGTTATCTTCAATAACAAAAGGCGCAAAATGTAGTAGTGCGATGTAGAATACTAGTAAAAAACTAGTAGCGATCTGATTGGTTTTGAATAATGCTAACACCTCTTTGTTTTCCTCTTGTTGGCTTGCACAATAATACTGTTAGTTTTTTGATAATAAAAACGTAGGCTCAGATCGCTTTAGGATGACACAGGAAAAACTTCCTCGTCTGCTTCGCTTGTATATCATATTCGCTATTCATTGACAGTGGCAATGCGCGGCCATTTTTATATAAAATTTTAATTTCATCCTTGGAGGTCTGATAGGCACTGTTGGTCTCCGAACCTCGAATCAGGAGATAGTCTAGCTCCTTTCCATCCTGTGGCTCCCACCAAGCCTTGAGTCGTGCAAGCACTTGTCCAACCTCCTCTTCAGAGAATGGTATATCCTTAAATCGCAAGCGAAATAAACGTCGATTCACCAAACTACTTGCGAGATAAGACAATAATCGATCAGGGTGCTTCATCCAGGCTTTGATGGAAAAAGAAATATCGTGATCGTCTAAAACCGAGAATTGTGCTAGCAACTCCTTTCGGTGTTGGTCTATATTGTCGCTATTCACTTGTAGTCGAATGAAATAATCTAGCGATTGCGGCATAAAGACCTTTTCGCCAGCTAAAATCAGCTGCTTGGCTCGTTTCACCGTTTGGATCATCATCTGCTCAGCAGAAAGTACCGTTTTATGGAGATAGACTTGCCAGTACATAAACCGGCGAGCCATTAGAAACTTCTCTACCGAATAGATTCCCTTCTGCTCTACAACTAGCTCTCCATCATGCACCGCTAGCATTTTGATAATCCGATCATAACCAATCACTCCTTCGTAAACACCAGTAAAGAAACTATCTCTATTCAGGTAGTCCATACGATCCATGTCCAACTGACTGGAGACCAACTGGTGTAAAAACTTTTTCTTGTATTGATTTTTAAATACCTGGATAGCCAAACCCAAGGCGCCATCGAATTCCTCATTAAGCTGCTCCATGAACAGTAAGGAAACGCGCTCATGTGCTACGTTGATCAAGGTATTTTCTAGCGTATGAGAAAACGGGCCATGACCTATATCGTGTAGTAAAATCGCAATATATACGGCGGTAGCTTCCTCTTCGGTGACCTCTACACCTTTGCTGCGTAGCGTATCAATGGCTTGAATCATCAAGTGCAGAGCGCCTAAGGCATGATGAAAGCGCGTGTGTAAAGCACCTGGGTACACATAATGCGTCAGGCTGACTTGCTTAATTCTCCTAAGCCGCTGAAAGTACGGATGCTCGATTAGGTCAAATAGAATCCCATAAGGGATGCTGACAAAACCGTAAACTGGATCGTTGAAAATTTTCTTTTTCGTCATATTACTATGAGGGCTGCTTTGGAATATCTGCCTATTTTTTGAATAAAAGCCTAGCTGTTGTACGCAAAGCTTAAAAACTATTGGCACCTAGACAATATTTCCCCAACAAATATGATTACATTTCCGAAAGATATGGGAGCGCTGGACTTCTTGTGTTTAAAGTATGCCAGGGCTCCAAAGAATTTAATGGGCCAGTTTCTCAATCTATACGGACTCATTAATTCATTAACTCATTAACTCATTGAACTACGCATGGAGCAAATCACCATCCTTTGGGCCGACGATGAAATTGATTTACTAAAACCGCAATTACTTTTTTTAGAAAAGAAAGGATATCAGTTAGTAACCGTTACTAACGGTTATGATGCCATCGATGAGGTAACCGAAAATAAAGAAATCGATATTGTTTTTCTTGATGAAAGTATGCCTGGCCTCACAGGATTAGAAGCATTGCCAAAAATCAAGGAAATACGACCTAGCTTGCCGGTAATCATGATTACCAAAAATGAAGCGGAGAATGTAATGGAAGAAGCGCTGGGTGCTCAAATATCAGACTACCTCATCAAACCCGTGAATCCCAATCAAATTTTACTCTCCCTGAAAAAGCAAACCGAAAATCAACGCCTGGTACGGGAGCGTGTCGCTTTTGATTACCAAAAAGAGTTTCGTCAAATCTTGATGGAGATCAATAGTGGTTTGGACCATAAGGAGTGGGTAGATATTTATAAAAAAATAATCAGCTGGGAAATTAAAATTGACTCCAATTCCGTAGAGATGGGAGATATTCTTGCTATGCAAAAGCAGGAAGCCAACAACGAATTCTCCAAGTATGTAGTCAAAAATTACGTCGACTGGGTAAATAGTGAAGATGGTCCTACTTTCTCTAGTAACCTGCTTCGTTCAAAGGTATTCCCGCTGGTGAATAAGGATAAGCCCACGGTTTTCCTATTGCTAGACAATCTGCGCTACGATCAATGGAAGATGATTCAACCTACTTTCAGTGAATTTTATCGTGTGCAATCAGAGGATCATTTCTACAGCATTTTACCTACAGCCACTCAATACAGTCGGAATGCGATTTTCTCAGGAATGATGCCCGGACAAATTGCCAAACGTTTTCCAGATTGGTGGCGCAACGACAATCAAGAAGGTGGCAAGAATCTATTCGAGCACGAGTTATTAAAGGAGCTCATCAAAAGAACCTTCCGCTGGGATGTCAAATTTGATTATCATAAAATCACCAACGTCAGTCAAGCGAAAATACTGCACGACAATATCCAGAACAACTTGAATAATGACTTCACGGTCATCGTTTACAATTTCATCGATATGCTCTCGCATGCTCGTACAGAGATGGAAGTGCTTAAGGAGTTGGCAAGTGATGAGAAAGCCTATCGTTCTTTAACCCGTTCTTGGTTTAGGAACTCTCCACTTTGGTCTGCTTTACAAAAGCTGGCAGAACACGATATCAACTTAGTAGTCTCCACTGACCACGGTACTATCCGAGTCAACCAGCCTTCAAAGGTAATTGGAGATAGAGAAACGACTACCAACTTACGGTACAAAGTAGGGCGCAATCTACAATACCAAAGAAAAGATGTATTGGAAGTAAGGGATCCAGCCAAAGCGGGCTTGCCAAGACCAAATGTCAGCTCAACCTTTATTTTTGCAAAGGAGGATATTTTCTTCTTATACCCCAACAACTACAACTACTACAATAACTACTATAAGAACACCTTTCAGCATGGCGGTATTTCTCTGGAAGAGATGATATGTCCTGTGATAACGATGAGTTCAAAATAAGTAGAACATAACTAAAGTGATGAGTCTTGCCGAATTTCTCGGGATGGCTCATCTCTTTATTATTTGACCAGCCGTTCGCGAACCTCAGGATGCTTTTCCCAAAACCCATCCAAGCGAAAGGTGTTGGCAATAAAACTCAATTTCTTTCCAAAGGTGCCTTTATCCTTGAGTACCAGTGTACCTACTTTCAAGAAACCAAAACGACTGATTTCTAAAGATTCAAAATTATCCATTGGATATTTAATGTGCTTAAAATAGTTGGTCACATAGATACTATCCGGACTGATCTCTACCCGTACCAATCGCATCAAAGTAAAAAGGAACATGAGTAAGCCTGACAAATAGAAGAGAACCACTCCTATACGAAAGTAAGAAGCTGGAATATTCCCTACGTATTTAAACTTGAAAAATAAGCTAGCAATCGTAAAGCCTCCAAAAAACACAATCCAAAAGATAGGTACAAAAAACTTTAAAAATAAAGTTCCGTTACTCGAAATTCTCTCCATGATATTTACTTATTTCCCTGCTTTCCATTTAGCCTCTTCTTTTTTAACCACTCTGGCCGATACAAAGATGCTCAACTCATATAGAATAAATAATGGGATACCAATCAAAAACTGCGTAACTACATCAGGCGGTGTTATGACCGCAGATAGTACCAATACTCCTACAATCGCATGGCGACGGTAAGTACGCATGATCGTAGGCGTAACCAAACCAACTTTAGAAAGAAAGTATACGACAATGGGCAGTTCAAATATTAGTCCCGCAGGTGCTGTGAACATCACCATATAAGTAATAAAAGAGGACAAGGTCGGTGCATTCACAACTCCCGGTATGGTGTAGCCTCCTAAGAAATTGATGGCAAAAGGAGAGATCACAAAATACCCAAATAGCACACCCATCATAAAGAGCAGTGAACAGATAAATACAATGCCTCTAGTCGCCGATTGCTCATTCCTATATAGACCAGGGCGGACAAAAGTCCACACCTCATAGAAGACATAAGGAAAAGCAATAAAAAATCCAGCTATGAAAGAAACTTTTATACTCACAATAAAAGTTTCTCCAAAATTCACGGCCTGTTGTTGAAACTCTGGAGGAGTAAAACACATGGCCTCCCCTAAACCTAGGTTTTCTGAAAGACTACAAAAAAACTGATAGGAAATGAAGTTCGCATGAGTCGGACCAAAAAGAATCGTTTCAAAAAACCAGTCGTGAAAGATATAAACAATAATACCCACCGAAAGGATAGCTATTAAAGATCGGATGATATGCCACCGAAGCTCCTCTAAGTGATCGATGAAGGACATCTCCTTTCCCTCCAAACTTTGCTCTTTATCTAACGCGTCTACGTCCATTTGATCCAAAGGCATATTCTACTGATTTTTATTCTTTGACAAATCCTTTCGATTTTGACAAAATTAAACACTAATATCTCAGGAAGCAAATATAAACTATAGGGATATGTAGTTGAGAAGAGGTTGTGACAAAGGGATGTAGGAATATCGGAGTGCAGTGAGCTGAACTTGGAGTGTCTACCAGAGCAGAGTGGAGACAGGATCTTGTCTGAGGTACTTTTTAATGTCCTAGCCAAAAGAACATTTGATATAGTTTATCGAAGCGAAGCTTACGTTGGTCGAATAATTGGAGAGCTAGCAGAATCATAAAGACATTTTAGCGTCAAGATGCAGAGTATATTATCTATTGAGGCCGGTGGCATTAAAAAAATTAGTTTACTTTTGCGGACTTGATAAAAAAAATCTCTTGAGATAACGAAGCGCGTAGCGCGTTTTGACCCTGATTCAAGAGCATGACATAAAAAATAATGGATTTAATCTTGAATATTGGACTATTTGTCCTGAGCCTTCTGGTGCTCTTAAAAGCATCAGATTGGTTTATAGATTCAGCAGAACGAATAGGATTGTCCTTAGGCATTTCTCCTTTCATTGTGGGAGTCACCATTGTTGCCTTTGGTACATCTCTGCCTGAACTAGCCGCATCTATCGCCGCGGTTTACGGGGGCAAATCCGAGCTAGTGATTAGTAATGTAGTGGGCTCCAACATCACCAATATTGCACTGGTTCTAGGTTTGACAGCTGTCGCCGTCAAAAAAATTGACTTAGAATACAATATCTGGCATATCGATATGCCCTACTTATGGGGCTCTGCATTTATGCTATTCTTGGTACTTTTAGACGGGCATTTATCCGTAGCAGAAGCCATTTTACTACTTTTAGGTATTGTCATGTTCTTGGCCTACACAATGGCCTCAACTAGCGAAAAATCGGATGACCTCCCCAAAACCAATTGGCGAGACTTTGCTTTTTTGTTGCTTGGAGGTGCATTGGTCGCATTAGGCGCAAAATACATGATCGTCTCCATCGAGGAGCTTTCTTCGCAAGCTGGAATTGATCCCGAAATCATTGGACTTTTTGCCGTCGCTTTAGGTACATCACTCCCAGAGATCGTAGTAAGTTTAAACGCAGGTAGAAAAGGAAAGGCATCCATCGCCGTAGGGAATGTTTTAGGTTCTAACATTTTCAACACCTATGTAGTGATGGGTATCCCACGTCTAATAGGTGATCTTGAAATTCCTCAGAAAATTTTAGATTTTGATATTATCATGATGCTGGTCATGTCTATCATGTTTGGCGTTATTGTGAATAATAAAAAAGTGACCCGCTGGGAAGGCTTTGTGCTACTGTTATTCTATGCGCTGTTCCTGGTAGAGATTTTTAAGTCTTTCTTGGAGTGATGTTATGGAGACTGGGGATGGGGAGACTGGGGGACTTGGAGACCGAGAGACTGGGGGAGTGGGAGTTCTGGTGTAGAAGGTTTAGCTGTTTAGGGAGATAGGAGGGGCAATCGGATTATCGGGTTTTTGTTTAGATTTAGGAAGCAGGCTGACCTACTCTTACGTCTATATGGAAATGATTTTGTGTACATAGCACATGGCACATAATACATAGATTAAAGACTTCATTGTATCCTTATTATTTTTAGGATTTAAAATATATTTCATGTTTGGAAACATAGAGGAAATGCAATCCCAAATGCGGGAATCTTTGAAAGCTATCACAGTCGAAACTCAAGCAGGTGGTGGTGTCATTAAGCTAGAAGGCAATGCAGCTAGAGAGCTTACCAATATCAAGATCGATCCTGACTTTCTCAAAGAAGCGGAAACTGAAGAAGTCGAAGATTTGCTATTGGTGGCTTTTAATGAGCTCATCACCAAAGCTACTGAAGCGGAGGCTACTCAATCTCAAGAAATGCTCAAAAATATAATGCCTCCTGGCATGGGTGGTTTATCCAATCTATTTGGTTAATCGCGGGTTGATTTACTAAGACTGAAATCTTCCTGAAAGTTGATACATAATTTTGTGCCAAGCCCAACGTTTACATAGCAGTTGGGTAAGTCGATTATTCAACCCTACAGCTTTTCGCCGTATAATTCACTTGGAAAATAATGCTTTTAATGAGAAAGTTTTTGGTACTTGCATTTTTGAGTATAAGCATCTTCACCTTCGGACAAACCACCTCTGGACTGGTCGCTCACTATCTTTTTGATGGTGACCTGAGAGATAATCGAGGCAATTCAATCAACGAAGGTATCCCTCTGACAGAACCCAGTTTCGGCTGCGGAATCAATGGCCAATCTCTCATCTTTAATGGAGGAACCGATGAACTGCGATTTGATGGCGGAGTCAGTACTGAATTTAATAATACAGAAGACTTCACTGTCAGTATATATTTTAAGGCACGTAGCACTCCAGGCTTAATGTATCTCTTGTCTAAGCAGCCTATGAGTTGTAGCCAAGATAGCACCATCAGTATTCGATATGCGCCACTCTCCAATACCATCAATGTTTTTCTAAAAGAGCGAGATGGACGTCAGGTGAATATTATTGATCAATTGTCTGCTGATAGATGTTGGCATCATGTAGTGGTTTCTAGAAATGCAGGAAGAGTTCGCTTATATGGTGATGGTTCTTTCCTCCAAGAACAAGCGATTATTGGTAGGATCGACCTCCGTAATTTTGGTAATCTCATTTTGGGCTCAAGCGATTGCCTGGGGCAAAACGAATTGCCTTTTAATGGTTTCATGGATGAAGTACGTGTCTACAATCGCGCCTTAAATGATAATGAGATTCGCGATTTATTTTTAGCTCCTGAAACGATCGCCACCCAGGATACTGTCATTTTTCTGGGAGGAAGTGTACCTGTGGATTTACAAGGAGCGAATTGTTCTTCTAATGTAACTTGGAGTCCTATTTCAGGTATTCAAAACCCTAATAGTGCTAGCACAGTCATCACTCCATTCGCTCCAGGTGATTTCTTTTATTCTGCCAATATTTTTGACGCTACGTCAAGCTGCGTGGCCACAGATTCTATTCGTATTACTGTGGTAGATCCTAATACCCTGGATTGCTCCCAAGCATATTTACCATCGGCTTTTACGCCCAATGATGATGGTCTAAATGATAGCTACGGACTCAGCAATCCTTTTGCTATCCAGCAGCTATTGTCTTTTGAAATTTTTGACCGCTGGGGAAGTCGGGTATTTGCTTCAGTTGATCCTTTTCAAAGATGGGACGGTAGCTTTAAAAGTCAAGAACTTAATCCTGGTGTTTTCAGGTATAAAGTCCGCTTCATTTGTAATGGAGAAGAGAAAGAAAACTTCGGTACATTGATGTTGATGAGATAATAAAATATGTAACAAAAAAGAGAGCGGGGACACTTTGCATGCAAAGTGTCCCCGCTCTCTTTTTTATAATCACTAAGACCTACTTATCGGAGGATCGATATATCTCCTCGATAAACCAAGGTTACATTATCAATAAACTCTACCTCTACAATGTAGACATATACGCCACTAGGCAAGTCTTGTCCATTAATCTTCCCATCCCAAAGAACCGTTCCTCCAGCACAATCAGGAATTCCGATATTCTGCTCTTGGTAGAGTAAACTTCCCCAACGATCAAATACTCTAGCATAATTCACGGCCGAGACACCTCGACAAGCATACATACGCATTTCATCGTTTCTACCATCGCCATTTGGGGAGAACACATTCGGAATAAAGACATTCCTTGCTCTATTTAATTCTACCAGAACCTGACCTTGCGCAGTACAACCGTTGGCGTCTACTATGCGTAAAACATAATCCTGACTCTCCAGCGGGTTAACCACTGGATTCTGAACATTAGCCGCAGATAGGAAAGTAGAAGGCGACCAAATGAAAGAATCAATTTGAGTCGAACTTACTATGGTTGGCTCCAAACGAGACATTGTATCCCCTAACTCAATCTCCACCACCGCAGGGTTGAAAGCTACCGAAAGTTCATCAGGTTGTATGACCATAAAGGTATCTGAGGCAGTACAACCATTCATATCTTCAACCGTTACAGTGCGCGTACCCGCAAAGATCTGGGCCGATTGATCAGGTGTAAAGCTCAATCCATTATTATCAATAGTATAGGTATAATCCAAAATATTCATACCCGCTCCTCCCGAAATATTACCAATATTGAAAGTCGTGGCATCACCAAAACAAAGTGGTGCCGCTGGTTGTGGAAAATCAAAAATGATCGGAGTAGGTTGTGTAAGCGTCACTGTCAAAGTATCTGTACAGCCCTCTGTATCAGTCACCGTCACCGAATAAGTACCCGCTTGTAAATTATCAGCAATAGAGGCATCTGAAGCCGCAATGCCTCCAGACCAATTATAAGGATTGGTACCTAATGGATTAATCGCACTATTCTCATTGATAGATACAGAAATAATTCCATCATTCGTGTCCGAACAACTTGGGTCCATCGATATATTTTGATCTAGCGTTAAATCCAGTACATCTGGCTCAATTAGCGTCACCGAATCACTTTTGATACATCCGTTCGCATCAGTTACAAGTACAGTATAGGTGCCTGCACCCAACATACTCACCGAGTCTTGCATCAAACCTAAGTCCGTCCAATTAAATTGGAAACCAGGTGTACCACCACTCGCTGCTACTACGGCACTACCATTGGTAAAGGCATTACAGGTCGGATCGTCACCACTCAAAGTCAAGACAATTGAATCTGGGCTAGGAATCACTACAGTATCAATCACTGTACAACCCGCTTCATCGGTGACCACTAAAGTATTCTCACCAGCACATAGACCAGACGCTAAGACATTGGTGGTATCCATAGCTGTGGTACCGGTCGCCCAATTAAAATTAAATATTTGGGCGCTATTGTCACTTAAGCGTGCGGTAGCTCGAGCGGCTCCATCACAGTCACCCTCAGCACAGTCTACGCCGACAATCTCCGTAAAGTCTACCACAATATTTGCAGGATCAGTTACCGTACCGCTGACTAATAATGGCGCACAGTTATTGGCATCTACTACCGTAATTTCATAATTGCCCGCAGCCAAACCATTCCGAAGAGAAAAATCTAAGGTATCGCCGAGATTCCAAGCATAAGTATATGGCATTGTTCCTCCTGTGACCACTACATTGAGGGAACCATTAGAAAATCCAGGACAAGTCGGACTATTATCGTTGACATTATCGATTTGTAATGGTGCTGGATCTATTACTGCTGCATCCTGTACGGTTACACATCCATCGTCAGCAGTAATCGTTAAAGTGTATATCCCAGGAGCTAAATTATCGATCTGAGTAGCACCGGGCCCTGAGACTCCATTACTCCAACTATAACCGGTGATATTCCCATTGCCATTCTGAGCCTGCACGGTCAACATACCATTCATATCGCCTGGACAGCTGACACTATCACTCGCAAAACTAAGGATTTGAGGTCCAGCTTGCTGATTGATAACCACTTCTAAAGAATCTATACAACTGTTGGCATCTGCCACCAATACTTGTAAGGTATCTGCTACTAATCCACTAGCAAAGGAATCTGTTTGCATAGCTGGATCATTCCACTGATAAGTATAGGGTCCTGTACCACCAGTCACTGCTACTGATGCAAAACCATCCATTCCTGTTGGGCAAGTTTCTCCCTGGATAGAGTCTTCCATAATGGCCAAAATATCTGGCTCCGCTACGGTGTAGGTAGCCGAAACAGAACATCCGACATCATCGATCATAGTCACCTCATAGCTACCTGCCTCTAAGCTATCTACCTGGCTTCTATCAGCTGTATTTATAGGATTCTCTGTACCAGTACCCATCCAATTAAATGTGAAAGGTGGTGTTGCTGAAAACGTAGGTATCGTCCTTGCTTCCAAGACAATGGAGCCATCTCCAAAACCATTACAGGATACATCTACAATAGTCTCTTCTATGCTGAGTGTTTTCTCCGCCCCTACGCTGATGGAATCTACGTAGGTACAGCCATTATCATCAAATACCGTTACGCGGTAAGTACCTGGCTCTACATTGGAGATCGAAGTCGTGATAGTAGTATCTCTTCCAAAATCTTCCCAATCGTAGATATAGACACCGCCCATATTGTTGCCAAGCTTGGCACGCAAAGAAAAACTACCATCCGCTACTCCACTACAACTAGCTAAGTCAACAGTGATCGTAGAATCAGGAATGACGAGCGGTGGTTCACTATCAACGATTTCATCCTGGGTACTAAAACAGCCGTTAGGGTTCGTGACTGTGACCGAATAAGTACCACTAGGTAGGTTTCTAATGGTATCAGTATTAGTTGCAGTAGGTATACTCCAGGTGAAACTAAAGTTATCGGTAGGCGCTCCAGGTAGTAAACCTCCAGAAGCAATTTCTGCAAAAACAGCACCATCCATAAATCCGTCACAGCTCACATCATTGAGCGCTTCTACCCGTACTGTAAAGCCCACTGGCTCCTCTACCGTGATCGTCTCTATGACTAAATTGGCTAGCCCAGGGTTACTGTCTTCTACACGGATATTATAATCTCCTCCTGATAAATCTGGAAAGCTAGCCGTCTCATTATCTGCATTAAGCGTCACTGTGGTAGCTGCTCCGACTGGCGGTGTAAAAGTGATGGTATAGGGCGCAACACCCTGAGTGACACGTACGGTAATGAGTCCATCATTTTGTGGCCCCATGTTGATAGCATTACAACTGACATCTCGATTATCAAAATCCACAAAGAGCGCTCTATCATCGAGATTGATTTGCCCATCTATAAAGTTATAGCCGACCTGACTATCAGAATCACCAATACGACCAACGGTACTCTGCGGCTCGGTTGCATCTGGTGAGAAATTGATCTCTCCTTCATCTCCTAAGCTACCAACGGCATCAAAACATAAAACAAATAGGGTATCTCCATTATTCAAGCTTATATTAGATAAACCTAGGTCAAACCAAGCAAAAGTTAAATTACCTGTTGGTGTATTATTGGTATTAAAATTACCAATCGTGATGGCCATATCTGCATTGAAGGTATTGAGGTCTGTAAGATTAATAACACTTGGATCCCAATCTAACCTAAAGGAAACTCCTCCAATATCTGTAAAATTCTGTACCGTCACTGGGATACAAAAATTATCTCCAGGAAGCTGATTCTGAGAAGGCAGCTCAAAAGTAACCGTATTACAAGCGCTCATATCTACTACGAAGGAGAAAGTACTCCCCACATCGTCACTCATAGTGATCGTATATTCACCTGCTTGTGGCACAAAGTAGGTCACCTCATCTCCAGCCTGAATCCTACTATTCACTGTAAATTGGCCAACTATACTTGGATCGGAATTGGAAACGATGGTACCTGTATAAGCAGTTGTAGAATCGAATTGAGGTAGACCGCCAGTAATCATAAAGCTTCCACTACATCCTGCCCCATCTAAACTGGTCTCTACAGAGTCTACACTTATTTCATTGAGGTAAATGATACTGAATGCTTCATCTGTGGCTACATCTACACAACTAGCAGCTCCTTCGAAGGTTCTAGTGGCGAAATCATCAACCGTAGATGGAGCGAACCACAATTGAATAGGCAGTCCGTTATTAAAGCCTATTTGCAAGCTGCTATCATTGATTATAGTGAGATTCCCAAAGCGATCTCCAATAGTATTCACCCAAAAACTATCTGTTCTGGGAGTAGTAGACCCATCAGGAAAAGTAAAGAATGGATCATCTAATCGACAAGGATCGGCCGAAATATCTACCAATGATAAGCTATCGATAGTAGGAGCGCATTCGTAAATCAAATACATTACTCCGGCATCGGTAGCAGTTTCGGGGTCGCCACCAAATTCAAAGCCACCTGTAGAAACTACGTTGACCGAGTCTCCAAATGGTAAAATGAGTACTTGATCATTGATCGTAGCACCGCTGGTGGTTTGCAGTTCAACTGTACCTGCATCATATCCACAAGAGTTTGTCCTGAGGCTGGTGCCTGCTCGATCCCCGAGTACACGAATATTGCCAGGCACTTGTGCCTGCAAACCCGAAAAAATGAAGATGGCTATCAGGAAAGCAAAAAGATTCTTGACCATTGTTCCGTAAATTGAGCTTGTTGTTCTTTCAGATGAAAAGCCTTTTTTCCGTTAATTATCGGATTACTACCGTTCCGGAAAAAATATTAACGTTTCACTAACGCATGATGACCGCGCAAAATTACATTTCCCCCCTACAATAACAAGATCAATAGGATTGATTTTTTAGAATTTGGAATAGAAAAGTGCGAATGGAGTAATCAAAAGCTAAGATGGAGAGGCTATAAACAGTCTCTTGATCACTCCATAGGCAAGTGTTATAGAAGGCTAACTATTCCATAGATAGCCTGCCTTTGCAATTTTAAGCGTAGATCAAAGGCTTTTTTTCTGCCCTGGTATTTGCCAACGATAACTTTATAGGTCTTCCGGTCTCCTTGATAATGGAGCCTGATATAAATTTTCTCCGGAAGTTTTCTTTCTAATCGTTTGACGTATTGCACAACCGAAGAATAGCTAGCTAACTCTGCTATTTCAACACCAAACAACTGTTTGGGTCTTGCTAAAAAGTTGGGACTGTTATCCTCATTTGTCTTTAGCACTTTTGCAGTTGGCTGCTTTTTTTCTTCAGGAATCAATGCAGGTTTTTCTAAATGAGAAAAATCCATCATTGTACTTGGCGGACTTGCCTGTTCTACGATTTTTTTAGATAAACTAGAAGCTAGTGGTTGTAGCTTCTTCAATTGATACAGTAGTTTTTCAGGAGATTGAATACCTGTTATTTTTTCTACAACCTCGGCTTGATGGTTTAAAATCAAGAGCGTAGGTAGATCAACAATTTGGTAATCCTCCTTGGCTTGAAATCCTTCCACAGCGTCTACATCAATAGTAATGGCAACGTATTGATGCTCCAAAATTTGTTGCACAGCGGCATCCTGAAGAATTTCTTCATTCATCCACTGACTGGGCATACACCAGGCTGCGCTGAAATGGATAATTAGCAGCTTGCCTGCCGACTGCGCTTCCTGGATGCCTTTATCCAAATTGGAAAGCTGAAAATAATGGGGATTGGATTTCGATACGGTAGTTAATAATGTAATGAAGAATACAATAAGGTGCAGGCGTAAGCCATTGCTACCCTTTGGGTACTTACAGTGTTTCATGAGAAAAATTTTAAAGTTCACAAAAGTGACACTTAGAAGTAGGTCTAATTTATCCCAAAGGATAAATTCAGGCTACTTTTCATAATCTCAAATTACAGACTTGGTATATACGTAGATAATAGGAGAGCATACAAAGATACCTAGAAGAGGTATCAAGAGATGGTGAAGTGTTTTCTTACGAGTTAAAATGTTAGCCTCTCAAAGCTATTTGAATCTTGATACAAATAAATATAATTTTTTCATATAAGTCAATAGTGCTATGCCTTTTTTTTACAAAGAAATAGAAAACGGTTCATTTTGCGAGATAACGGTAAACTTAGGCTTCTCTAGCTGGCCCTTGACTGTGACAATCCATCTCTTTTAATAAGGAGAGGTGCTGTTCTAGAAGGGTCTGAGCGGTATCATATAATTCCTCGAAGTGCATAGCGACTAGTTGCATCTCTTTGGGGAGGTCGCCATTCATGTTCTTGACTTTGTACCTACAGCAGATATTGAGGCCATCCATCACCTTCTGAATTTCTTGGGCACTGCTCAGATATTTTTGCATAGCCTGAGTCAAGGGAGCAGTTCGATCAGGGATCATATAGCCATTGGCAGCCATATAAGGGTCGGACAAATCTTTTTGAATAAGATTTAATAAAGAAACCTCAAACAAACTTGCCATTTTAAGAAGGTTGCAAATCTTAGGTTCTGCTGTCCCATTTTCATAGGAAGCAATATTACCTCTGTTCAAGCCAATAGCTTGTGCTAATTCTTCCTGACTCCACTTCTTCTGCTTTCTTAATAAGCGAATATTAGAAGGTAAGAAGTACTGCCTAATTTTTTTGTCAACAATTTCCATATCCAATCATCTTTTCCTGCTAAGTTTTACTAATTGCACTAGTGTGATATACAAGTTACATAATCATATACAAGAATAGAAGGTTTAGAGTTTAATTGTGTTAATTATTTTAACAAAGAAATAATTTTAAATCACCAAAGTGTCAAGACTGCTACCTTTTGCTTAAAATAGGACCTATTAACGTAAAAAAAACTTGCATTTCAATGTATATACAAGTATTTTTGTTAAAAATAATTACAATTACTACTCTAAATCGCCTACTATGATCTACGCAATGCAAAACCAAATGCAGGAACAACTCGATAAGATAAGCAGTTCATTACGTGCCTTTTCTTTAAAGTTGACAGGTAATAGTGTAGATGCTGAGGATTTATACCAAGATACTGCGGTAAGAATTATTACCAATGCAGAAAAATATAAACAAGGCACTAATTTTAAAGCTTGGGCTGTGACCATTATGCGGAATATTTTCATCAATAACTACCGTAAAAAGGTACGCCGTAATATGATCATTGATCAAACGCCCAATAACTATTATCTCAACTCAGGTGGCCAGACAGTAACCAACGAAGGTGAGCGCACTGTTGCCTTCAATGAGTTAAATTCAATGGTCGATTCTCTTCCCGAAGAGTTCAAAAAGCCATTTATCATGGCTTACCAAGGTTATAAATATGAAGAGATTTCACAGGAGTTAGGCTCGCCACTCGGTACCATCAAAAGTAGAATCTTCTTTGCAAGAAAGAAACTACAAAAAATGTATAAAGAGAAATTCCGTGAGGAAAGAGCATAATCCAAAGTAACACGCTCCTTTAAGGAGTTTTTGAAAGCCATTTTAAGCAGATATCTGCTTAAAATGGCTTTTTCTTTTGCCATACACTTTCCCAAAAGGCCTACTATTTTCAAAAATGTAAAAAATATTTACATTTTAAGTTCTATTTCTTTTACCAACAAGAATTCTTATTTTGCTTTTTAGAATAGGTAATGGTGCTATTACGTTCTAAAACAATACAATCCATATGGCAAAATATGTAATCAATGGTGATAACGGCCCCATCCGTTTAGTCAAAAGCAAAAAACTGGTAGGCCTAAAAGTCAAATCCACTCGTGGTATAGAAAAAGAAGATTATGTCAATAAAGAAATCCATAAAAACTTGGGTGGCTTTAAATTAGTAGAGCTGGATGCTGCCGATAATGGACTTGACGAAAAACTAGATGAGGTCCGTGGCAAAGAGGAAGTGGAATTAGGCACTCACGTCTATTTTGCCGAAGGTAGCGACAAAGCTATCGTCCCTAGTGGAGAAATCACCATCACTTTTGAAGAAGGCGTAAGCGAGGAAGAGCAGCAAATTGCCCTTGATGAATTTGCCCTTATCCTTGACGAGCGAAGAGGCCCGTACCTTGTAATTGCTAAAGTCAGCTCTCAATCGCCCAATCCCATTAAAGTGGCTCAGGCGCTTCAACAATCGCTGCTGGTCAAAGTTGCAGAACCCGATTTGGATATTATCTTAGATGAATACAGCGTCATCCCAAGAGATCATTTATTAGCTCAGCAGTGGCACCTCAAGAACCAGGGAAGTGTCCCCGGTGTCAATGTACGACTACGAGCCGGTGCAGACTGTAAAGTTTTGGATGCTTGGCGAACACTGGGCAATAGAGGGTCTAGCGATGTAGTCATTGCCCTGATTGATAATGGCTTTGATCTTGCTCATCCCGACTTAAAGGGAAAAGTATTCATGCCTATTGACCTACGTGCCAACTCTTCCCAACTTTCTCAAGGAGATTCTCGCTATACACATGGCACCCCTTGTGCAAGTGTGGCGTTGGCATCTGCGAACTCAAGTGGTATTGTAGGTGCTGCACCCAATTCCAAATTCATGCCCATAAATGGTACGTCCTTTTTAGATCGGAATACCGAAATCATGTTTGATTATTGTGTCAACAATGGAGCAGATATCATCAGCTGTAGTTGGGGCACCATCAATCCTAATCACCGCCTCAATTATCGAAAAGAACAAGCGATTGCTAGAGCTGCCACTAAAGGCCGCAATGGCAAAGGTTGTGTCATCTTATTTGCAGTAGGCAACGAAGGCAAATCTTATGTCAATTATTATGCGGCGCATCCAAATGTAATCGCTGTAGGTGCTTGTACAAGCCAAGACCGACACGCATTTTACTCCAATACCGGTCGGGAGATTGATGTGGTTGCGCCATCTAGCGGAGATTGGCCCATTTTGGCGGCTCGGGCATGGTGGGACAATGGCGACTCTCAGCAGCAAGGCCACAAAAAATATTATATCGATGGTGTCAATAGAGGGCGTAATTATAAGCACTTTGGCGGTACTTCGAGCTCTACGCCCTTGGTTGCAGGTATCTGTGCACTGATGCTCTCTGCCAACCCCAATCTAACTGGAGCAGAAATAAAACAAATCTTAATCAACACCGCAGATAAAATCGGGCATTCTTCAGAGTATACTCGTGGGCATTCACTCAAATATGGCTATGGCAGGGTTAATGCCGAGCGTGCTGTTGCTGAAGCTATCAGACGTAGAGGGAATAGCTTCAATCGCCCCAACACTCCTAGCACTACTGCCGCCCCATTGGGCAATACGGGTAGTGGGACGAATCGACCTACTGGCGGAGGTACAAGTACAAACCCAAACACCTCCACAGGCGACTTATTCCAGGTGAGTGTCAACGATACCGTAAAGTTAGGCTGGGGCGTACAGGTTGGAGCCTATGGCAACTATGACGGCGTAATGGCCCTAGTCAACCGCCTGGAACGAGACTATGGCCAACCGGTCCACGTCAACAGTTCGGCTAGTTCGGGAAGGGTCATCTACCGCGTTATTGTTGGCGCCTATTCTGACATCAATGACGCCAGAAATCTACAACGGAGACTACAAAGTGCAGGTTTCACTGGCGCATTTATCAAAAACTTGAAGGATATTTAATACAGGTGCGTTTATTTTAAAAGTAGAATACGTAAAGTAGGTCGATCACTTCCGTAGATTTTTTATACATAAGTGGCCCTCCATTAAACTTTACCATCTTCTATTAATTTACATAAGTGTATATCCTCCGACAGATTTCAGTAGGGAATCTGTCTAATATTGGGGTTCATTTTATACTAATCAAATTAATTATTATGCGTTTAATTCTAACTCTCGCGCTAATGATGGTCGTGGCATTTTCTGCCCACGCACAGGAGTTTCCAAAACTAGACAAAAGCTCACTAGATGTAGCTTATTTTCCAAACCGTATCACCTTCCGCAACTTTGCGAAAACAGATGCTGAGAAGAATGCTACAGCTGTTGCTAGAGTTATCTACTCAAGGCCACAAAAAAATGGTAGAGATATCTTTGGTGGTTTAGAAGAGTATGGCTCAGTATGGCGCCTTGGTGCTAACGAAGCTGCTGAAATCGAATTCTACGAAGATGTAAACATTGGTGAGGCACGCTTAAAAGCAGGTCGCTACACGATGTATGCACTTTTGGGTGAAAAAGAGTGGGAAATTTATTTCAATACAGATCTTGATGTTTGGGGATCTTATGCCTACAATGAGAAGCATAATGTGGCCAGCATTAAAGTACCTACTCAGGCTACTGAAGCTACGGTAGAGGCTTTTTCTGTCATGTTTAAAGAAGTAGAAGGTGGTGCGCACCTGGTGATGGCTTGGGATGACACTATGGTCGAAGTACCCATCATGTGGTAATCATTGTCTGAATTCTTGAATTCCTAAAAAAGGTCAAGCTAGATGCATCTAGCTTGACCTTTTTTAGGTGTTATTAGGTACTTAAAGCGCTGTAGCTCAAACAATTTTGTCAATTGCTAGTTTAATGTGAGATAATGTCAACGTCATGAAATCGCTTTTCTTAATCACACTAATGCTGTGCACTCAAGCTCCGGATTATCAACCGAACTCCAGCCCTAGCACCGTCGAGCGATATACAGTAGATGGTCGCTTACTTGAAGTGCAAGTTTTAATAAGAGGTAAGATTTCAATCGGTATTAAGAGCCCTTTCCATACTAGCGGACAAAATAAAAAGGATTGGAAATTACTCCAATCCTTAATCTTCAATTAATTATACGGAAACTCGGTCTTGAATATGTTCTAAAAGACGCCCTATTCTCTTCAAGGGTTGTAAAGCCCCAAAAGTATTTTCCATTCATTTCTTAAAACAGTCATTGTACTTCCTAACAATGGTTATAATTATGTTATTCCAAAGCAGGGTATATAATAATGCCCGTATTTTAGCTATTGTAGTTATGTGCTGGATATTATGTGTTATGTGCTATGTGTTATGTGTTATGTTAATGAGACCCGATGCTTCAGCAGCCTTGGTCGAATTAATCCCGGCTGAGTGCAACGAACGTCGGGATGCTCTATCTTAAGGAGACCTCTGTAGTGCGCAGCAATATAATCTGGTCGAATTACATGTTGACAGAAGAAATACTAGTGGAATTCGGGAAGTAAAATCTATGCGACAACCATTAATAGAAACTTCATATTAATCGATAATAATTGGGAAAGCAGCGAAAAATAGGATGGCAAGCAGCGATGGCAATTGTAATTGCCAACATGGTTGGTACCGGTGTTTTTACAACGCTGGGCTTCCAATTAGAGTCGGTGCAAAGCATCTGGGGAATTTTACTCCTTTGGATCGTGGGGGGCGTGATCTCCCTGCTTGGTGCTTTCTCCTATGCTGAAATTGGCACCCATTTGCCCAAGTCAGGTGGAGAGTACCATTTTCTTTCCAAAACCATCCATCCTCTGGCCGGTTATTTGAGCGGATGGGTATCCTTGACCGTTGGTTTTGCAGCGCCGGTGGCTTTAGCAGCTATGGCGATGGGAGCTTATCTCGACAAGTTCGTACCAGTATCTGGCATGGCTATTGCCATCACAAGTATTCTACTTATTTCTGTAGTTCACTCCATTAACCTAAAGAATAGCAGTTTATTCCAAGGGACTTTTACTTGGTTGAAAGTCTTGCTCATTATTGGAATGATCCTAGCAGGTCTCCTTTATTTCCCCAACTCTACCCCCGTAGAATGGAGTCCTAACTGGTCCTCAGAAATATTCACGCCCTCCTTTGCCATCGCGCTTATTTATGTGACCTATGCTTACTCTGGTTGGAATGCTTCTGCCTATATCGTTGGAGAAATCAAGAACCCTAATCGCAACCTACCTATATCGTTGGTTGGTGGCACCCTACTAGTTTCTGTTTTATACGTTCTACTCCAACTGACTTTTCTCCAACAAGCTCCTATCCAGGAATTAGCTTCAAAAGTTGAAGTGGGGCAAGTAGCCGCAGAATATATGTTTGGCCAAGAGGCCGGAAAGTGGGTAAGCTTTCTGATTGGGTTCCTTTTGATCTCCAGTATTAGTGCCATGATCTGGGTAGGGCCTCGTATTAGTAGAGCTATGGCAGATGATTATCCTATCTGGTATTTTCTAAAAAAAGACAATCAGGCAGGGATTCCAGTACGGGCGATTTGGTTTCAAGCAGCTCTAAGTATTCTGATGATCATCAGCGGTCGATTTGAGCAAATTCTTTTGTATAGTGGATTCATTTTACAAATCTTCACTACGCTCACCGTGAGTACTTTATTTATATTAAGACAAAAGAAAACCCCTCACAATTATTATAGAAGTCCATTCTATCCTGTCTTACAAATTATTTTTATTTCGATCAGTATCTGGATGATCGTCTACATGATCGCCGATAAACCCAATGAAAGTTTATGGGGCCTCATCAACCTGGGAATAGGTTTGGTCACCTATTTCATTTCTAAAAAAATGACTTCCTATACTATGGACTCCAATCAGGCAGCGAGTGGAGTAGAAAAAACAATTGGCACCAGCTCCTCGGTCTCTCTATCTATACCTAAGCGTAAAAGACATCATTCAAAAGACGTCTCTAAAGCTTAAGTTACGTCCAAAATCTTGCCTTTTTCAAGCATCTTTTCCAGAATTTGAAATTAATTCTGTCTAATAGAGTATGTTTAATAAAACTTAAGCACCAATTTTGTCCTTAAAAAACGATATGCACGATCTGTTGAAAAAGTCTTGTTTCCTACTTCTTTTTAGTAGTCTATTTTCTTATTCCTTGTTTGCTCAACAACCTTACCAACTGAATACGGCTGGCGAACTAGGCGTCATCGGAGGAGCTGCTGGCTTAAATGGTATAGCAGGCTATATTGCTGCCAAAATGGACGTGCTAAGTCCCAATGATCTGGAGAACCTCAATCCCAATACCATCTGGGGTATAGACCGTTGGGTCACTACTCAATACCATTCAGGCGCTAAGAAGAGCAGTGATATTGCCCTCTTTTCTTCCTTCGCTTTACCACTTACCCTTCTAGCACAAGAGTCTGCACGCAATGATTTGGGTACGGTAGGTCTACTGACTTTAGAAACCTTACTCATCAATAGTAGCTTGACCAATATTACCAAAGTCTCTGTACGACGTACTCGTCCTTTTGTCTATAACCCAGATGCTCCGCTCCATTTGAAATTAGATAAAAAAGCTCGATATTCCTTTTTCTCAGGACATACCTCTACTACTGCCGCGCTTTCTTTTATGACTGCACAGCTGCACAGCGACTATAGTGGCAAAAGCGACTGGGCAGTCTGGAGTCTTGCCGCAGCGATTCCTGCCTTTACTGGTATTCAGAGGATGCGCGCTGGCAAGCACTTTCTTACAGATGTCTTATTAGGCTATATTGTGGGAGCCGGAGTTGGTATTTTAGTACCCTCTTTGCATAAACTATAAGGTAGTAGACATCCTGAAAACAATCGAAAGAGATAAAATAACCTTTTGTCGAAAAAACGAGGCATCACCTCTCCTTTCTAAACAAATTGAAAGACTATACGCTTAAACTTCAGATATGAACGACATCATCACCATTAGAAATCTTAGAAAAAGCTACGGCAAAAAAGAAGTCCTACACAGCATCGATTTAGGTATTGCCCCAGGCCAAGTCATTGGCTATATAGGCCCCAATGGAGCTGGTAAATCTACAACCGTAAGAATACTTGCGGGATTGGATAATCAGTTCGAAGGAGAAGTCATGGTCAATGGATTTGACGTACGTAAAGAAGGCATTGAGGTCAAAAAAATAATCGGCTATATACCCGAGCAAACTGAAATCTACGATGTCTTGACTCCCAGAGAGTTCCTGACCATGCTGGGTCGCCTGCAAGGTATGGAGCAAGCCATCCTAGAAGAGCGGATGGTAAAAATGCTCTCCTACTTTGGAATGGATATACATATCGACGAACGTATGGACACCTTCTCTAAAGGTATGCGCCAAAAGGTATTGCTCGTTTCGGGCTTAATGCATAATCCAGAAATCATTTTTATGGATGAACCCCTCAGCGGGCTAGATGCCAATACTGTCATTTTGGTCAAGGAGATCATCACCCAGCTGGCAGAGCAAGGCAAGACGATCATTTATTGCTCTCATATCATGGATACTGTAGAGAAAATATCGGATCGGATCATTCTAATTGCTGATGGTCGAGTCGTGGCAGATGGCCCTATCGAAACCCTAAGAGCCAAAGATGGAGAGACCCTAGAGGCCATCTTTTCTAATCTCACCGGACAAGGAGGCTTCGATGAGAAAGCTTCTGACTTTATGAAATCCTTTGATTAATCAAGCTCAGTTATGAATAAATTTCTACTTCGCACCATAGGATGGACCGCTGCTTGGTGGCGTTGGCTAGGTGCCGACCCCGATCAGCTCCGCATTATTTTGGAGACCAAACTCAAAATGGATAGCAGACGACGCTCTGCTTTTGGCATGATGGGCAACCAAAAGAAAGGAAAAGAGAAAAAAAGTCAAGACGCCATCACTGTCGGTGTTTTTGCTTTAATGGGTGTAGGATTGATGTTAGCCCCTATGTTTATACCTCATACTGCTACAGGGTATTTCATGTACTTTTCGGTATGGATGATTTTCCTTTCGCTCACCTTAATCACAGACTTTACAGATGTCTTGATTGATGTTCGAGACAATTATATACTCTTGCCTCGACCAGTGAATGATCGCACCATGACACTGAGCAGGTTGCTTCATATATTTTTATACTTATCCAAACTAGTCTTGGGTTTTGCGATTCCAGGCTTGATCGGACTGACTATTAAATTTGGATGGCCGGTTTTGATATTATTCCCGATCATGGTAAGCATCAGTGTGGTACTCAGTATCTTTTTTGTCAATCTGGTCTACCTTGCTATACTGCGTTTCCTCAGCCCAAAGAAGTTTAAGGAAGCAATTTCTTATATCCAGATCATCTTCACCAGTTCCATTCTGATTGGCTACTATATCTTCCCTCAATTGATACAATTCCTAGACCTCAAAACCTTTAACATTTTTGAATATCCGCTAGCCTGGTTTTTGCCTTCTACTTGGATTGCAGCCTTGTGGGAGATATTTATCCATGCCAAGTTCACGACAAGCCTTATCGTCATGGGTGTATTGGCTTTGCTTTCGCCCTTCATTAGCTTTTATTTAGTCAGTAATTATCTTGCTAAAAACTTCAATCAAAAAATGCTTGGTATTGGCCAAGCTGGAAGTGAAGATGATGAGCAAAAAACCGTCAAAACAGAAAACAGTCAACAAAAAAGTTGGCGTGTCCGATCAGCAAATCTGGTCGCCAAGCATCCTATCGAACGGGCTTGCTACGAATGGGCTTGGGCAATGATGCAACGAAGCCGAACCTTTAGAGTGAAATTGTATCCAATGTTTGCCTTTATTCCAGCCTATTTTGTCTACCTAATGGTGATGGGAGATGGAGATATCAGGGAAAAAGTTCAGTCTGCGCTAGCTAGCGACTCCTATATTATCCTATTGTATTGCTGTTTTATTGTCTTGTCTGCTGCGACATCTAATGCTCGTTTTACGGAGCAATTCAAGGCGGCTTGGGTCTTTTTTGCCAAACCCATTGAGCGCCCCGGCCCAATCATTACGGGAGCGAGCAAGGCTGCCCTGATGCGTTATTACCTTCCCTATTATCTGATGGTCTCGATAGCAGTATTGAGTTGTTGGGGTATAGATACGCTAGATGATATTGTCTTGGTCTTTTTTATAAATATTCTACTCAGCTTTCTTGCTACTTTAATAGCATATCGCAACCTTCCCTTCAGCATTGCCTGGGAAAACGCCCAAAAAGCCAACAACACGGTCAATGCACTCCTGACAATGGTTTTGGCTGGTGGTGTAGGTTCACTACATTATTTTGTACTCACCAAAACCTGGTGGTTAATCCCGATAGCGCTCCTGACCACTATCGGTCTAACTTGGTTGGTTTATAAAGAGTTGATCAAACTCAATTGGCAGGATTTGAGGGAGGTCTGAATCATTCAGTTTTAGGGGGATGCTCCCCTATTAGCTCCAAAAGCATTCTAAGGTTCATCAACTCCTCCCGGTTTAGGTTTAACTCCTTAATAGTCACTCTACCGATAGGACTCAATGCAATAACTTCCTTAAGATCATAACTCCATTTGAAATGCTCTATCCAAACCCCTTTCCGCGGGTTGAAAATTTGCACATTTTGGTTAAGTATCTGATCAAAACCTGACTGTTTAGTATATTTATGAGCATTACATCCACCACAAGCATAAGCGAGATTCTCCTCCACACTTTTTCCTCCAGCTACCTTAGGGGTGATATGTTCTATCACAAAAGATTGAGTACTGTATTTATCAGGGCTTTGACAATATTCACATCTATTACCAGCGCGGGCAATTACATTTTGCCTTAAAGTTTTTCCTATATAATCACTCGGCATACAAAGGTGCAGCTGGTTCAATCCCCAATTTTGTCATAAGGGAAGGCAGGTCAGAATCCCAAAGTTTAGAAAGCTCAATTAGAGCCTTTAGTCGATCATTATTAGCCTTTTCAATTTCTTTAGTTTTCTCCAGCAAAGTTTCAATTTCTTCTGGATTTAAGCTTAAAGAAAGAGATTTTTGGGTGAGCTCCTTATAGATTCTTGAAGATTCAGTATCGACAGCATTATTAATGATTTTAAGAAGCTGGGTTTCATCTTCCGATAAAACAGAATCAATACTGCCTCTACTCTCCCTGGGCTGAGCTTCTTCACTTGAAGCATTAAGGATTGCTTTAATCTCTTTGAGGAGATCAAGATTCTCAGTTTCTTCGAGTATATTGATAATCTCGCTTTTTAAAGTCTGGTTGCTCATTTACAGGCTTTTTATAAAATTAATCAATATTCATCAATATCGCTAAAAAAATGCACCCTTGATGCTTGACTAATCCCACCATTTTCCCTCAGCAATTACGTATTCGTAGTTGCGCATTTTCTGTAAAAGTACTCGTGGATCGCTTTCGCTAAAAAGCATATTGCGATGGAAAGGTTTAAGGAATTGCTCCTCTACCATGCGATCTAATTGTTGACCTAGATAATCAAAATAGCCATTTACATTATAGATACCAATAGGGTGCGGATGCTGTTCTAATTGAGCCAAAGTGAGCATCTCAAATAATTCGTCTAGCGTACCAAAACCTCCTGGCAAAACTATCGTTCCCTCTGCCCTTTTGTACATTTCTACTTTGCGCACATGCATACTATCCACGATAATCAGCTGAGTGATTCCCTTATGCCCAACTTCTTTTTTCATAAGAAAATCGGGAATCACCCCAATCACCGTACCACCCTCATCGAGCATTTTATTGGCGATGGCTCCCATCAGCCCGACATTACCCGCACCATAAACGAGTGCTATTTCTTCTTCTATAAAAATTTCGCCTAATTCGATAGCGGCCTGTGTGTAAATAGGATTTTTGCCAGAACTCGATCCGCAAAAAACTTGGATGCTTTTCATGTTGTGATGTTGTGATGTTGTGATGTTGTGATGTTAAGTTATGAACTATGAAATAAGTTCCTCCGAGATAGTTCAATTATTTTT
>JBELML010000009.1:0-91383 GCA_042095835.1 Saprospiraceae bacterium
TGCGAAACTTATTCTTTGTCCGTTACTTAATTTCGAGAAATAAGCATTTCTTTTTAAGTTTTTATTTTAATGCATTTGTCCTAGATTTAGTAACGGACAAAAAACCTGCGGCAGACAGGCGCCTTATTGGAGCAAGCCTGTCCTGACTTTAGGTCGGGAAGATTCCATCAATATCGATAAGTTGTTTTTTAGCTGTTACTTAATCTGTAAGCGATCGACTACAATCTTCACATCTCCACTGAGAAATACATCAGCGACTAGGCCCTCCTTGATGACAAATACATCTCTAATGGTCAAGTCGTTGACATTTGCTTTCAGCAGGATGCCAGGTGCAATGTTATAATCATCCAATTGATCTTGCAGCAGATTGGCAGACTCGCTGAGGTTCGAATCTAGATAAAAATTCATGGTGTTCTGAATATTTTTCTTAATTGGACCTTTTAGCAGCCAGCCAGCACTTTTGAAAAGAAAGTTTCTGGTATTTAGGGTAAAATCTAAATCCTTAAGTTCAATGGTGTTCTTCCTTTTATTATAAACGGGGCGACCCTGTAGGTAAATATTACCCGTATAAGAGCCACTCAATTGGGTTTCTACAATGACTTGATCATCCTGGCCATAGAGCCTGAGATCTTCTACGGTCACAGATCTTTTACCATAGGTATAGGTTTCTCCAATGATTTGATCCTTGGCCAACCTTTCCGCCTCCTCGTAAGAAATTTCTGTGGCAATATTGATCATAAACCCTTCATAGGGTTGGGGCTTTTTAGTATACAATGGTAAAGGTCTTGGATCGACATTGCCTGGCTTTTGGCCGATGACAATATTGGGCGAGCCTTCAATAATGATGTTTGTAGAGAGAGAATCATCTTCCATATAGATCGGTGTCAGGCCAATATCTTGAGGATTGACCACCAACCAGGTATTGTATTCAGGAGCTACCAACAAAGGCTTATACATCTGCTCCCAAGTACTCGCAATCATTTGGTCCAGCTTAAAGTTTTCCTTTACCAAATCATCAATAGATTTGGCTAAGGTCTTTTTACTGTTATTAAGGATGGCATTCGCAACAAATCCAATAGGAATGGAAAGCCCCGCTACACTCACTTTAGGTTTACGAATCCATTCGTACTCGATGATGTCTGTTTGAGTTTCGAAAGCCCAATTCGAGCGAATATCAAAACGCGTGGCCAAGTCAATAGCAATTTCTCCATTCCCACTTAAGGTGGTAATACCGGCATCGTACTTGACCGTGAGATCAAGTGGAACCCGATATTTGATCACCTGACTATCGACGCTAATCTTGATGTCTTGATTTTTTACCGCTTTCAGCGCGATTTTGTCACTTCTCATATCATTGTCCTCATAGATGACTCCATTTAACTGTGCATTCAACGACCGTTCGAGTTCTTTTATACCTAATTCAATAGGAATACTGATCACCGAACGTCGATCTTCAAGGTAGTCGTTGTATTTTTCCATAGGACGCGTCAACTTTTTTGTACTGGAGCAACCAAAGCCAAATATACCAATTGTACAAATCAGTAATAGAGAAATTCGATGCATGGAGCTAGATTTTGGAGATACGTAAATGTTTGGTATTGGAGTCATACCTACCCGCCCTACTATCACTGAAAGTCGGGCAAGCAAATATAGGGGTTTATAAGATCAATAAGAAAGCTAAAAAAAATGAAAATATTTTTTGTGGCTATGCAACCCTCCTTAAAGTCGACTGTCTTTTCCCCTGAACGTTTAAATTCAAAAACAGATAGAGGATGATTATTTCAAAAAAACTAGCACCGATTTTTATTTTATTGATCATGGTGCTTCCCTTAAGCACACAAGCTCAAAGTTGGTGGGGCTCAAGTGACGACAAAGCATTCTTAGGTGTTGAATCAGATCGGATTAGTAAAAACAAAGCCGAACTTCTGGGGTATGATAATCCCTACGGCGTACAAATCAAGCGCATTGTCAAGAATAGCGCTGCCGAAGAAGCGGGACTACTCCCCTTCGACTACATCACTGCCATCGGCGAAGAATCTATGGATTGGACCACCGATCTTACGGATTTATTAAACAACTATGAGTCCGGTGATGAGGCAACCGTCTACTATATCCGACAAGGACAAAAGCGCAAAGTAGACCTCACTTTTGGTAAAAAACGCAATGAGGTATTTGGCTCCAGCTTCTTTACCAAATCCGTTTTCGGTGATGATGACCCATTTTTGGGGATTAGCGAGCACCGCGGCCATGACAATCAGACCCTCGGCGTAAAAGTAAACGTCGTAGATGGCTCAACAGCTGATGACATGGGACTCAAAGATGGTGATGTAGTCATGAAGATCAATGGCTATACCATGGTTGATTGGAGCGACATCTCCAGAGCCATCAATATGATGAATGTTGGCGATAAAGTAGCTATTGATTTTGAAAGAGAAGGACAAACCTATAAGGAGTCCTCAGAAATTCGAACCAAGCCAAAGAAAGATTACTCTTTCAACAGCTTTTTTAATAGCAACTCCAACAGCAATAGTTCAAGAGCATTCTTAGGTATTTATTCTGGGGACATGTCTAAGGAAAAAGCTAAAAAACTTGGATTCGAAAATCGTTATGGTAGCTATGTAACAAGTGTCTTTGATAACTCTGCCGCTCAAGAAGCAGGATTACAACCATTTGACTACATCTATGGAATTGATGAATACAGAGTAGGTGAAAACCAAAGCTTGACTAGTATTCTGAGAAAATTCGATGTGGGCGAAGAAGCCACCATCCATTTCACCAGACAAGGCAAGGACTACCAAAAGCAAATCACCTTTGGTAAAAGAAGTATTGCCAGCTCTCGTAATCGCTCTCGCTGTGAAGACCCTTTCCTAGGCGTACAACCTAGCCACCGCAGTACTAGCGAAAAAGGAACTAGAGTATCCGTGGTAGATCGCTCGACGGCTTCTACTTTGGGAATGAGAGATGGTGATGTAATCAATACCATTAATGGATTTCCAATCATAGATTGGTCTGATGTAGGTCCAGCTATCGACATGATGGAAGTAGGTGATCCAATTTCTATTGTCTACTACCGCGCTGGACAAAAGAAAACAGCAGAAGGAAAGATCGCATCTCGCTGTGATAGCAATAATGACGATAGCAGCTGGTCTTCTAAGTTTTATAATGATGATGAAGACGTAGATGTCGAAGATATGGTCTTTGATTTCGATGATTTAGGTTCAGAAGAAATCGAAGATATCAACGATGACTTGGATGTCAACTTGACTACTAATATTGGATTGAGTGTAAACAATCTGAGTTTCTCTCCCAATCGCGATCTACAAGTATTCAACCTCCAGTTCGAGTTGCCACAAAACGGCAAAACTCAAATCAAAATATACAATGACAATGGCCGTCAAATTTACAATTATGATCTAGGTTACTTCTCAGGAGAGTTCAGTGACGAGGTAGATTTGATGAAAGAAGGTGAGGGAGAATACTTCCTAGAGATCAAGCAAGGAGATCAGGGAATTGTCAAAAAAGTAACGATTTCAGAAAAATAGACCAACAACCGCGTGGTGCGGATTAAATACCGATAAATCACCCGATTGAAAAACTTAGATTTTTGATAAAAGGCGAGGTTTTTCTCAAATTAGTGGAAGCTGCATCCGATTAATTTTTGGATGTGGCTTTTTTCTATATTTTTAGATTTGAAATCTTATTTTTAGAAAAGCGGGCTTATTTCTAGCAAGCTTTTGTATGAAAAACCAATCCAATGCGTAAAACCAAAATTGCACCTTTCTTGCGATTATTCGCCTTTTCATTTATTATCTTAATGGTCCTTCCTGCTTACGGCCAACGCCGAAAAAAGAAGCAAGACATGACCACCACTGCTGCGATGGCAGACACCTATGATGGTGTTGACGAAAAACTATACAGCTCTTTAAAATGGAGAGAAGTTGGGCCATTTAGAGGTGGCCGTGCCGCTACCGTAACTGGTGTTCCAGGCAAGCCTAATCTCTTTTATATGGGAGCCACTGGTGGTGGTGTCTGGCGCACTAAGGATGGCGGATCTACCTGGGAGAATATCTCTGACGGGTATTTCGGAGGATCTATTGGTGCTGTGGCAGTCGCAGACTCTGATCCAAATGTGATTTATGTAGGCGGTGGAGAAGTCACCGTTCGGGGTAATGTATCCTACGGCTATGGGATGTGGAAAAGTGTAGATGCTGGAAAAACCTGGAAAGCAATCGGTCTACCCGATTCTCGCCACATCGTCAGGATCCGCATCCATCCTCAAAACCCTGAGCTAGTATTTGCCGCCGTCATGGGAGACCTGTATAAATCTTCAGAAGAGCGAGGCGTTTACCGTAGTAATGACGGTGGAGAAACTTGGGAGCGGGTGCTATTCGCGAATGCAGACGCCGGTGCCGTTGATCTAGTTATGGACCCGAATAATGCTCGCGTCCTCTATGCAAGTACTTGGCGCATCCGTCGTACACCTTATAGCTTAGAAAGCGGCGGTGAAGGATCAGAAATCTGGAAAAGTACCGATGGAGGAGAAACCTGGAGAAGCATCATGGATGCCAAGGGACTGCCTGGCGGTCCAATAGGAATTATAGGTTTAGCGGTATCACCCGTTAATTCAGAGCGTGTTTTTGCTATTATTGAGGCAGAAAAAGGTGGCGTTTATCGCTCCGACAATGCTGGTGAAAGCTGGTCGCTGGTCAACACCAGTCGTTCATTACGACAAAGAGCTTGGTATTATTCTCGTATTTATGCGGATACACAGAATGAAGATATCGTATATGTCATGAATGTACGCTATCACAAGTCTACCGACGGTGGCCGTTCTTTCAAAGCCTATAATGCACCTCATGGCGACCATCATGATCTATGGATTGCACCAGAAGATAACCAAAGGATGGTGATTGCTGATGATGGTGGAGCTCAAGTATCTTTTGATGCCGGTGAGAACTGGTCTACCTATGGCAACCAGCCAACTGCGCAGTTTTATCGGGTGACTACTGACAATGCCTTCCCTTATCGGATTTATGCAGCTCAGCAAGACAACTCTACCGTTAGAATAAAACATAGAACGAGTGGCTTTTCGATTGGTGAGCGAGACTGGGAGCCAACCGCTGGAGGCGAATCCGCCCATATTGCGGTTGATCCTAATGATAACGACATTGTGTATGGAGGTAGCTACGGTGGCTTTTTGACCAGAGTTAACCATGGCACAGAGCAGACACAGGGTATCAATGTTTATCCAGATAACCCGATGGGTTATGGTGCCGAAGGCATGAAGTATCGTTTTCAGTGGAACTTCCCGATTTTCTTTAGCCCTCATGAGTCAGACAAGCTCTACACCCTGTCCAATCATGTACACGTAAGTAATAATGGCGGACAATCATGGGAATTGGTAAGTCCAGATTTAACCCGCAATGAAGCAGAAAAGCTAGTCTCCTCTGGTGGACCGATCACCAAAGACAATACAGGTGTTGAATACTACTGTACCCTTTTTGCTGGTTGTGAATCGCCCTATGAGAAAGACCTTATTTGGGTTGGATCGGATGATGGTTTGATCCACGTGAGCAAAGATGGCGGTGCCAATTGGGATGATGTGACGCCAAGTAATATGCCAGAGTGGATGATGATCAATAGTATCGATGCTGATCCATTCAACGATGGTGGTGCTTTTGTTGCTGGTACACGTTATAAGCTAGGTGATTATCAACCTTATTTATACCACACTAAAGATTATGGAAAAACTTGGACAGAGATTACCAAGGGCATTCCGAGTGATCACTTTACCCGAGTAGTCAGAGCTGATCCCAAAAGAGAAGGTCTACTCTACGCTGGTACGGAGACGGGCATGTATATCTCTTTTGATAATGGCGCCCACTGGCAACCTTTCCAGTTGAATCTACCTATTGTACCCGTTACAGATTTGACCATCAAAAACGACAATCTAATTGCAGCAACTCAAGGTAGAGCACTTTGGATCATTGATGACCTTACTGTATTGCATCAAGTGAATAAGGACTTAGCTAGCAAAGATTTTTATCTCTATAAGCCAATGGATTCTTATAGAATGAATGGAGGTGGTGGCCGCTCTTCTAAAACTGCGGGAACCAATCATCCAGGAGGTGTAATGGTCAATTATTATTTAAAAGAAGCGCCTGCTGATACGGTAGAAGTAAAAATTTCTATCCATGAAACAGATGGTAGCCTGATTAAAGCCTTTTCTACCAAATCTAAAGAAAGAGGGACAAAATTGGCTGATTTGAAAGCAGGCGGAAATATGTTCAACTGGAACTTGCGTTACCCAGATGCGGAGTCGTTCGAAGGTATGATTCTATGGTCAGGAAGCATGGCTGGTCCAAAAGCTATGCCGGGCAACTACTTGGTCAAATTAACCGTAGGTGAAGAAGAACAAACGCAGGAGTTTACTATCCTCAAAGACCCTAGATCAGAAACGACCATGGCAGGTTTCAAAGAGCAATTTGATTTCCTCATTTCAGTCCGCGAGAAAGTTACGGAGGCACACAATGCGATCAAAGACATCCGTACCATTCGCGATCAATTGAATCATTTCAAGGGCTTATGGAAGGGGCAAGAGGACAAAAAAGATTTAATGGAAAAGGCCGATGAAATCAATAAATCGATTTCAGAGATCGAAAACGAACTCTACCAGACCAAGAATCGTAGTCGCCAAGATCCATTGAATTACCCGATTAAACTTACCAATAAATTAGCGCACTTAAACTCTTTGAATGGCAGAGGAGACTTCCCTCCTACCAAACAATCGTATGATGTTCAGAAAGAGATCACTAAGCAGATCGATGAGCAGCTTGGTGAGTTTGGAAAAATCAAAGAAACAGATTTACCAGAATTTAATCGAATGGTGAAAGAAAAAGCCGTAGATGCTATTTTATTAAAAGATAAGAAGAAGACGAATTCTTAAAATTGTTTTTCTTCTAAAACTTTAATACACTGTGCAAAAAGTTTATTGATGTTTTGAACCACCAGATTTTAAGCTAGATCAAGGCATGGCGCAGGCTCGTAGCCTTAGCTACGAAGCCGAGTACATAACGCAGAGATTGCTTAAAAGATGGCTTCAAAACGTTAAGTAATTTATTACACAGTGTATTTAATTATCCCGAATCTTAGAGCTATCTAAGATTCGGGATTTTTTTATCTCACCAAATGTATTCCACCTTCAAATTCAACGATCTCTCCATCATCGAACTCTACTTGCGCATAATATACAAAGGTCTGGGAGTTCATTAATTTTCCACGGTGCCAACCATTCCAGCCTAGGCTCAGATCATTAGGAGAGAATTCATCTCTTTGAAACATTAAATCGCCCGATCGCTGGAAAATCCTGAAGGTCAATACCTGTTTTACATTAGGTGAGGCAAAAACGGTAACTCGATCATTATAGCCATCTCCATTGGGTGAGAAAGCATTGGGTATGTATACGCTTTTAGTACGATCAACGAAGACCATCACCGAATCGGAAGCGATGCAACCATTGGTATCCACCACCACCGAACTGAACTCTGTCGTTTTAATGGGAGCAATCCGTAATACCGAACAGGTATCGCAGCTCAAAGTATCAGGCTGTGTCCATTGTAAAGAAGCTAAACCTCCTGGCTGAATATTCGTCAAAGCGGTAAGGCGTACAATTTCTCCCTGCGTTATATACCGATCTGGTCCCAAATCTAGTAGAGGATCCAATCCTTGATTGACTATAATCACCGTATCATATTCGCAACCTCTTAGGTCTTGTACATTCAGCGTAAAGCGACCTGATGGAAGATTGCCATAGCTGGTAGTGGAGCTAAATGATGCGCCGTTGAAACTATACACATAGGGCCCCTCTCCTCCTGTTGTACTTAGAATCTGCAAGCTACCATTCTGATCTCCAAAACATTTTTCATCTTCTACCAGCACCGCAATCGCTTCTGGGCTTTCTTCATAGACTGCAATATTCACGGTGTCATAGGAAATACAGCCATTAAAGGGATCGAGCACTTCTAGGCGGTATTCTCCTGCTTCTGAGATAATTGGATTTTTCATAGCTGTAAAGAAATCGATCTCCCCTGCTTTAGACCAAGTAATGATCCATCGATCTTCAGCAAAAGGCTCCCCTATTTGAACTTCAGGGAAATTGCAATCTAACTCAACATCTGGTCCGGCTGAAATGTCTGGCGGTGTATCATTGCGCGTCACCTCAATACTGGTAGTATCTACGCAACCATTCCCAGCATTATCCACTATCAAACGATACGTACCTGCTTGGTTGATGATCAAACTATCAGTACGGATGGTATCATTTAAAGGTAAGGGGCGAATCCAACTATATCCCCAGCTAGAACCAGGAGGCGCCGGCGCCGCCGTCAATGTTTGAGTAGGTCGATCACAACTCAAAATGTCCACCGGAAAAATAAGTGCAGCGGGCAGTTCTGGGTCAATCACTAGATCTAGCGAATCAATATTAAAACATCCCGTGAGGGTGTCTATAACTTGTAGCTTATACAAAGCTGCTGCATTGACCTCTACTTGTAAGGTATTCGTGGTTAGCAAGCTATCATTTTCACCTACCGTCCAGACATAAATAAATTCATCTCCAAGTTGGGTGCCCAATCCATCGATCATAGTCGTTCCTGTGATACAGTCAACGATGGCATCACTTTGCACTTGTACACTCGGGGTATATTGTAAGTCTACGACATTGACCTGCTCGATAGTTGAGGGGCAATTCGTCAAAGTATCGACTACCACCAAACTATAGTTTCCTGATTGACTAATTAAGGGCTGAAAGACATTCCTCGATGAATCGACGATACCAGGACCCGTCCAAGTCAACTGGATATTATCAGGATAGTTTTCACTTCCTAAACCTAAGCGGATGCTCGGGTTAAAACAATCCAACAAGGTATCTGGTCCTGGTAAAACCGGCGGAGCAGGATTAACTTGAACGAATCTATCTTGACTTGAGCTACAACCATCACTATTGGTTACTGTAACCCTATAGTTGCCTGTAGTATCGACCTCTAAAAAGGTACCATCTGTGCCATCAGACCATAATATGTTGGGAAATATACGGTCAATATTGATTCTAGCGGTACTTCCTTCACAAATAGCTGTATCGCCATTTAGATTAAATGCAGGCAAGACAAAGCCCGTCAAATTAAAGGAATCAATAGCAACACAATTGGTAGAATCTGATACGGTGACAAGGTACATACCTGGAGTATCCAAGCTGATGGATGGAGTACTCAGACCATTAGACCAAAGAATACTGGTAAAATTCGAATCAATACTCACCTCTACACTTTCTCCAGGACATATGCCCGGTGGCCTAAGGAAGTCTATAACCGGTGCCTGAACAGCCGTTACCTGTATTCGAGCAATATTGTCACAACCAAAATCATCAAAAACCCTCACTTCGTAAATCCTTGCGGTATCGTAATTGATGGTTTGAGTCGTATCACCAGTGTCCCAGATATATTGTTCAAAACCTGAGCCAGCATCCAAAACACCTGTTTCGTTACTACACTTATTCAGGTCGCCTGTGATCACTGGCAAGGGATCATCTCTAAACAGTACTTGTACTTCATCTGATCCAGAACAGCCATTATCAGATAATACTAAAACACCATAGTTTCCAGGTTCGGTAACTACTACTGAGGTGTCATTAGAGTCATCGGTCCATATTTGGTATCGATAATCGTTGGGTATGGTCAAAGTGGTCGTATCTCCACGACAAATCAACAAATCCCCCGCAATGTCTACTTCTGGGGAATCCCGCTCATCTAAAAGAACACTAGTCGTACCTTGACAACCATTATTATCCGTTACGGTCAATTCATAGGTACCACCTCGATTGATTTCAATGATGTCGCCAAAATCACCATTCGACCATTCATAAATCCGATAATTCCCACCTGCTAACAACGAAACCGGCGTCCCTCTACAAAAGACACCAGGAGCTATAATCGAAGGTTGTGGAAGCGACTGCGCATTAACTACCATATTACCATTGGTCCTACAGCCATTTGAGTCGACGACCATCACATTAAAGTTTCCACCTGTATTGATGGTTATGCTTTGTGATAAAGCACCGGTTGACCATTGATAGCTTTGAAAGCCCGGCCCCGCATCAAGCGTTAGGGTGTCTCCATCACAAATATCTAAAACTGCATTATTGATGGGCGTAATTCTTGGTTCGAATACGGTGACCGAAAAAGTATCTCTGTTTACACAGCCGCCGGGAGAGTTAACCTCAACGACATAGTCACCACTTTCAGATACTTGTATAAATCGTTCGGTCCCTCCATTTGACCAGCTATAAGAAAGGAAATTATCGCGGACATTCAGAGTAGCAGTTTCTCCCCTACATAAATTCGCATTTCCCTGGATATCTGGTTTGGGATTAGGATTGACTGTCAAGGTAGTACTTGCTGAATTTTGGCATCCATTAGCATCGGTTACCGTGACTGTATAGAGGCCATTTTGGTTAACTATAGTTCCAAGGCTATCCGAACCCGTTGACCACAAATAGGTGATAAAGCCTTCTGTAGCTCTTAATAAGGTCCCTTCTCCATCACAGACCGCTAGCTGGCCATCTATGGCTACATTGGGATTCTGGACGGCATTTAAATCTATATTTGCTGCGCCCATACAGCCAAATTCATCAATCACATTAACCGTTACTTGAGGTACAAAGCCAGTAGTAGTGGTGCTATCTAATGAACCCGTTGACCAAGAATAACTACTATAACTGAGTGCTGTACTTAGCTCCGTTGTTTCTCCAGGGCATAGGATAGGATCACCTAGAATCACTGGATTAGGGTCTGGTTGTAAATCTACCGAAGCTAAAGCGATATTGCTACACCCATTCTGATCCGTAATGGTGACGGTATAAAAACCTGGGGCATCAATCGTGATCACACTGGTTGTGTCTCCATTAGACCAGCGATAATTACCAACTGGATTGGTAAATAAAGTGCCCTCGCCGGTTTCACAGACATAAGTATCCCCAAATATATCGGCTACCGGAATAGAGGCAGTATCTGCCGCTATGCTTCCTGTTCCTCCACAGCCAAGATCATCTACTACCGTGACTGCATAAGATCCTGGATCGAAAATTTCAATGATTCTAGTGGTCAATCCATTGGACCAAGTGTAGGTGTTAAACCCTGCTGGTGCTTCAATGAATCCACTTTCATTTGCACAAAAAGTAACATCTCCAAGGATGCTCGGCATAGGAGTTGGTCGCTCTGAAATCACAATGCTATTATTGCCCACACAGCCATTATTGTCAGTAACGGTCAAACTGAGTGTACCTGGCATATCCGTACTAATTGTCGGTGTAGCCTCTCCACTCGACCAGAGATAAGAGACAAAGCCTAGCTCTCCCATAATCTCCGTGCTATCGCCTTGACAATAAATAGTGTCGCCACTTAATGCTGGTACTGGAGCTGCCAGTGTATCAATATCATAGGTAGCCGATCCTGGGCAAGAAAAGCTATCAAGAACAGCTACGGTAACGGTGCCAAAAGTATTGAAAGTCGTAGTATTGATAGTAGAGCCAGTCGACCATGTATAACTAATAAAGTTATCTGAAGTCTCTAATTGAGTGACTTCATTCGGGCAAAGCAAACTATCGCCGGTAATTACTGGAATAGGATTGACTCGTTGAGTCACTAGAAATGCGGCATTATTATTACATCCATTATTATCGGTCACCGTTACGAAATAGGTATCCGCCTGAGCTGCGGTTATATTATCCGTCGTATCGCCAGTTGACCATAAGTAGGACTCGAATGCGCCAACCATCAAGCCGACGCTATCATTTTCGCAAAGGTAATCTCTCCCCATTATTTCTGGCTGAGGCAGCGGTAAAGTATCTAAAAAAGCATTTGTACTACCTTCGCAACCAAAAGTATCGGTTACCAGCAAAGCTACCGCAAAGGCAGAATCGACAGTAATCGTTTGTGTTGTCTCTCCGGTAGACCAGAGATAAGTAAAATTGTCTGGCCCGCTAATTTCGGTAGACTCATTGCTGCAAAAAGTAAATTCTCCATCTATGGAGGGCGTAGGTAATGCTCTTTCTACGAAGGTGATATTCTCCTGGCCTCGACAGCCTAGCGAATCATCAACGGTTAAGACATAGGTTCCCGCAGAAGATATGACAGCATCAAATGTACCAGGTATTCTTACTATGTTTCCATCTAAACTCGACCAATTCACAAAAAATACATCGGTTTGATCAAAACTAAGCGTATCCGATGATCCTTCACATAAGGTACCATCCCCGAATATTTCTGTAGTTGGGTCTGGCAATAATTCTATTTTTGTAGTATCAGATGTAACACAGGCTAATGAATCTGTGACGGAAAGAAATACATCTAAAGTATCCTGAACTTCAATAAAACTATTGGAAGAAGAATCATCTCCATAAGACCACGAATAGGAAGAGAATCCTTCAGTAGCTCTCAATATAACAACGCCTCGACCAGTACTGCATATCCCATTGTCTCCTCTTATCAAAGGAAATTCCACCTCGGGTACTTCTACCGTAAAATCTGCAACTGCCGGACAACTATTCCCAATGGTCGTGACTGTAAGTCTATAGGTTGCTCCTCCAGGTACCATAACTTGCTGAGTGGTATCTCCAGAGGACCAGGTATAACTATCAAATCCAGGAGGAGCACTTAAGGTGGCTAGCTCATCTGCACAAACAAGGGCATCTCCAGTAATCATAGGTTGCCCTCCATCTTCTACAGTTATGGTGATGGTATCTGAGTGCTCACAAGCCCCCTCTTTTACTAATACGGTATAGGCAAGGGTACCTGAGAATCCTGGCGGTAGATTAAGCGTAGGATTCGGAATATCAGTTGCGCTTAATAAATCAGTCCTGCCACTAGCTTCTGACCAGATATAGACTTCATTGCCATTGGTATTAGTAGCAATAGTATTGAGCGGGACGGACTCTCCAGCACAAGCATTGGCTTGGCCAGTTATATCAACGGTCACCTGATCACAGTTGGGATTGACAATACAGTTGAGCCAAGGTTTGGCGGAGCCGTTCCACTCGAAGCGAAAGCCCTGTATGGCGGTAGAATCAAAGGCAGATAGACCCTGGCCAGGGAAGGCACTTACGAAAAAGTCGATGACTAAAAAGAAGCCATCCCCTGGTTTTACATCCATATACTTTAGAAAGCCATCGGAGCTTAGAAAGGACTCTGTGGTATCTGTTTCGCCTTCTTTAAAACCAGTAGCAACAGCATCTCCAAAACCAAACTCGCCATTGTTGGGTAGTCGGGCAAAGGAGCATCGATAAGGACTACCTAAGCTATCGCAACTTAAATTGGGTCCATATATCGCAAAATCATAATCGATATAATAATCAGGTAAGGTATCTAAAATTATAAAACCCAGCTCGTTGCTATCGAGCGGCATATCTTCGCGCAGCTCGAAATAGAACCAAGCTGAAATGTTTTCACCCGTAACTAAACAGCCTTCATCGTTATTCGGATTTTCAAAGTCATTGATACCGCTACCAGTGGGCAGGAATCTAAAGGTTGAATCGCTACAAATGACGTAGGCAGTTCGACAATCTTCATGTTGGGCATTCGTTATCAGTGGAATTAGGCCAAAGAAGCCTATCCATAACCAGTTTTTGAGATTATGCATCCTCATAAATAGGATTTTTATCTTTTAACGCTATTATTTTTGATATAGCGTGTTTTGGGATCAGCAAATTTTAGATGCAAAAAAGTTAGGTGTTTAATCCCCTTCTTTTCATTTCCTGAACTACAAATCGGTGTTCTCTGGTCATATCTCCAGTGACGGAGCTATTCTCTTCGGCCCTACGAATGAGGTAGGGAACTACCTCTTTTACAGAACCATAAACAATATATTTGGCAGTTCTAAAATTGTGTTTAGCCAAATTATAGGTCAGATTGTCACTCATACCTAAAAGCTGTGCAGAAAGTAAATGAGGGTGACGTTTATCTAACTGTTGTTGCGCAATAGTTTGCGCCATTAACATACAACTTTTTTCGTTATGGCTGGCGTTGCAAAGGGCAATCTTTTCATAATGTTCCAGACAAAAACGCAAGCCTGCATTGTAGCTTTCATCTGTATGCGCTTTGGTATCGTGGATTGGAGAAGGATAGCCCAGTTCTTGTGCTCTTCTTCGCTCTTTTTCCATATAAGCCCCTCTCACCAATTTGGCCCCTAGTAAATACCCATACTGTTGACTATGGATAAAAGCGGTTTTGAGGTGCTCTAAACGATCTTTCAAGTACATCTGAAAGGTGCCATATACGATTGCTTTTTCCTTGTTATGGCGAGACATCATCTGCGTCACTAGCTTGTCTATAGCGCCTTGAATCCAAGTTTCCTCCGCATCAATCATGACACCTACATTCAATTGTTCTGCTTTATAACAAACGGCTCCTACCCTTTTGACTACCGTATTCCATTCTTCTGACTCTGCTTCCGTCAAGGCTTCATGGCTAGATACTTTTTCTAATAAAGCGAAGCGAGCTAGTCCTGTTATCTTAGTACTCACCATCCAGGCACTTTCATTATTCGCTGCAAATTCCAGGGCGCGAATATTTTCATTCATGGTGTTGTTAAAGTCTTCTTCCGTTTCTTTTGCTTCTGCGCCATAGTCTAGAATAGAGAGAATTTTGGAGGCATAAAGCTTTTCAATAGTCTGCTGAGATTCTAACAGAGTGGTGCCTCCACAGAATTGCCGAAAGATGGTGTTTTTGACAACTGATTCCACAAAAGGAAGATGTAATTTAATCGCTGTCATCCCTAATTTCGCTCCAATTCCAACTAGCCAATGCTTGTTCATCATGCCGAACAACCAAGCTGTCTTGCGAAGGTCTTCATCGGATTTATCAGCAAAAGCGATGGCGGTATCTCTAAAATCGAGCTTCAATTCATCAGAAGGCTCCATACTTTTTTTAAACTGCTTGGCAATTTCTTCTCCCTTTTTTAATACTGGTTTTCCCTCTTTCTCCATCTATTTGGTTTATTCTTTGGTTATTTGGCCTGACAAGTTCCTAATGAAAATACAATATTAGCAGAAAACTTGTCTAGCTTTCGTCATCTGAATTCCATATTTCCCACGCTTTTTCTGCCTGGAGGACAAGCATCCTCAATCCATTGGTGGCATGTGCTCCTTGTATTGTACCTTTTTTCATAAATAAGGTTTCGCTGGGATTATAGACCAAATCGTACAGCATATGCCGACTGCCTAATGCCTCATAGGGCAAATCAGGGCAGCGATCTGGCTCCGGATATGTCCCCAAAGGTGTGGTATTCACGATAAGCTCATGTTCCTCTAGGATTTCCTCCGTCAATTCTTGATAGCTATATAGTCCCGCTGCTGGTCTACGAGAAACCGCGGTAGCTGCAATATCGAGTTTGTCAAGTACATAATGAATCGCCTTGGAAGCTCCACCTGTACCTAAAACTAGCGCCTTGGTAGGCATCAATTGGTGTTTTTGCAGCTGCTCTTTTAAAGATACTTCAAAACCGTATACATCTGTGTTATAACCTACTAAGCCATTAGTGCCTACTTTGATCGTATTGACCGCCTGTATGTCTTTGGCAGCACCTTTGAGTTCAGACATAAATGGAATAACCGCTTGTTTGTAAGGGATGGTCACATTCAATCCGAGCAAGTTTTGGTACTGCTCCAGTACCTCTGCTAAATCCTCGATTGCAGGAATAGAAAACAACTCGTAGTAATAGCCTTCAATTTTCTCTTGCTCAAACTTCTCGGAGAAATATTTCTTGGAAAAAGAATGGCTCAAGGGATAACCAATGAGGCCTAGCAAATATTGATAATGCTCGTACTTATTTACTCCCACTTTCTACTTCTGTTTTATCGAATCTTTCTAATACAAAAACTATTGCAAATCCTAATAGGATCATCACGATAGCCATCAACAGATACGTTTCTCCCTCGAATTGGGCAGGTAGCACACTTTTTTCTAGAAAAGGTACTTCCTCTCCGCTACTATCAATACGAGTAGAAACAACATTTCTCCAGGGCCAAATTTTGTTGAGTGAGCCTATCATAAAACCCGTAAGAACAGCTAAGGTGGTATTGCGATACTGCTTAAACATCCAGGATAATGCTCTGGCAATGGTTCCTAAACCTACCAAGCAGCCTATGCCGAATACGGCTACGACAATTAAGCTTCCCGTTTCAAAGGTGCTAAGGGCATTTTTGATTTCAGGGAATATAACGGTGTACATTCCCATCAATAATAAAATAAAGCTTCCCGATATTCCGGGAAGAATCAAAGCAGAAATCGCAATCGCTCCTGCTATAAATACCATCCATAAGGCATCTGTTCCTTGTGCTGGCGTAGCAATCGTAATCCAATAGGCAATCACAGTAGCTAAGACGAGTCCAAGAATGGCCTGCCAATTCCACTGCTTTACTTTGCGGCCAATATAAATAGCCGAAGCGATGATTAAACCAAAGAAAAAAGACCAAACCAAAACTGGATACGACTCCAATAAATGCGCCACTCCAAAAACTCCGGTAACAAAACCAATGACCATACCAGCCATTAGAAAAATAAGAAATGGCCCATTGATAGCCTTCCAGGCTCCAGGTACGCCCCCTTTACGTAAAGAGGTAATGATCTCTGGCCCAAGTGCGCTTTTTATAGAATTCAAAAGGGTCTCGTAGATACCTGTAATAAAGGCGATGGTTCCACCAGAGACACCGGGGATAACCTCAGCTATCCCCATTGCCATACCTTTTAGTATTAGTGCTATTTGTTTGTTCATTATTGTAGATCGAACGGTATTAATTAAGGTCTAAAATGTTGTTCTTACTATCGATATCGGCCATCCGTTTGCTGGCATCAATCTCGATTGATTTGATTTGACCCTTTGGTATATCTAATGTAAAGGAATAAGTAGCATGTGTCCAAGGCCAATCCTCTAATACAGTCAATACCCGTGAATCATCTTCTGATTTCTGTCCGCGCATAATTCTTAGAGGGATATTATACAATTCTTGTGTACCATCCATCATCGTCACATGAAAGTCTATTGGCATTGGCATTAAGCCTTTCCGCTCTAGCGTAATGGTCGTTTTGCCTTCCATTTCTTCTACTCTTCTTACGCCATAATCAATGGTATGGGTGGTATTTACCCAATATTCTTTATACCAATCTAGCTCCATACCTGATTCTTTTTCAAAAATACGGATACAATCATTGATATTAGGATGCTTAAATTTCCAGGTATTAAAATATCGGAGTAAACCTGCGTTGAAAGCATCTGATCCAATAATGTATTCCAACTGATGTAAGAATACAGCCCCTTTGCTATAAGACCCCGTACCGTAAGCCCGATTACTTACATAATGGTCTGAATGCGTAGTCAAAGCCTCTTCAAAATCGGTTCTAGCCAAATTGAGGTAGCCTGCATAGGAACGCAAATGTGGATTATCTACTGGTTGCCCGTTGATGAGCCCTTTCATTCTCAGGTGATTCATCACCCGATTCGTAGCATAGGAGGTAAACCCTTCGTCCATCCAGGGATAAAGACTTTCGTTGGTACCTAGCATCATCTGGTACCAAGAGTGCATTAACTCATGTACCGATACACCTACTAAGCTCCCTAAACCTCTGTTGCCGGTGATCAAAGTGGCCATAGGATATTCCATCCCGCCATCACCTCCTTGAATAAAGGAGTATTTTTTATAGGCATATTGCCCAAAATGTAGATTGATATAATCGAAAGCTTCATCCATAATGAGCGGAAGCCTTTCCCAGTTTTCTGTGGTGCGTTCGCCCGGCTGAAAAAAGAAGTGCAAAGCATTTCCATTATCTCGTACTAGCGTGATGTGTTTATAGTCAGGATCAGCGGCCCAAACGAAATCATGAATATTGGTTCCTTTAAACTGCCATTTCAATTTATCTCCTTTTGGAAGTTTTAGTGGTTTACTATCATCTTCATATCCCATACCTATTTCTTGAGGGTTTTGTAAATATCCCGTAGAAGCAATCATATAGGATTTATCAATAGAAATGGTCACATCAAAATCGCCCCAAACGCCATAGAACTCTCTTCCTATATAAGGATTGGCATGCCAACCTTGGTAATCATATTCAGCCAATTTAGGGTACCATTGGGCCATTGAATAAGAGATGCCTTCGCGGTTATCGCGTCCAGATCTACGGATTTGGATAGGCACTTGGCCATCAAACTCCATTTCAAAAACCGTCTTTGAACCAGGAAGAATGGGAGTAGCTGGTGTGACTTCTAGAATGGTGCCTACCTCTGCAAATTGGGTAGCTTTACCATCTTGATTCAAGGATTTGATTTTGAGGTAGCCGATTTCATCATCTTTGAGTTTAGAAATGCGGTCTCCTACCCTACGGTCTGGATCACTGATGGTTCTAGATCGAGTGTCCATCATGCTATTTGGCTGAAAGGCATTGAAATAGAGGTGATAAAAAACTTGATACAAGGTATCAGGAGAATTATTAAAATAAGTTAATTGTTGAGTTCCAGCAAACTGATGATTGCTCACCTCAAAATCGATATCCATCACATACTCCGCTCGCTGTTGCCATCGATCTGGTTGAGCATTAATAGTAAAAGTAATTCCAAGCAGGAAGGTAAATATTAGTAATAGTCTTGACATCTTAAATCTTAGATTGATCCTTTAATAATAATAATTTTGAAGAGGTGGTTTCAACCTACTTCAAAAATCAGACGCGTAAAATTAAAGACTTATTGTAATTACTGAAGATATCTGCCAAAAAAAACGCCCCCCTCCTGCTTGACCATGGAGAGAGGCTATCCCAAAAACCGATTATACGTTCTTTATTGTGAAAGGAAATAGCATTATTTCCTCAAATAGTTTCAAATGAAATGTTCTTAGGTAAAAATAAGAAATACATTTAAAAAATTATCATAAATGCTTTCTTAGTTACGTTTAGTTTTTAACTGCAATTTTTATGCCAAAAACGGCAGTATTTACATCTGCTGGAAAAAATCTTTCAGATCATGGGCATCTTCTGGCTTCATACGTCCACCCAATACCAAACGCAGTTCTCGTCTCCGAGGCGCACTATCGTATCGCTGTTGCTCAATCTCTGTAAGCGGAAGTACAGGTGGAACAGACTTGGGTTTTGCCTTTTGTTCATCTAAAGCGACAAAGGTGAAGTAAGCATGGTTACAGCGTCGATTATTCAAGCCTTTGATATCAGCTGCAAAAACCTCCACAAAAACTTCAACTGAAGTGCGAAAGGCCCTTGTCACTGAGGCGTTTAAGGTCACCACATCTCCTAATAAAATAGGTCTTTGAAAGGAGACGTGGTCTACTGATGCCGTCACCACATTAGCTTCACAATGCTTGCCTGCACAAATACCACCTATCACATCCATCCAACGCAAAAGATTACCACCCATTAAATTCCCCATGGGGTTGGTATGGTTGGGCATAATCATTTCTGTCATGATCGTTTCCGAATCTTTTACCTTTTTAGATCTGTAGCCATTCTCGTTTTCCATAAATATGTAGAATAAATCTGTTCCTTATCGGATCATTACCCCTTTGCGATCAAGCAAAGGAATCTTTGTAAAATGGGACTCGTCAATACTCCCTCTAACAAAGACATATTTTTTATCGTAAATGTTGCCATCAAATGAGAAACTAAGCCAGTACTCATTCGTAAGACTAAATAACTTGGTTTGGATAGGCTCTATCTGAATGACGGTCTCTCGCTGAACCAACTCAAAAAAGTGCCGCAAAACAGTGGTTTTTACCTGATCACCGTTTTTTTCGCCATATCCTCTGGAATTGATCAACACATTTCTGATCTCTTCTTTCTTGAAATTAATCAAGTAGGAATCCCAAAGATCATCCTCTATATTTCGAGGTACGATGGCTATAGCCACATCCTCCACTTTTAAATTGGGAATATCTTTCTTCATCTGTTTTTAGTTGAGGTACTCTATTTCAAAACATTCGGAGAAGTATTTTTTCATTTTCTCCTTGACTTCATCAATTGCAATCGGTCGACCAAGCTCTCTAGATAAGGAGGTTACTCCTTTATCTTTATCATCAATCCCACAAGGAACGATATGATCAAAATCCGATAGATGAGTATTGATATTGAAGGCAAAACCATGCATGGTCACCCATCGTCTCAAATGCACCCCTACTGCACAGATTTTACGATGAGGTGCATCAGCCGTTTTTTCAAGCCAAACGCCGGGGTGTTTTTTAATACGCATACCTTCCAGGCCATAGTCCGCCATGGTCATCATGACGACCTGCTCGATTGTGCGTACATACTTATGAATGTCAGTAAAAAACTCTTCGAGGTCAAAAATGGGATACCCCACTAATTGACCCGGCCCATGATAGGTGATATCGCCGCCTCTATTGATTTTGTAAAAAGAAAAGCCCTGTTCTTCTAATTCTTGTTCATTGAGCAGTAGGTGATCTACCGAGCCACTCTTACCTAAGGTATAGACTTTCGGATGCTCACAAAATAATAGATGGTGTAAAGGCTTACTGGTAGGACCACCAGCTTTTCGATTTTCGCGATTCTCCAATTTCAGATTAACCAGTCCCTGGTGTAATGCTGTTTGATAATCCCAGGCTTTTTGATAATCAATTAAGCCTAAATCTTGAAAGGAAACATGCTCCATATCAGGTCTAAAATATCGCGCAAATGTACTTCTTTTAGGTGATTAAAACAAGCAGGCTATTTTCAGTGATCTCTAGTATTTAATTCCTTATCTTTCGGCCAGCACAAATGCCAATCATGCGAGTCATTATAAGTCTTTTATTCGCTTTATTCTGCCATTATTCCAATGCACAATCTGGTCTGCTTGGCCTACAAGATGCGCGAGCTATTGCTATGGGGCGGATATCAAGTATCCACCAAGGAATTGATGCAGCCTTCAATAATATTGCTGGTCTTGCTTCTATAGAAAGCTTAGGATTTGTGGCGAGTGCCGAACGACGTTTCTTGTTAAATGAGACCCAGAATTTTGGCTTAGCAGCAGCTATTCCCAGCAATAATGGTGCCTTTGGAGTACGTGTTGGTAGTTTCGGCTTCGAGGCCTACAATGAAAATAGTATAAGTTTAGGGTATAGTAGGCAACTTTCCGAGAGGATGAGCATTGGTGGAGAATTCATTTATTGGAATCGATCAATACCAGAATATGGCAGCCAGGGTTTTTTGACTTTTGCAGTAGGTCTGCAAGCCAAGGTGTTTGAGCAAGTTCTCCTTGGTTTTCATCTGTTTAATCCTATTCGAAGTGCAGTAAACGATGAGGAAAACACCTTTCCAGTGGTGCAGATTGGTGTAAATTATTTAGTGAGTGATCAACTCCAGGTGTCAGCAGAGTTAGAAAAAGACATTGACTTCCCAGCTATTTTTCGATCGGGAATCGATTATAAAATACAAGAATCTTTAGCACTTAGGTTAGGTATAAGTACGGCTCCTACCCTCTTTACCGCTGGGATAGGGCTGGATATAAGTCCGGCATTTCATATGGATATTGCAGGCAGCATTCATCAAATACTGGGCTTTACACCAGGCATTAGTGTACAATATCAAAAGTAGCAGATTATATGAGGATTTTAATTGTATCTGCTACTCCATTCGAGGTGCAGCCCTTAGTAGATTACGCCAATGTTCATTGGGTTAATTATGAACCACTAAAGTATCAAAAAGGCAAATCCAGTCTAGATTTTCTCATCACAGGAGTAGGCATACCCAATACCATTTTTCATTTAACCCGAAGCCTATTGGCCACCAGTTATGATTTGATTATCAATGCTGGAATTGCTGGAGCCTTTGATCCAGCAACGGAACTAGGGAGTGTCTGGAACGTAGTGGAAGATCGCTTTGGAGACCTAGGAGTCGAAGAAGCCGATGGTAATTTTGTAGATGTATTTGAAATGGAATTACAAGATGCTAATAGCGGGCCCTTTCAAGCAGGAAAAATCATTAATCCTGCGAGTCAAAGTTTTCAATTTTTACCTAGAGCTAGCGCCATTACGGTCAACAAGGTACATGGCTCAAAAAGAAGTATAGCAGCCATAAAAGATAAATATTCAACAGACTTAGAATCTATGGAAGGTGCTGCCTTTTTCTACGTTTGCCAACAATTGAAGGTTAATTTTCTACAAATCAGATCCGCATCTAATATAGTTGAGCCACGAAATCGCGAAAACTGGAATATTCCACTAGCGATTAAAAAGCTTAATGAAGTTCTTGTAGAAATGCTCAACTTACTTTCCTAGCTTGTACAATTCGGTCATTGCCCATCATGTCTTGTAGTATTTCAACATCCACCAAGTCGTGCTGCTCAAACAGCTGTTGCACGTCTTTTGCATTGTACTGGTTGGTTTCTACCAATAAGTGTCCGCCAGGTCGAAGGCCATTTTTACAAAACTGGGCCAACAACTCGTAGAATAATAAAGGCTTATCATTATCCACGAAGAGGGCAAGATGCGGCTCATAATCTAAGACATTCGATTCCATTAATTGCTTTTCCTTGGTTGGAATATAGGGTGGATTACTGACCAGCATATCGTATTGTCCCAGCTCCGCCCAAAGCGCCTGGTTTTGAAAATCAAATTGCTGAAAAGATACTTCTGCCGCAAGCAAGCGGGCATTTTCCTGTGCTATGGCCAGCGCACCTTGACTTACATCTATACCTTTTACACTTACAGATGGATGTTCTTTTTTTAAGCTTATGGGTATACATCCTGAACCTGTACCAACATCTAATACCTGAACAGTATCGGAAGCAAAAGATTTGATAATTTGCAAACAGGTATAAACCAACTCCTCCGTTTCTGGTCTAGGAATCAAGACTTCAGGACTCACCTTAAAGACATATCCATAAAAATCAGCTCTACCTGTAATATATTGCAGTGGCTCTGATTGCAGTAATCGTTTTTTGGCATCTTCATAAATGGGTACCCATTCCGCCTTGAAAGTAGACTCCTCCTCAGGCTTGTTTATCTGAAATACATCTTCAAAAAGAAGCTTGGAGATATTCCGGGCTTCTCTAGGCTCATAGATTTTGCTTAAATGTTGGACCAAGTCTTCGAAATAGGAATTCATCATCAACCTTTCTTTGGGTGTGGAAGTTTATTTAAGAAATGATAACTTTGCAGTCGCAAACAAAATAAGTAGAATTATTCATCCGTTACTCTTGCGGATAAAGAACAAAATATATTACACTAATGAAGAATAAGAATCGCTTTTCATTACCGCTAGTTGTCGTCTTTGCTGGAACTTTATCATCCTGCAATAGAGGCTACGGCTGCCCTACCAACTTCTCTATTGATTACAATAGTATTATTGATACGGTTACAAACCTAGCTATTACCTGGATTTTTTAAATGTAAAATCCATTTCTTGTTCATCAGCCTTTTTAATGGATCTCGACTTCATTAAAAAGGCTTCTTTATAGGAATAAGCCAATATGAATCTTCCAGAAGAAAATGAGATTATCGAAACACAAGATGGCTCCCACTCCATTTTGTCCAAGCGCTTTGGTGTGAGCTATCATAGTAAATATGGTGCGCTGCAAGAATCTCAACATGTATTCATCCATGCGGGCCTCAACCCTTGTCTTTTGAGAAAAAAAGAGGAGGTCAATATTCTCGAATTTGGCTTTGGTACGGGTTTGAATGCCTATTTAAGTTTTCTGACTGCAGAAAAACAAAAAAGGAAAATCAATTATGTAGGAATTGAAGCCTATCCGATTGACCAAGACATGGTAAATGCCTTGAATTATGCAGCTTTATTAGAGCGGTCTGAAGTGCCTTTTCAGACCATGCACACATCCCCTTGGGGAGAAACTATTGAAATTGGGGAATTTTGCACTTTTAAAAAAATAAAAGGACTTTTTGAAGATCAAGCTTTTGATGCTCAGTTTGATGTCATTTATTTCGACGCTTTTGCGCCTACTTCGCAACCTAGCCTTTGGGAGGAGGCCCTACTAAAAATTGCTTACGACGCATTAATGAAAGATGGTATTTTCGTTACCTACTGCGCCAAAGGCGCCGTAAAGAGGGCTTTAAAAGCCATTGGATTTGAAGTGGAAGCACTTCCAGGACCACCAGGAAAAAGAGAAATGACCAGAGGAATAAAAAGGAGCTAATCCATAACTTCTTTGTGCTTCCCTGTCTTTATGATATTTATCTTTCCATTATCTCCATAGAGTTTCTTAGACATCTTATTGTAGGCTATGGCGGCCTCTTCAGCTGTTGGAAACATACCAATGTGCACGGATTTCCGATTCACGGAGATCACAGCTCGGTAGCGGTTATTCTCTTTGTATACGCCGGTATAGCCTACCTTGCTGCTAGACTTCCGCTTTCTGGAAGCTACAGACCTGGAACGATAGATCAAATTCTCGAGTCGACAATCTAATTTATTAGCATTCTTGGCACCTACTAGGTTGCTTTTGTCGGTCTTTTCATGAGTTAGGAATTTTTCAGCTACTAACTTGTGTAGGTAGATGGTTTCTGTTTTATAAGAACCATCCGCTTTTTTCCATGTTTTCTGAAAGACCGCACAGCCACTAGAGTGTTTTCGGAGATTATTGATGAAATCTACCTTCATCAAATAAGGATCAGTGGTCAAATATTCATAGACCTGATCATCCAATAATACTGAGTCATCAGCATTTTTTAGTTTAACCTTATAAAGCACAAAAAGCGGTTTTGGTTAAGGAATCAATAGGATAAGTGTTACTTTGTATGTGCTGCCACGCAAACTATAACATGATCTCGAATGATTAAGTTTACTTGGAATTACAGACAGGTTTTACATATCTAATATACAACAAAAATAACATAAGCAAAAATTTTGTTTAACTATTATACCCATTATTTGCTACATTTCTTAAACAAACTACAAGTATGAAAAGTGATTTGTTTATGCTTCGTTGCTTTGATTTGGCTCGACTGGGGGCTGGAAATGTCAGTCCAAACCCAATGGTTGGAGCAGTGCTTGTTCACGAGGATAGGATAATCGGCGAAGGTTATCATAAAAAGTACGGCGGCGCACACGCTGAGGTCAATGCAGTAGCCAATGTATCTCCAATAGACAGACACCTTATTCCATTGTCTACGCTTTATGTCTCTCTTGAACCTTGCTGTATTTTTGGCCGCACCCCTCCTTGTACTCGTTTAATCATTGACCAAAAAATACCCTCGGTGGTGGTTTCTACTATTGATCATACCGCCGAGGTTGCTGGACAAGGGATTAAGCTTTTAAAAAATGCTGGCGTGCAAGTAGAAGTAGGGCTTCTGGAGGAGGAAGGTAAAGCCCTGGCATCTATAAGAAATACCTTTGTCACACACCATAGACCCTACATCCTACTGAAGTATGCCCAGACTACAAATGGAATATTGGCTCCCAATCCGCCTCGATCATTCTGGATCACCAATCCATTGATAAAACGGCTGGTACATCGGTGGCGCAGTGAAATAGACAGCATTATGGTTGGCACAAATACCGCCTTGGTTGACAATCCGCAACTAAACAATCGCTTGTATTTTGGTCCATCACCTGTACGCATCGTCGTAGATCAGCATCAGAAACTAGGACCGCAATTGCATCTACTCGACGGTAAAACACCAAGCATTGTCTTTACAAAAGGAGGCAGCGAAAAAGAGGACAGGGAAAACTTGAGCTATGTTGGCCTAGATTTCACAAAAAATATTCTGCCACAAATCCTTGAATATCTAGCGCAGAAAAAATACACCAGTCTGATGGTGGAGGGAGGAAGCAGCTTGTTACAATCTTTTGTGGATGCAGGACTCTGGGATGAGGCCCTTGTTCTAGTAGGGAAAGCCACCCTTAAAAATGGCCTACCCGCTCCTCAATTAAATGGGCGATTAATGGCAGCATATTCCTTGGATGGCGACCAAATTCGGGTCTATCAAAACCATTAACAAAGCAGCTAAAAATCGTTAAACTTGCTTTAAAGTCCTTCCAGAAGGCCATATTCCTAGACGAAATTTTGTTACTTGAAGTGTATTATGGATTATCTATACTAGAGGATATTTAGACATCACTTTTAAGAAAACTAATTCGGATGATAAAGCATCTTTTTGTGCTCTTGACTTTCGTTACTATACTTTTTAACTACCAATCTTTAAAAGCTCAGGAGCAATTAGACACGATTAAGTGGTTAAGCTGGGAAGAGGCTGTGGCCAAAGTGGATGAAGAACCACGCAAAATTATCATGGAGGTCTACACCGACTGGTGTATTTGGTGCAAAAGAATGGAAAAGCACACGTTCTCCAACCAAAGCATTGTCAGGTATATCAATGACAACTACTACCCTGTCCGTTTCAATGCTGAAGAAAAGAGTGAAATTGAATACGAGAACAAGGTTTATAAATTCGTAAAATCTGGAAAAAATGGCTACCATGAGCTTGCCGCAGAGCTTCTCAAAGGGCGATTGACTTTCCCAACGATTGTATTTATGGACGAAGATTTGGATGTTATTCAATCTCTAGCAGGATATAAAACGCCAATGCAGTTTATGCAGATCGTCACTTATTTTGGAGATGATAGACATAGGAATACACCCTGGGCTACCTACAAGAAAAGCTTCGTCCCTAACCTTAGAATGGTGAAGAACAAAGACTAGCATTAAATATAAGAGTCCCGAAAATTCCGGGACTCCGTCCAAGTTTTGCTTTTATTTTCTACGCTTGCCTCCTACTCCCAAGACAGATAATAATCCTCTGGTCAACTCTCTGGCTACTGTCCTACCTATTTGCCTTGTAGTTGTATTATTCATGACCTGCTCGATGACTGTTTTTTGTCTTCTAGATCTTCCACGACCAGATCGGTTTGCTTTTTCTTGCTGCGCTCTCAGCTCTGCTTGCTTTTCCTCTTCCCTAGCCTCTTCGATTTTCTTTTGAAGAATCTCATAGGCACTTTCTCTATCAATTTCCTCATTATACTTACGAATAAGGTTAGATTGACTGATGAGGTGGCGAATTTCTTCTCCTGAAAGAATATCCATTCTCGATTGCGGGGCACGCATCATGGTATGTATCAATGGCGTAGGGATGCCTTTTTCATTTAAAACAGTGATCAAAGCCTCACCTATACCTAGTTGTGTTAGTAATTCGTCAACCTTGTAATAATCAGAAACAGGGAAATTTTGTGCAGCCAGTTTAATGGCCTTTCTATCTTTTGCTGTAAAAGCCCGTAAGGCATGCTGGATTTTTAAACCCAATTGGCTTAAGACCGAATCTGGAATATCAATAGGATTCTGGGTCACAAAGAATATACCCACCGCTTTAGAACGAATGAGTTTGATAATGGCCTCCATTTGATCTAAAAGACTATCGGTAGCCTCTTCGAAGACTAGATGCGCTTCGTCAATGAACATGACGAGTTTGGGTTGCTCCAAATCTCCTTCTTCTGGAAAAGTACTATAAATCTCTGCAAGCATCTGCAACATAAAGGTGGAGAATAACTTGGGCCTATCTTGAATGTCTGTCAAGCGCACAATGGAGATCATGCCTTTTCCGTCTTCATCTACTCTACACAGGTCATCTACCTCAAAGGAGCGTTCACCAAAGAACATATCCGCTCCTTGTTGTTCTAGTTCGATAAGTTTTCTTAAGATTGCTCCAACGGAGACCGTAGACACCCGACCATAGACATCCTGAATTTCCTCCTTCCCTTCATTCGTAAAGAACTGTAATGTTTTCCGGATATCATTCAGATCAATTAGTGGGATATCATGGTCATCACAATACTTGAAGACGACAGCTAGAATTCCGGACTGTGTTTCATTAAGATCGAGTAATCTAGAGAATAAAACAGGTCCAAATTCCGTGACAGTTGCCCTTAATCGTAGGCCTTTTTCCTCAGAAAGCGTAAGAAACTCGACAGGGCTAGTACCAGGCTCAAATGCCAAGCCAATTGCCTCATGTCTTTCATCTATTTTGCGGTGACCAGGACTGGGGGCGGCAATTCCACTCAAATCGCCTTTCATATCCATCAATAATACAGGAACGCCTTGAGCAGAAAGTTGCTCTGCCATCACCTGCAAGCTTTTGGTTTTTCCCGTTCCGGTTGATCCACTGATCAAACCATGTCTATTCAAAGTTTCTAAAGGAACTTTTACGAGCGTATTCGTCAAGCATTCCCCATCCAACATCGCACCTCCTAAAGTAATAGAAGGGCCTTCAAACTCATATCCTTTAGTAACTAGGTCGGTAAATGTTGTTTTATCTGCCATATTATTCTTTATTCCATTTATTGACCCTAAGGTCATATTTTTGTTTACTGAACTCCCAGAGGTCCACATTATAATCTCTTTCTAAAGATTTTTCTAGTGCTGGAGTCATTAAATTAGGAAAAAAATTGATACCTGTTATTTCTTCTACCTGATCAATACTTGCCACATACTCATAAAGTGGTTCATAACTGATTTGGTTGGGAATAATAAAGGCTATCCCTTTTTGCTCTGGCTCGGAAATATCGAGAAGCACCTTATAAAAGGCGCTTGGGATGGTCACCTCATTATCGCCAATTTTTCCTTTGTTGGGACGGCTTAGAACGGGACCGGTCACTATGTATAGCTTCTTATACTTCTTGGCCCAAGTCCGGGTTAATTGCTCTAGCTCCTTCCAGATACCTTTATTAAAATCGTGAGACTGTGGGCTGATATTACTCATCAGGAAACTTGTCTCCATCGCTTCCTTATTAAAAGCCATATCTGCTGCGGGTGCTAAATGCCCACGATCATAGCCAGAACCCCGATAATCATACCAGGTAGCAGAGCCCGTACCAACTTTAGCGTCAGGCTCAAAACGATCTGTACGATCTACCCAAGGTTGCTGTAAACGCTCCCTAGTTAGAATATAGCTTACCCATTCTGCCTGTTCGTGCTCCTCGCTATAAGAAAGGGAAAAATAGGAATGCTGAATCACCTGTCCAGTGGTAGATTCCGGCAAATAAAATGACCGGTCATCTGTAGTATCAATGGAGGAGATAACTTCATCACTTACCGTAGGAAATTGAGGAGTATTAGATTTTATAAAAAAATAGATAACTCCTAAAATCACTGCTGCAAAAACGGCAACTCTCAAAAGAGTATTGCTAGCTCCTCCCCGATTCCCCACATGATTAGATCTAAGTTTCGCCATTTAATTGAATATAGTATCCCATGATGTAGTAAATTAATAGGATTTCAAAAGAGATAAATATATATTTATTTCTCATCGAAACACAAAATAGAAATTTGGGATTAAAAAACACACCTTTAAAAGTAGGGATTACAGGGAATATTGGAAGCGGAAAATCAACAGTCTGTGCCATCTTCGAGCAGCTGGGTATTCCTATTTACTATGCTGACCAAAGAGCTAAGATGCTTATGCGGGAAGATCCAAATCTAGTGGAAGGTATAAAAGATTTGCTAGGCCAAGATGCTTACTTTTCTGATGGAAGCATTAATCGGCAATTCATTAGTCAACAGATTTTTACCCAACCAGAACTCCTGAAAAAGATGAATCAATTGGTACATCCTGCCGTTGGTAGAGACACCATACAATGGGTGGCCCAAAATGCCCAAGCGCCCTACACCCTGAAGGAAGCAGCCATCCTTTTTGAATCTGGAAGCCATAAACAGCTAGATAAAGTGATATGTGTGATTGCTCCCGAAAGTATTCGAATTCAAAGAGTCATGGATAGAGACCAGGTTGATGAAGAAGCGGTAAACGCACGGATGAAAAACCAATGGCCGGAATACAAAAAAGCCATCCGCTCTGATTTTCTAATTTATAATGATGGTAGCCAATCTTTGATCGACCAAGTGATGCGCATCCACAAAAAACTCCGCTAACTATGCCTGAAATTTTAGACGTTGAGCCCGTTTTACATAGAGAAGGAAAAAATACAAAATGGGCATTTCGATTCCTATTATATGCCTTATTGTGCATCCTTGCTTTGGTCTATCAGTCTATACGATTTCAACCCTTGCTGCATAGCACTGATATTTTTGATCGCAATAGATGGCTATTACAAATATTAAACTGGGTATGTATTGTAATAGGTATGTATTTTGCTTTACGAGCCAACACCAAGCAAGAACCTTTATCAACCAAACTTAGAATCTCTTCTATTGGTCTACCGACGGTAGCCTTACTCAAGGTATTGGTTATTTTTTTGGACTTTAACTAAGGAATGAGTCAATAATAAATAAAACATCTTTATTAATGCCCCATTCCTAATCTTCGACTATCGCTTTTAATTTGTCCGCGACAAAGTCGGCTTCTGATTTCGTGTTATGATGAGAAAAGGAAAATCTCACCGTTTTGCGCTTCGTTCCGGGATGGATAGCCTCGATAACGTGAGAGCCTTTATCAGCCCCTGAGCTACAGGCACTACCTCCAGAACAACTAATGCCTTCGATATCTAGATTCAGTAATAAAAGTTCGTTTTTATCACTTTCTGGAAAGCTGACACTTAAGGTTTTAAAATGACCATTAGAAAAAGGACATCCATTGAACTCTACACTTGGTAAGGTCGCCTTAATTTTGTCAGCGAAATAATCTCGAAGCTCCTTGACTTGCTGCCTCCTCTCCTCCATTTTTTCATTGGCGATTTCCAAAGCTTTGGCCATACCTATGATCCCATATACATTCTCTGTACCTCCTCTCATATTACGCTCCTGTGCTCCACCCTCAATAAAAGGTTTAAGGATGGCCTCACTATTCATATAAAGAAAACCTGTTCCTTTGGGTCCATGAAACTTGTGACCGGAGCCTGTAATAAAGTGAATCGGCGTCTTATCTAAATCAATTGGATAAAATCCAACGGTCTGCACCGTATCTGAATGAAAATAAGCGCCGTTTGCTTCGCACAATTGCCCTACTTCGACTAGGTCAATCATGGTCCCAATCTCATTATTAGCGTGCATCAAGGTGACTAGCGTTTTTTGGTCACTATTCTCCAGCAAGCTTTTAAGATGTTCCATGTCAATCATCCCTCTATGATCTTGATTGACAAATTCTAGTCCAACAGATTGACTATTATGAATGGATTCGGCAGTATGTAAAACCGCGTGATGCTCCGTCTTGCTGGTGATAATCCTGGTCACACCTAAATCACGAACAGCACACTTTAGAATCATATTATTAGATTCGGTACCTCCTGAAGTAAAGAAGATCTCTCCAATCGATGCATTCAGGATATTGGCGATGGTTTTCCTGGCTCTTTCGACAGCAGCCCTTGCAGTACGCCCTTCCTGGTAAATACTTGAGGGATTTCCCCATAAATTATTCATAGCTTCAGCGATGTGCTGGACTACTTCTGGATCAATGGGTGTAGTAGCGGCGTTATCTAAATAGACTCGATTATTCAATGTTGTATGGTTGTAATTGCTATAATACTGATAGGAAGATTTAAAGCTTTCTATCGGTACAAATATAAAATCTATTTCTCGGAAAGTAAATCCTCAACATCTTGCTTTAATTGAGCGACCAAAGCTTGTGCCTTTTCTTGCGTGCTTGCTTCGGCATAAACTCTAATAATGGGCTCAGTATTGGATTTGCGCAGGTGCACCCAGGCAGTTGGAAAATCTATCTTTAGCCCATCTATCGTATTGTAGTTTTCCTTTTGGTATTTTTTCTCTAGAGCGATCAAAATTTTATTGAGATCGATTCCTGCATGGAGCGCTATTTTATCTTTCACCATATCATAAGATGGATAAGTTGCTTTTAAGGCAGACATCTTCATCTTCTTTTTACTTAAATGGCTCAAGAAGAGCGCTATTCCAATTAAGGCATCTCTTCCATAATGAAAATCTGGTACAATAATTCCTCCATTCCCTTCTCCACCTATTGCCGCATTTTCATTTTTCATAGTCGTCACTACATTGACCTCACCAACAGCGCTGGCAAAGTATTGCCCACCGTGTCTTTCGGTTATATCTCTTAAAGCTCTGGTTGAAGATAAATTGGACACCGAATTCCCGCCTCGCTGACCTAAGATATAGTCCGCTACGGCTACTAAGGTGAATTCCTCTCCAAACATGGTCCCATCTTCATTGACAAAAGCCAAACGATCGACATCTGGATCTACGCTGATCCCCAAATGCGCCTGCTCCTTTATAATAGCAGCCGAGAGTTCGGTCAAGTGCTTGGCCAGAGGTTCTGGGTTGTGCGCAAACTGGCCATTGATCTCTCCATTGATAACAATAGTTTCGCAGCCTAATTGATCAAGTAGCATAGGTACTGCTATACCACCCGTAGAATTAATAGCATCTAGAACTACTTTGAACTGGGCAGATCGAATGGCTGCCACATCAACTAAAGGATAATCCAAAATGGCTTGAATATGCTGTTCCATCGTTCCAGAGAGAGGTGTGATCGTACCAATTTGATCCACTTCTGCGTATTGAATGCTGCCTTCTTCAATTTTTGCGAGCAGATATTCCCCATCTGCCTTGGAAATAAACTCTCCTTTCTCATTCAAAAACTTGAGGGCATTCCACTCTTTTGGATTATGGCTTGCTGTGATAATTATACCAGCACCGGCTTTTTCCCAAACTACAGCCATCTCTACCGTTGGTGTAGTAGATAAATCTACATCAAGTACATCTATGCCTAAACTTATTAAGGTATTGCTGACTAAGGCTTTGACCATTGCCCCTGAAATTCGCGCATCTCTGCCCAGGACAACCCTTGGTGTTTTACCCGTTTCCAGAAGCCATGCTCCAAAAGCAGCAGTACACTCAACGATATCTTGAGGGGTCAAGTTGTCTCCTGCCTGTCCACCAATTGTACCTCTTATGCCAGAAATTGATTTGATTAAAGCCACAGTGTTTTGAGTTTGATTGGCGCAAAAGTAGAAATTCCTAGATGGAAGCAGAAGGAAATAGCTTTCCCTTTTTATCTTTGATCAAGTATTTTATTCAATCAAATTCAAAGTGGTGTTAGAAACGCTATTGCAATACGACGAGCAACTCTTTCGGCTGATCAACGGATCATGGCATACGACATTCTTGGACACCATATTGCCTTATTGGCGCGAGAAGAAGTTTTGGTATCCGCTTTATATCTTCCTTTTGATTTTCATTCCTTTTAAATTCAAGTGGAAGGGAGTTTATTTACTGCTTAGCCTATTTTTATGTGTCGGTATAGCAGATACCATGAGTAGTAAGGTATTAAAGAAGTCTGTAAAGCGGCTGCGCCCCTGCAATGATCCTGCCATTCAAGATGAGGTGGTTTTATTAGTTGGCTGTGGTAGAGCCTATAGTTTCACCTCCTCTCATGCAACGAACCATTTTGCGATTGGAACTTTTTTGGCACTGACATTAGGTTTATACTATAGACGTTGGAGGTGGCTATTTTACTTTTGGGCGGCAAGTATTGCCTTTGCCCAAATCTATGTGGGCGTACATTATCCGCTGGACGTAATTGTAGGGTCTGTTTTGGGGTGGCTGATTGCCTATTTGCTCTCCTTAATTTATTTCTCCTTCCCAAAAATCGCTATCTCTAGACCTTTACAAAAAATAGAAGTGGCTTAACCTTTATTATGTAAAAAATATGCTAAAAGCTGTAAAAAGTAGGGAAGCTGATACTCTTTTAAATTAATAAAGCCTAGCACAAGTTTTGAAGAATAGCTATAGCTAAGAATGGAGATTTAGTTAAACAGACAAGTTTAGACAAAAATTCTGTTTACAAAAGATTAACTTGTTAGCGAAAATTCACTAATTTGCTCCCGCTTACAAAAAATTCGAAAATACTCTACAGATTACCGTATGAAACTTATCCAACTATCCCGTATAGGCGTAATGGCTGCATTACTCCTATGCTCTATCACAACAACAGCTCAAAACTTACTCAAGGGGACGGTCAAAAGTGTTGACGGAGAGCCTTTAATTAGTGCTACCGTATTGGATCAGACCTCTGGGAAAGGGGTAGTCACTGATTTTGACGGCAACTTTGAGCTAGACCTTCCTACCTTACCTACTACTATTGAGGTTTCTTACACAGGGTTTGATGCAAAAGAAGTAGCTATCTCTTCTGTTGCTGATGGCATCACTATAGAACTGGAAGAATATGTAGAAGCCATTGGAGAAGTGGTAGTGAAAGGTCGCCGCATCAGTGAAAAAAGGCAGCAATCTGCACTCACGATGGAATCCTTGGATAATATAGGTATTAAAGAAACTCCAGCAGCCAACTTCTATGATGGATTAGGCTCTTTAAAGGATGTAGACCTTACAGCCGCAAGTTTGGGTTTCAAGATCATCAATACACGTGGCTTTAATAGTACCAGTCCGGTGCGATCCCTGCAAATAATTGATGGAGTCGATAACCAATCGCCTGGTCTTAATTTCTCTTTAGGTAACTTCTTAGGTGCATCAGAACTAGATGTGAATCGAGTAAATCTGATTGTAGGTGCGAGTTCTGCTTTTTATGGTCCAAACGCCTTTAACGGTGTAATTGCGATGGAGACTAAAAATCCATTCTTGCAAAAAGGATTAAGTGGCATGATCAAGGTTGGTGAAAGAAACCTATTGGAAACGGCCTTCCGCTGGGCAGATGGCGTCAAAAATAAAGCTGGTAAGGAGTTTTTTGCCTACAAGCTGAATTTCTCTTATTTCCAAGCTGATGATTGGGTAGCTAATAACTTCGATGCGGTATTCGATTCTGAATCTTTAGCCACCAATCCAGGTGGATATGATGCTGTCAATATTTATGGCGATGAGTACCAAACCGCTAACGATCTTTCCAGAACACAATCTCTTCCTGGTTTAGGGATTATCCACAGACAAGGCTATATAGAAGAAGACGTTGTTGATTACGACTCTGATAATATGAAAATTGGAGCGGCATTCCATTTCCGTCTAAAACCAGATATGGATTTCAACTCTCCTGAATTAATTTTGGCGACCAACTTTAGTCGAGGTACTACTGTATACCAAGGAGATAATCGCTTCAGCTTGAGAAATATTCAGTTTTATCAGCATCGTATTGAACTGAAAAAGCAGAATGAATACTTTATCAGAGCTTATGTGACGCATGAGGATGCCGGAGATTCTTACGATCCCTATTTCACCTCTCTCCTATTACAACAGCAGCATAAGCAAGATAACGAGTGGCGCTCAGACTATATTAACTTTTGGTCACAGAACGCGGTTCCCTTTTTACAAGGTCAAGAAGGCTTTCCGAATATCTTAGAATTCTTAGGAAGACCTGACGAATACAATGCAGCCCTAAGTGGCTTTTTAGAGCGCCAAGACATTGTTGATGCTATTGCTGGTTTCCACCAACAAGCACAAGTAGCCGTAGCACAAGGTAATCTCTTAACGGGAGCGGTTCCATTTTATGCACCAGGTACAGATCGCTTTGATGAAGCATTCAATGATATTACCGGAAGAATTTCCTTTGCTGAAAATGGTACCAGATTCTTCGATCGCTCTGCTCTTTGGCATGTACACGGGGAGAAAATGTTTAACGACGTCTATGAAGGAGGAGCCATTACGGACTTGGACTTGCGTGTAGGTGCCAACTTTAGACAATATCTACCTAACTCTATGGGCTCTATTCTTCTAGATACCATGGGTAGAGACATTGATGTTTCTGAATTTGGTGTTTATGGTGGCGGTACGATCGAATTGGACAATCGATGGAAAATCAGTGGATCAATGCGTTTGGATAAAAACCAGAACTTTGACCTTCTCTTTTCTCCAGCGGCATCTGTAGTCTTTACACCTAATGTCAACAATACTCTTCGCTTTTCATTTAGCTCAGCTATTCGGAATCCGACTTTGGCAGATCAATACTTGTTCTATAATGTTGGTCGAGCTATTCTTATTGGTAATCTTGATGGTTTCAATAATCTCATCACTATTGAATCTTTAGGGGATTATCTCAACTCCTTAGACGAAGGAACATTAGAGTTTTTTGATGTTGATCCTATTCAACCAGAGAAGGTGCGTACGGTTGAAGCCGGCTACCGGACAATGATTGGAGATCAACTATATCTTGACGGAACCTATTATTATAGCTTTTATAGAGACTTTATTGGTTTTAACTTTGGGGTAGATGCATTCTTTGACCCTGTGACGGGATTACCAGTAGATATACAAGCTTTCCGGGTAGCAGCAAATGCAACGGATCAAGTAACTACACAAGGTTTCTCCTTAGGGGCCAATTACTATTTCTGGGACAAGTTTGTATTTAACGGAAACTATTCTTGGAATAAGTTAAATACAGAAACGGATGATCCCATTATTCCTGCATTTAACACACCAGAACACAAGTTTAACCTAGGTTTCTCGGGTCGTGATATTGAGTTAAACCTTGGATTTGCTACATTGCAAGACTTTGGGTTTAGTGTCAACTATAAATGGATTGATACCTTCATCTTTGAGGGATCACCGCAGTTTACTGGTTTAATTCCTAGTTATGATTTATTAGATGCACAAATCAATTGGAGAGTTGCTTCAATGAATACCACTTTTAAATTGGGTGCTTCTAACATATTAGATAACCAGACTTTCCAAACCTATGGTGGACCAAGAATCGGAAGATTAGCTTATTTCTCGGTTACTTATGATTGGGAAAAGAAATAATTAACAGGCAGTATTAAATGTGAAAATCTATTATAACAAACTATTCAAAATTTGTTTTATGAAACAATTCAACAAACTATTCTTACTACTTCTAGTATCTGCTTTTGCGCTCAATGCCAATGCACAAACTCGATACCTAGATGATTTATTTACAGGAGTCAGTGTTTCACCTGACGTTCCTTATGCGACTAATATATCCGTCCTGACAGGAGGAGCTGATACGATTCCTTTGGTAATGGATATTTATACGCCAGACGGAGATGATGCAACAGATCGTCCAGTGGTTGTATATTTCCATACTGGTAGTTTCTTGCCACAATACTTTAATGGCCAGATTACAGGTAACAAACAAGATTCTACCTGTGCTGAAATTTGTCGTCGTTTAGCTCGCAAAGGTTATGTAGCTATTTCTGCTACTTATCGTGCAGGTTGGGTTCCTACTGCAACTGGACCAGAAGGGCAAAATACACGTACTGGTACTTTATTAAATGCAGCGTATAGAGGTATTCAAGATGCGCGTTCGCTTATCCGCTACCTACGTAAAACAGTAGCTGAAGATGAGAACCCTTATGGTATCAATACGGATAATATTACACTTTGGGGGCAAGGTACAGGTGGATATCTCTCTTATGGCTGTGCATATTTGGATGATTTCGCAGAACTTGCACTTCCTAAATTTGTAAATACGGAGGATTTATCCCTTTATGTGGATTCTAACCTAGTAGGCGATATTTTCGGTTTAAAAGATGCGCCGCTAGCATTATCTAACTGGCCAGGCTATAGTTCTGATTTCAAATTGGCTGTCAACGCAGGTGGTGCTCTTGGAGATAGTACTTGGATAGACGGTACGGATAATGAACCAGCTACTATTGGTTTCCACGTGTTTGCTGATCCATTTGCACCTTATGAAACAGGACCAGTAATCGTACCTGTTACGGGTGATTTTGTGGTAGATGTAGTCGGTACTCGTTTTGTAACTAATGCAGCTAACGAAAATGGTGCAAACGCTATTTTCATGGAAGCTAATCAAGATTTAAGCGATCCAATTAATGCAATAAATACAGTTTACTCTAATACACCAGCAGCTACTATTTTTGGTGATCCGCTTCCATCTTTATCAGTAGCCAACATGTATCCTTTCCTAACAGATACACTTGCTTCTGGACCATGGGAATGGTGGGGATACGAGGAATTAGCTGGACAATTAGCATTCTTCAATACTGTAGCTGGAACATCTTTTGATGTGGATGAATTTGATGCAACTGGTCGTATTTTGAACCCAGATGCTTCTAAGGAGAAAGCAATGGCCTATATCGATACTATGGTCAACTTTTTCTTACCTAGAGCTTATCTTGCCTTAGACCTTGCTACTAGTGTAAAAGAAATCATTACTCCTGAAAGTGTTTCTCTAACCGTTGGACCTAACCCAATTCAGGATGTTGCATTAGTGAGCTCTGCACCAGACAAACCAATGCAGCGTGTTGCTATCTACAATTTGGATGGTAAGATGATGAGAGGTATCACTAATTTGAACGCTAGCCAATTCGAGCTAAAGCGCATGAATCTACCTGCTGGTATATATCTACTACAAGCAGAGTTTGAGGAAGGTGTCGTGACGAAGAAGGTGATGTTTAAATAGGTTTGGCTATCGCCAAGACTTTGGTTTAAGAGCTTAACCGCTTAAAAGGTTAAGCTCTTAAAAGAGTCATTCCGAGATTTCGGGATGACTCTTTTTGCATCTTAAAGCCTCAATAAGAAATCAATCGTATCTACCCCATCGGCATAATCAGCTAAACCGGGCTCTTGGGCTTGACCAAAATCAAAGGTAGGAATCTGAGAAAGATTCGATCTAGTAACTACACATTGAATTTCATCCTGCCGAGCTATGAGCTCTGCTTCCAGCTCCGTTTCTTGATCGTAAAAGCTATAATTGAGTCCCGCAATGTGAGAAGTGATGGCCTCACTTTCTGTTAAAATGATACAGCCATTGGCCATGTACTTTGCTTTGTTGAGCACATAGATGGCATAGTTGTAATCAAAGTTGTTTTTGTATTTATCATTGAGAATGATATCATTGTATTCATGTAATGCCTCAAGTAATGGCTCAAATTGATACCCTCTTGGTACATATATTTTGGCTACATTTCGGCATCCTAGTCCGTAGTATTGGAACACATCCTTTCCAAGTCTAGATAAGTCTTCCTTGCTTTCTTTTCCGTCAAGAATCGCCACAGCATTTCTATTTCTACGGATAATATGCGGCACCTTACCAAAGTAAGCCTCAAAGTATCGAGCAGAATTATTCGATCCGGTGGCAATGACCGCATCAAAAGCTTGCAGTTTCTCGACAACCCTAAAGTATTTCTCTGTTCTTGGATCAATTTGCTTTAGTGCCCGAAAAATATAAGACAGTAGGTATTTGTCTTTATCAGATAATTTGATTTGACTGATATGCCCACTAATGAAAGTACACATCACATCATGAAAACCGACTAATGGAATGTTCCCCGCTAAGACTAAACCTACCTGAGCAGGAGCATTATTATCGAGAATATTGTAGGTATTTAACCATTGCCTCAGTTTCTTTTCTTCCAAAAACTGAGCAGCAATAGCATCAATGGCCAATTGCTGGTTTTTCTTAGTAAACCACCGATTATTCATATACGTACGATGGATAACCGCATCACGGTATTCATCTTTCTGAGATAGGATATGCCCAAGCTGAATTAAAGCTTCGATTCTTTCTTCAACAATCATTTACTAGATATTCCTTTTTTAGCGATGCGAAGATAAGTAAAATGGAATACCCTTGCCTCTCTTTAGCACGATCTTCAACAGAATTTCGGCCATCAGGCTAAAAAATTAGAGGCGCTTATAACTTTACGAATCGAATTGTTTTGCTCGCTCTTTCACTGTAGGCTTTAAAAAGGTAGGTGCCAGAAGGGATGTAGCTCACATCGATATAGTCATTATCTAATGGCCCTTCGGCAATAATCCTACCAAAAAAATCTGTAACCATCCAGTTTTTGAATGCTTCGATATCTCCATTAATACGGAGCTCTGATACTGTGGGGTTAGGTAGTATCATCATCCGTTCCTGGCTTTCCATTTCAATGACCACCGTTTTTGAATAGGTGGTCTCTCCATCAAAATCTATCTGTTTTAATCGATAATAAATCGTTGGACTTGCGATAATTTTCCGGTCTAGGTAGCTATACTTACGATACGCTCTTGTTGTGCCTGCACCATCAATATCGGTTAGATGATGAAACTTTTGTCCATCAAAGCTACGCTCAACAGAGAACACCTGATTATTTTCCTCCTGAGCAGTTTCCCAGATTAGTTCTATTCCAAAATTTGTCGGTTTAGCTTGAAAAGAAATAAAGTCGACCGGTAATGCAGGACCTACAATTGAACCTTCCGTGAAAACGATATTATCTAAACCTGCTTCTTCGGCTGCAGCATTAGTGCTGTAAACCACTACCAGTTGGGCCTGACATCCTATGTAGGAACTCAAATCCTCATTTTCTGTTACCCAGCTACCTTCTGTAAAGTTACCGTCGATATCGATACCTGTAGTATTGACAATATCCAGCTCCGTAGCAGCTCCACAACCTGTGATATTGAGGTAAATGCGAAAAACATCAGCTACCTCCCAACTTGTCGCCCCTAATATATATTGTATACTAAATTGAGGGGAAGTAGTGCCCGTTAAATCTACAGCTGTAAAAGTTATTTCCACTTCTCCATCAGAATCCTCCATTACAAAACCTTGGCTCCCCTCTGGAGCGCCTTGCCCAGTTTCGGAGGCCAAAGAAGCAGAGGTAGCCACTCCAAAAGCATCATTGTCTGAAAAACCACTACCTGCATTACCTCCCGTAGGACTCCAAATAATATCAAAGCCCAATTCCGTAGGAGTGGGATCAGCTTGTACCACAATCTCTCCACAGGTAGCCGTGAAGTTTTGTAGCTGATGTGTAGTGGTGAAATCGGAATCATTATACAAGCAATTGGGTGAGGAAAATGTTTGGGCTGTCAAGTTTTCAAATCCTAAACCGGTTTGGGCATTACCATAAATGCTTAGTAACAAAAAACTGAGCTGTGTCAGAATCGTCTTCATTTTTTCAAGATTTAATTTGACTCCATGGATTATATAGTCCGTATCTCCTAATTTCTTTATGCTAGTTGGCAGATTGTGCCCTCTAGCACTTAAATATGTGTGCTCTCAGGAGTATAAAAAAGGAGAATCTGGTGAGCTCATTTAAAATTGAGGTAGATTCCTATAGGAAGTAGATGAATGATCTAGTCATTTCATTCAGCCGAAAAAAGTAGGGATTGGTCTTATAATCAAATGAATTGACCCTAAAGCAAGATCCCTCTACCGCATTTTTCTATAACTTCGGTGAAAGCTTGTTGATCAACATGAAGTGTTTTAGATTATGTATCGCTACCGTGATAGCAGGTATACCATTATTTCTACCAGCTCAAGCTGCTATTGTTTCCTCTGATTTACTTGCGGAGCAGTTTCATCATTTGACCCAAGAGTTCGAAGATTTGGAAGCAACTGCTATTTTAGATAGTATCCAACAGCTACCAAGCGATTTATTAGATCAGCATCCTACTTGGAAGGTTCGCTTCCTGCATTTGGAAAGTCAAGCCCGAACGGAGCTTTCCCAAATTGAAACTGCATTAGCTTGTGCGAAACGAGCAGAAAGCATCAGCCATGCAAATGAATTAGAGGAATTAATACACGAAAATTATCACCTACAGGGAAACCTGTTATTAAAGGGGCAACAATTCCAAAAGGGATTGGCCTACTTAAACAAAGCTCTACCTTATTTTGAAGCCAAGGAAGATATTGATGCCCAACTGAGTGGCCTAAGCAAAAAGGCATTTGCTTTAGCAGTATTAGGTAGAGAAGAGGAAGCCAAATTGATCACAAAGTATAGCAGAGAAATTTTACCTCAAGCCAATTCCACGATTCTAAGCATACAAGTCTATAATGACCTGGCGATCACTTACAACATCCTAAACAATCGGCTAGAAGCCACAAGGATGTATACCCTTGCCTATGAACTCGCCGAAGAAGAAAAGTATTTAAAATTGCTGACCGGCATCGGTAATAACTTGCTCAATACTTTTCTAGAACTAGGTCAATTTGAAAAGGCTAAATCCTATGGAAAAGATGCATTGAGGATTGCCGATGAACTGAATCTTTTACAAATCAAGCAGTATTTGCTATTAGGTCTTAGCGATCTATTTCTTAAAACGAATGAGGTAGATTCCTCCATTTTCTACCTCAACCGATTAGAAAGCGAGTGTTTTCCTGCCGAGGATAAAATACTTCGAACGGAAATTCAAACCCTACGAGCGGAAATTTATTTCGACCAAGACTCCATAGAAAAGGCTAATCATTGCATCGAGTCGGCAAAAGCCATCTTAATTGGAGAAGACTTGGCCTGGCCTGATTTACAAGTTAAACTAGGTAAGGCGAAATATTGGTATCATAAAAATGAAGCCTCAAAAGCTCTAGACCTCTTAGCTGATGTTTTGGCCAACCCATTACTCCCAGAAATATATCGTCTAGAGCCTTTAGAACTACAATATAAGATTTATAAACAGCAGCAATTGGCCGCCGAAGCCCTCCTGGTATTAGAGCAAAAAAACTTGATCAAAGACAGTCTATTAACCCTGGAGCGCATTGGTTTGATTGCTTCCTTAGAAGCGGATCAACGGGCAGAAAGAAAAGAACTTGAAATTCAACAGCTCGAGCTCACCAATCGAATTAATAAAGAAAGAAACCAGGTGCAACAGCGGACTATCTTAAGTCTAGTCTTAGCTTTAATTATAGTCATCTTAGCAGCAGTCAGTTTCAGCAGGCAGCGAAAGCTCACACTGGAATCCCAACTTGCTCAAGCCAAAGAAAAGCTCCTACGGCTACAAATTAATCCTCATTTTCTTTTCAACACCCTCAACTCTATACAATCTTCTTTATTACAAAGAAAGGATGAAAAAACGATGCAACTTTTGACTAGGTTCTCCAACCTTATGCGGTCGGTGTTGCAGAATTCCGAGACTGAGTTGGTCTCTTTAAATGAAGAGTTAGACCTACTGTCCAATTATATGGAATTAGAACGAAAAAGGTTGGATCATAAATTTAATTATACCATTGATATTGAAGAGGATATCAATACGAACAATATCAAAATTCCGAGTATGATTCTCCAGGTTTTTGTTGAAAATGCTATATGGCATGGCTTTCGTTCGGTAAAAAATGATGGCCAGATCCGCATAATGGTAAAAAAAGCCAATAAGGGTCATGAAATCATCGTAGATGATAATGGTAAAGGCCGATTATTTTCTAGTAAACATAAATCTGCCGATCAGAAAAATAAAATATCCTTAGGCACTCGATTAGCTCAACAGAGAATCCAACAACTTAACCAAAAATTTAGTGGGCATTTCAAACTCGAAATTATTGACAAACCTAGTGATAGTGGAACCACAGTGATTTTATTTGCATAATCTGATAAATAAATCCTATGCCAAATTGTGTAATTATTGACGATGAAAAAGATGCTAGAGAAGTACTCCGATTACTCCTCAAAAGGTTTACGCCCCAAATTCAGATTGTGGGCGAAGCAGAAAGCGTAAAATCAGGTTTGGAAATTATCCAAAACCTTCAGCCCGATATTGTTTTTTTGGACATCAACATGCAAGATGGAAGCGGTTTTGATCTTTTAGATCAGCTATCTACTTATGAATTTAGCCTCGTCTTCATTACTGCCTATGACCAATACGCGATTAAAGCCTTTAAATATGCTGCAATAGATTACCTACTCAAACCAATCGATCTTAAAGAATTAAAAACTTGTATTGCCAGAGTTGAAAAAAGAACAGAAAAAACAAACACCTTGGAGCAATTGAGTCAATTACAAAATAGCGGTTTATTAAGCCCTATTTTAAGAGAAAACACCTCCTACAAAAAACGATTTATCACCAAAAAAACCTCTGGTATTTTCCTGCTAGATGCAGCAGACATTCTTTACTTCTTTGCTGATGACAACTTAGTTTTTGCGGTAGATCAGGACCATAAGAAACATACCATCCCCTTCCGAATTAATGAACTGGAAGACATTTTATCCCCTCAAATCTTCTTTAGGATCAATCGAAGTGAAATCATCAATATCAATTACATTCAACGCATGGAGCCCTACTTTGCCAATCGGCTTATCATTCAATTGAAAGGTGGGAAAATGGAATTAAAGACCAGTACATCCAGGACGGCGGCTTTTCGAAAGTGGTTGGAGGCTTAATGCGCTATGACCTCCCCTACTCTTTCCCAAGGTTCTCCAATATTTGAACCCAATAATTTCTTCCTTTTTCTTCCATATAGGCAATGTTCCGAACTGGAACAGAATCGATATCAGGGTGAGAAAGTGCTGCTTTTTCAACGCTCTCTTCTCGCAATAAATGAATCATTGGAAAGGGGGAACGATTCGTATAATTTTCTGCGGCCTCAGCTTCGGTACCTGCAAATTGATAGGCTGGATGGAAAGAAGCTACCTGGATAATACCTTCCCAATTATTTTCCATAATCAAGCTCTCCAAGTACTGTAGAAAATCTAAGTACTCCAAGAAATTGGATAATGCCTTGCTTACAATAAGCAGCGTAGTTTCAATCTCGGAAGCTTTGGCCGCTAATAAAATTTTTACTTCTTTCTCAAACTGATCGATAATAGCCACAATATCTACCTCCTGAACCTCCACAAATCTGATTTGGCGATTTTGAAAAGGATGCTTCGCAAAAGGACATAATTGGTGCTGGACTACTACTTGTTCTACCCAAGCTTTGCTAAGCTTAATTGCCGATTGATTAGACATTCTTTTTGTCATTTAAATAAGTTCTCCAAGACAATAAGGCGTCCGAAAAATCTTTTGGCAAGTCGGTTTCGAATTGCATAAACTCTTCTGTGCGTGGATGTATGAACCCTAGCGATTTGGCATGTAGAGCGTGTCGTGGCATCACCGAAAAGGTCTGTTCTACAAAATGTTTATACCGGCTATAAATGGTGCCTTTCAAGATATGGTCACCGCCATACCGCTTATCATTGAATAAGGTATGGCCAAGGTGCTTCATATGCACCCTGATCTGATGGGTTCGGCCCGTCTCTAGGTTGCATTTGATTAAACTCACATAATACATGGGTTCGATTACCTCGTAGTGAGTTACGGCCCATTTCCCTTGGTCTCCCTCTGGGAAGGTCGTAAACAGTTCCCTATAGCGAGGATGCCGTCCAATATGCGCATCTACTTTCCCTTTTTCGGGTTCAGGCTGCCCCCATACTAGTGCATAGTAGGTTCTTTCGATGGTATGATCAAAGAATTGTTTTGCTAGAAAGCTTAAAGCATAGTCATTCTTGGCTACAATCAATAGACCAGAAGTGTCTTTATCAATCCGATGTACTAATCCAATCTTCTCCTGATAATTAATGCCCTCTGCTTCTACTGCATCCATTTTGAGATAGTGCATAAGGCCATTGACTAAGGTTCCATCAGGATTTCCAATGCCTGGATGCACTACCAAGCCAGGAGGCTTATTGACCAACAATAAGTCTTCATCTTCGTAGTGAATATCTAGGGGAATATTCTGTGGTTGCACTACATTATCACTCTGATACCTTGGTAGGGTTATAGATACTTTGTGCCCAGGCTTGAGCTTGAAGTTGGGTTTTACACGCTCACCATCTACGGTGATACTCCCTTCTCGGATAGCTGTTTGCAGCTTATTTCTAGTGATTCGAAACAAGCGATTCTTCAAGAACTTATCTATTCGAGTAGGTTCTTGGCCTTTATCAATAATGATTTCCTGCGATTCTAGAGCTGCTTCTGAATTGGTATTGTCCTCTTTGTTTTCCACATCTGCCATTTCGATACCTTTTTTTGAGTTGAACTGCAAAAATAGTACAATCCTTGGAAAGTGACTAGTGCTTTATTATATGACAAAGCATCTTCACTTGTTTAAGCTCTAAAAGGATGCTCTTAAATCATAGGTTGAGCGTATTTGTTTATACAATCGTTGAGCCTCTTGATAAGAAAGGGTTTGTTGTCCATCAGAAAATGCTTTTTCTGGTGTATGGTGTACTTCCATAATCACTCCATCTGCTCCAGCCATGATGCTGGCAAGGGCAATCTGCGGTACAAATCGACGGACGCCAATACCATGCGATGGATCAGCAATCACAGGCAAGTGGGTCTTCTCCTTGAGCATGGCAATCGCATTGATATCCATAGTATTACGGTAGGCATTCTCATAAGTACGAATACCTCTTTCGCAAAGCATAATTCGCTCATTACCGTTGGAGAAAATGTACTCTGCTGATTGCAACAACTCATCTAAAGTACCTGACATACTTCTTTTCAACAATACAGCCTTGTCAACCTTTCCTAGAGCATCCAGCAGGTTGAAATTTTGAGCATTTCGGGCGCCTACCTGGAAAATATCTACATAAGGAAGCATGGAATCGATTTGCTCCGTCATCATCACCTCCGTAATGATTTTAATCCCAGCAGCCTTAGCCGCTTTATACCACATTTCCAGGCCAGACTGTCCTAAACCTCTGAAGGAATAGGGAGAAGAACGAGGTTTGTATACGCCACCCCGCATGATTTTGATGCCCTGCTGTACTAAATGATTGATGGTGCTTTCAATCTGTTCCTCTGATTCTATAGAACATGGTCCTGCCATAATATGGAAATCTCCAGTACCGATCTTGATGCCATCGCCCAAATCAATCTGGGTATCATGAACTTTCCATTTCTTAGACACTAGTTTATAGGCATCGCTTACCCGATGGATGTCTTTGATGCCAGGCATGGAACCCACACTCCGGATATCAAATTCTTGTTTGCCTACTGCAATGGCATAATCGCCAAATTGGGTTTTGACGTAGTTGATTTTATATTTAATTGCCGCAAGCTTTTCTTCTAAAGCTTTGATTTGCTTTTGTTTTGCGTCCTTTTTGAGTTGAATAATCATTCCTTAATATTTAAATTCGGTTGAGCAATAGAAGCCTCTAAGACTTGGCTTTTCTAAGTAGAAGAAACCACTTCATTTCTAACCATTTCCACAAAAGCATGAGTAGTTTCGGTCACATTATTCCCTTTTGCCAGCGCTTTGATGTAGGCAGATCCGATGATCGCACCGTTGGAATAGTCGCAAGCTTTGCGATAAGTCTCGTAATTAGAAATACCAAAACCAATGAGTCGAGGATTCTTCAAATCCATTGCATTGATCCGATTGAAGTAAGCCAACTGCTTATCAGAGATATTGCTTTTCGCGCCAGTAATTGAAGAATTGGAGACCATGTAAATGAAACCTTTTGTTAATTCATCGATCTTTCGAATCCTATCTTCGGTTGTTTGTGGAGTGATGAGAAAACTAATCGCTAATCCAGCCTCTTCAATCATTTCTTTATACATATTCTCATACTCAAAAACTGGTAGGTCTGGTAGAATAAGGCCATCAATACCCGCTGCCTTGGCTGCTTTGAAAAATCGTTGCTCCCCGTATTGCATCACCTGATTAAAATAACCCATCATCACCAAAGGAATATCCGTTTGCTGGCGTGCATTAGCGATTTGTCCAAAAAGATGATCCAGAGTCATTCCGTTCTTGATTGCCTGTGTACCGGACTCTTGAATAGTTGGTCCATCCGCTAATGGATCAGAATAAGGCATGCCTATCTCGATGAGGTCAACACCTGCTTGATCCAAGGCAAGAATAACATCAACGGTATCTTCCAATTGGGGATAGCCCGCTGTGAAGTAGATATTTAAAACATCTGCTTGTTTATTTTGGAAAAGTTGTTCTATTCTATTCATATGTTTAGTGGTTGAAACGGTCAAAGTGTTTGATAAAAGTTTCCAAGTCCTTGTCACCTCTGCCTGAAAGATTGATGACGATCACATCCTCTTTGCTATACTCCATCACATCCAAGGCAGCAAAAGCGTGTGCTGTTTCCAATGCGGGGATAATACCCTCAATCTTTGAAATGAAATAAGCAGCCTTTAGCGCATCATCGTCGGTAATACTGATTGCCTCTGCTCTACCTGAGGCAATTAAATGGGCATGCATGGGTCCAATACCAGGATAATCCAAACCCGCAGAGATAGAATAGGGTTCTACGATCTGCCCATCTGGAGTCTGCATTAATAAGGTCCTACTTCCATGTATAATACCTCTGGTGCCAAGTACAGAAGTAGCTGCCGATTCGCCCGTATCTACGCCTAAACCAGCTGCTTCGACAGCGATCAAGCGTACATCTTTTTCATTGAGGTAATGGTAATAAGCGCCCGCAGCGTTGCTTCCACCACCTACACAAGCGATGACGGCATCGGGGTTCTCGCGTCCAGTTTTTGCCTTCAACTGCCATTTGATTTCCTCACTAATGACAGATTGGAATTGAGCGACCATATCTGGATAAGGATGCGGTCCAACTACCGAACCAATAATGTAGTGCGTATCTTCTGGGTTGTTGATCCAATCGCGAATAGCTTCGTTGGTCGCATCTTTCAAAGTTTTACTGCCACTAGTAGCCGGTCGAACCTCTGCTCCCAACATTTTCATGCGCGAAACATTAGGTGCTTGTCGGGCAATATCTACTTCGCCCATGTAGACGATGCAGGGTATACCCATCAAGGCACAAACTGTAGCAGTAGCTACGCCGTGCTGACCAGCACCTGTCTCTGCTATTATCCGATTTTTTCCCAGACGCTTGGCCAGGAGGATTTGTCCGATGGTATTGTTCACTTTATGGGCACCAGTATGACAAAGATCTTCTCTTTTTAGATAGATATTGGTCTGGTAATGATCAGAAAGCCGCTCTGCAAAATATAAGGGTGTAGGTCTACCTACATAATCTTTTAATAAGCTTCTAAATTCTTTCTGAAAAGCTTCATCATCCCATATAAGCGCATACTGCTTTCTAATTTCCTCAATATTGGGGTGGAGCATCTCTGGAATGTATGCGCCGCCAAATTCTCCGTAATACCCTCTTTCGTCAACTGCGATCATCGTTTTTTAATATTATAGTGATGTCTACCTCCGCTAAAGCTTAGGTAGATAAATAATGTTGTAGGATGCCTACCTACCGTAACTTACTCTTCCGCCATGCTCCTACGCTAAAGCTTAGGCGGTTAGCGTAGGTAGGTAAGGATAGATGTAGTTCGCCAAAACACCCGAAATAATTTAAAACATTTTAGCTTCCTGCACAAATCCTTTAATCAACTCGATATCTTTTAAAGCAGGCTCCGTTTCAAATCGACTATTGATATCTACACCCATCAACATGGGGTGATCGATAGCCTGTATAGCTTCTACAGATTGAGCATGAATGCCTCCACTCAATAGAAATGGAGTACTACCTTTGTAATCTGTCAGCAAGTCCCAGTTGAATTGTTGTCCAGTACCTCCAAAATCGGCACCTTTGGTATCGAATATAAAAAAGGAACAATGCTCTTCAAAGGCTTCGGTCGTTTCAAAGTCAAAATTTTCATCAACGGAAAAAGCTTTGATCAACTGAGCACTTCTCACGGTACTTGCTCGCCATAAACTGGCAATTTCTCGACAATATTCGGGGGATTCTGTGCCATGCAATTGTACATAATCCAATTGATAGTCATGGGTGTAATTGAACAACTCATGTATATTCTCATTGACAAAGACACCTACTTTCTTAATCAAACCAAAAGCTTCTTCATTTCCTTGAATCCAAGTCGACAAGTCTGTATCTCCTACGTAACGTTTGGATTTGGGATAAAAAATGAAGCCTATATAATCAATGGGTAATGCCAAAAGCGCCTCAATATTTTGAGGGTCGCGCATCCCACACACTTTCACCTGTATCATGCTATTCCAGTTTTTAAGGTTAGCTCCATCTCGTTTATTCTTTCTATAAAGGTCTGGCATCGCTTATGGGGCTCATCGGCCTTCATAAAATATTCTCCAATCAAAAAGCCTTGGAAGCCCACCTCTTTTAATTGAACGATCACGTTCGGGTCACTGATACCACTTTCTGATATTTTCACAAAATCGTTTGGAATGACAGAAAAAAGATCAATAGAGGTTTGGATGCTTACTTCAAAGTTTTCGAGGTTTCTATTATTGACGCCTACTACATCGATATACTCATTTACCTTTTGGAGTTGTTTTTCAGAATGGACTTCCAAAAGCACCTCCATACCCAAGGACTTGGCTTGCTTTGCCAGATCACGAATCCTTCCTCGATCTAAGCACTCCGCAATCAAAAGGATCACGTCAGCACCAATAGACCGCGCCTCAAAGATTTGATATTCATCAATGATAAAGTCCTTTCTGAGAATCGGGCAATAATTGAACCGACGAGCCTCTGTCAAATCCTCGTTTTTGCCATTGAAGAAATGCGTATCGGTTAATACAGAAAGGGCACTAGCTCCCGCTTGCATATATCCGATTGTCACTTTTTCTACTTGAGCAAAAGGGTTGATTGGCCCCTTGGAAGGAGATTGCCTTTTAAACTCTGCAATTATTCCAGACTTATCCGGTCTCAATAGATATTCTTTCATTGAAACACATGAAGACTGGAAATAAATACTATTTTCTAGTAATTTAATAGGATAAAGTTCTTTTCGACTAGCAACTTCTTTCCTTTTATGTTCGACTATTTTAGTTAATATATTCAATGTTGTAGTGTTGTGATTATGTAGTGTTGTAATGATATAGTGATGTAATTATGTCTGCCTGCCGTAGCTAGGGCGAAGTCACTTTTGCTCCTAACTGAGGATTTTTTGTAGCCCCTGGTAGGCGGCTCCGCTTTCAATACTTTCCTGGGCTTCTGCTAGGCAATCTTCAATGGATTTTTCTGGATGAATGACTTGAATGGCCATTCCTGCATTACTGATAACTGTAGCTTTTTGCGCTGGTTTTGCCTGGTCTTGTAGAATATTCAAAATAATTTCAGCGGCTTCTTCGGCAGTTTCACCGCCGTATAAAGTTGCTGGATCGATAGCCTTTTGTCCCAAATCTTCTGGGCTATATAGCCGCTCCTTGGTATTGGTTCTTGCTATAAAATCACCCGTTAGAGAAATCTCATCATAGCCATCTAAAGCATAAATGATGGAGAATTTTCGCCCAGAATTCTGCATAAGGTATTGATACATCCTCGCTAACTCCAAACTAAAGGTTCCAAACAATTGGTATTTAGGTTGTATTGGATTGACGAGTGGGCCCAGCATATTAAAGAAAGTCTTCATTTTTAAATCCTTCCTTACGGGTACCACCTCCTTCATAGCGGGATGGAATAATGGTGCGTGCAAGAAACAAAGGTTGGCCTCCTCCAGATGACGACGAAGGGTATCTTGGTCATTCGTAAACTCATAGCCCAAAGCCATCAATACATTGGAAGATCCGACAGCAGAAGACACCCCATAACTGCCGTGCTTGGTCACCTTATACCCCGCTCCAGCAATGACCATTGCTGAGGTCGTCGAAATATTGAAGGTATTTTTTCCATCCCCACCTGTACCTACAATATCCAAGGTGTCTGTAGTGCCTAAATCTATTTTTACACATAGCTCCAATAAGGCATCTCTGAACCCTTCCAGCTCAGGAATCGTTATAGGCCTCATATTATAAACCGTTGTGAATGCTGAAATCTGTACATGATTGAACTTCGCATGGGAGATATCAAGCAAAACGGCTTTCGCTTCCTCTTTTGTTAGTTTTTCGTGGTCGAATAATCGACTAAGTATCGCTTTCATAATTGTTATTTTAAACTGCTGCGACAGGGATCTCTAAGCCGCAGAAAAGTAGAAAATTCCGAAGCATCTTTTTTCCTTGTGGTGTCATAATTGACTCAGGATGGAATTGCACCCCAAATACCTTATGCTCCTGGTGGCGCATGGCCATGATTTCACCCTTATCATCCCGGGCCGTCACCACCATCTCACCAGGAAGTGTTTCTTTTTTCACTACCCAAGAATGGTATCGGCCTGCCTGAAATTCACTGGGAATACCTTCAAAAAGGATATCTTTTTCTTCCGTCTTATAGATAGGCGTCTCAATACCATGATAAACCTGGTCTAAGTTTTCAATCTTAGCGCCGTAAGCCTCCCCAATCGCTTGATGACCTAAGCAGACACCCAGAATAAATTTTTGGGGACCATATCTTTTGATCAAGGCAGGCATAATACCAGCTTCGGAAGGAATGCCCGGTCCAGGAGAAAGAATAAGGATATCATAACGATCCACCTCTTCTAAGCTTATTTCGTCATTGCGATAAACATCGACTTCTCGGCCTAAAATTTCTTGAAGATATTGCACCAGATTATAGGTGAACGAATCGTAGTTATCTAAAACGAGTAGGTTCATGTTATTTAATTTTTTCTGCTTCTAGTAAGGCTTTTTTCAAAGCGCCTAATTTGTTGTTGACTTCTTGCAATTCATTTTCTTCTACGCTACCCGTGACAATACCTGCTCCTGCCTGGTAATGCAAGGTATTGTCCTTGCTCATAAAAGAACGAATGACAATAGCCGTATTGATGACTCCATCGAATCCAATGTAGCCAAGTGCGCCGCCATAAAAGCTTCGGTTTTGATTTTCGTAATGATTAATCAATTCGATCGCTTTATATTTTGGTGCTCCTGAAAGCGTACCTGCTGGAAAGGTATCTCCAAATATTTGCACAGGATTGGCATCTTCTTCTAGGTCACCCAAAACAGTGGACACCAGATGAATAACGTGGCTATAAAAGTGGATTTCCTTTAGCTTTTCCACCCTTACATTTACGGCGTGGCGGCCTAGATCATTTCTGGCCAAATCGACAAGCATGATATGCTCTGCATTTTCCTTTGGATCGGCAGCCAGTTCTTTAGATTTTTCGATATCTACCAGCATATCACCTGAGCGTTTATAGGTGCCGGCAATGGGATTCACCCTAGCAACATTATCCCGGATGACCATCTGACTTTCAGGAGAGGATCCAAAGATTTTATAGCTTCCATAGTCAAAATAAAACAGATAAGGAGAGGGATTAATGGAGCGTAAAACGCGGTATACTTGGAACTCATCCCCTTGAAAATCTTGTTGGAACTGCCGAGAGAATACAATTTGAAAGACATCTCCGATCTGACAATGATGCTTACCAATGGTAACCAAATTTTTAAATTCTTCATCCGTCAAATTGCTTCTTTCCTGACCAGTAACTTTAAAATCATAAGTAGGAATCTTAGGACTAAAGACTAGGTTTTCGAGTTTCTTCATTTGCGACTCCTCCCCTTCCAACAAGTTTTCGAGTATATAAAACTCATTTTTGTAATGATTGATCGCAATAATGAAGCGGTGCAAAGAGAAACGAATATCTGGCAGGTCAAACTTTCTTTTTTCAGCATCAAATGCTAGCGTATCAAAGTATTGAACACCATCAAATCCCACATGACCAAGGAAGCCATTAAAAGTAGGTAGTATAGAAGCGTGATCTAGTTCGAAGCTTTTGGTGAACGATTGCAAATGCTCGGGTACGGTATTGACATTGATGACTGCTTGATGTTCAAGGCTCCCATCTGGCATTTGCACGCTGATCATGCGATTTTCCACCTTAAACTCGGCCATCATCTGCAAACCAATGAAGGAAAAGCACTCTTCGGCGCTGCTGAAGTCGTTGCTCTCCAGGAGTACAGGTTGGGTATAATGATCTCGCACTTTCAAATAAAGCGAAACAGGTGTAATGAAATCAGATAAGTGCTTAGACACTATCGTTTTTATTTTCACCTTGGATTTTATCGTTGACATATGTTTGATGTATTGTTTACTGTTTGGTTACTTGAGATTGAGTGCTATGGATTAAAATATAAAAAACGGCTTGCCGGGATAATCCTGACAAGCCGTTTTGGTATATGAATTTAGCAAAGGCGTGTGGGTCACCCGATATATCGAATTTCTGAACGCCACCACCAAATTGTATTTTTAATTTTATTCATTTTTTTCATTGTTGGCCCAAATATAGAATGCTCTGGAATAATTTCCGATGTTTTTGAAGAAAAATTTTAAAAATCATTCCATTTCTTCTTGAGATAAGGAACAATTGATAAAACCAATGGCTACAAGCATCCCAACCGCTTCTCAGGATTTTGGAAAAACCTAAAGTTGTTCCGTAAGATAGTAGATGTCTTATTATCAGTGTTTTAGAAGGGCCTAACCAACAATAGTTTTTTTGACATTAACCAAATGACTTTTCCCAATTGGCAAGCGTAAATCATCCAACTTTATATGGTTGCCCTCAATCGCAATTATATGCTTGATGTTGACAATATAAGACTTATGTATCCTTAAAAACTGGCCGCTCGGCAACTCGGCTTCTACAGCTTTTATGGTTTTCCTTACGATTTTAATTTGCTGGTCTACTAGGAAAAACTTAAGATAATTACCCCAAGACTGGATATATTTTATATCAATAAAGGAGATTTTGTAAATCACTTTATTGTCTTTCAAGCTCATAAAGTCAGTATGACTAGGTACAAGGTGATCTGACGCTTGCATTAAGGAACTTGTATTAAACTCTTTTTCTAAAAGCAAAACTTTCTTTAACCTGTCAATAGCTTTAATAAATCTAGTCAAGCGGATGGGTTTATGCAGATAATCAACTACCTGATCATAGTCGAAGCTCTGCATCGCATATTTGGTGTAGGCAGTGGTAATAATGACTTTAGGAGCAGTATTGTCGAGCGTATCTAGCAACTCGACTCCTGAAATATCCGGCATCTCAATATCTAAAAGTATAGCATCTACCCGGTTTTTATTCAGAAAATTAAGCGTAGAAATACCGTCGTAGCAATTTCCTACTACTTCGATCTGATCTATTTTATTACCGTAATCCTCAAGCACTTTATGCGCCAAAGGTTCATCATCGACAATTAATAATTTGATCTTATTCATAACTCAATCTGTAATTCAACTAAGTGTATTTCCTCATTTTGGATAATTTTAAGCTCATGTTGCTTTGGGTAGATCAACTCCAATCTTTGCTTTGTATTTTGTAAGCCGAAATTAGTCTTCACTACTTTACGATTGGTGATGATGCTATTCTTGATAGAAAACAAAAGTTGATCTGCCTTGGTTTTCAATTGGAGATGTACAAAACAGGCCTGAATTGGATGTGTACCATGTTTAAAGGCATTTTCTACAAAAGGTAAAAACAAGAGCGGAGAAATCTTTAAATCCCCATCTGCTTGCTCAAAATCAATCTGAACATCGCAGGTATCACTCAAGCGAAGTTGCTCCAGTTTGAGATAGGATTGGAGCAATTGAATCTCATCTTCTAAGCTTACTTGTCCTACTTTCGAGAATTCTAGATGATAACGCATGACATCTGACAGCTCCATAATCATTTCAGATCCATTTTCCGGATCGATTCGATTCATCCCATAAATATTGTTTAAAGTATTGAATAGAAAATGAGGGTTAATCTGAGCTTTTAATGCGTTGAGTTCGGTCATCGCAGTCTTGGCTTTCAATTCTTGGAGTTGGTATTGATTAACGAGCCCTCTTTTAAAGTATTGAAGCCCAAGAGTGAAAAAATGAATAAAAATACAGTTAATGACATTCCTGGTTGGGGAATCACTGATATGACCATAACGGCTGTTGAACAATAGCTCATAAGCAGCTACACCAATAGCTACAACAACAAGCATTGCAATTACATAAATAAAATATCTGCGAGCATCAAAGAATTTTTCTTTAGCCCAGAACCCCAAGTAGGTGGTCAGGAATACGGGAATCAAATAAAAAAAAATCATGAGAAGGTTTTCCGTAAGCATAGCTGCTGGATTTCCTTCAATAAATAGCACTAAAATCAAGGCCCAATAGCCTGTCAACCAAATAAGGCTGTGATAAACCCACCTTTTTTGTAGAAACTGAATCATACTGCAAACTAGGAAATATAATCCGCGTACACCATTTTTTGTGATATACGCTGTATGTCCCTGTTTTACTAAGGATAATCACAGCACACAGGTAGCGAATCACTATTATTTTCAAAAAAAATGGAATGCAGATAATTTTGGCATTGGTAGTAAGGCCCTATTTACCATAACAAGTGATGAAAATGCCATGATTCCCGAGAACAAGGAAGCCGAAATTATCGGCTTAGGTATATCGGCAATTTTGATTGAATACCTAGATAGGAATAATGTTCGAAGAAAAATGACGAAGCCTTATGAGTCGTTGCGGAGAGAGTAAAAAACCAATAAAATAGTATGATTATGATACACCAAAAATGGTCTTTTAACCATCTTATTAGGTATCGAAAAGTGCGTCAAAAATGAGTCATCGCAAAATTGTAGCAGTTTGGTATTGCACAGGCACTTTTAAGGAACCCCAAATTAACCATCGTAAATGAGCCCACCGCGGGCTTAAATCCAAGAGAGCGCAAGCGATTTTATAATATACCCTCCGAAATTAGTAAAAACGTAATCGTTATTTTATCAACCCACGTCGTGCAAGATGTCAGTCAATTGTGTTCCAATATGGCCATTATTACCCAAGGCAAATTATTGTATACTGGACGGCCAGATGCAGCAAAAAACTACTCTTAGTAAATGAAAAAAAATAAATTTACCATTATAAACAACTTAAAAAATAGAATATGAAAAATAAATCTATTATAACCCTGTTTATTCTTACCAATCTACTATTTACTTGTACGATTCAAAGCTCCGAGCAATTAAGTCTAAAGGAATCTATTATAAATGAATTAATCAACAAATCTGATGATTTGAAATCCCCAAAGACAAGTGGAAAAATAATAATTTTAAAGACTAAGTTTTGTAAAAACTTTGATTGCGAAATCTATTTTCAAGACTTTAAAGAACAATTTCAATTTTATTCAAGAGAAGATGCATTTCTGAGGGCAATATCAGATTATTTAGAAATTCAAAAAATTGATGAAGAAAAAGGGCAAATAAGTTTCACGAAAAGGACAAAAGGTGAATATCAAACTATTGAAATAAATTAAAAAAGCCTGTGCCTAATAGCTAAGAGCGAAAGTCGGCTGCAAGCCAAGACTTTCCGCTCTAGTGTTGTAGGAAACCGGAGTCATGTATCGACTTACCGACCTATGGCAAAGAATAAGGTACTTTTAGCTTCGGCAGGAATCGTTGATTTTAATCAAATTGAAGGGAATACCTACAGCTCCATCTCCGAACTATTTGGCATTGGCAGTAAGGCCCTATTTACCATACCAAGTGATGAAAACGCCATGTTTTCCGAGAACAAGGAAGCCGAAATTATCAGCTTAGGTATATCGGCAATTTTGATTGAATACCTAGATAGGACTAATGTTCGAAGAAAAATGACGAAGCCTTATGAGTCGTTGAGAAGAGAGTAAGAAATCAATAAAATAGTATAATTTTGATACACCAAAAATGATCTTTTAACCATCTTGTTAGGTATCGAAAAGTGTGTCAAAAATGAGTTACCGCAAAATCACCCAACTGTTTTTTTTATTCTTTATTTTTTCAACGACCTGCTACTGTCAATCCAACTGGAAGCTCCTATATGAAAACGATAGTGAGGGCAATGCTGTAGAAGGTAAACTTGAAGATCTCATCCAAGCCATACGCGATGGCGAAGAAATTAGAATCTATTGGAACAGCCAATCCTCCAAAGAAGATCTCACCTATGTCGAGCACGGTGCCCATGCAAAATTCACCACGATTATGAATAGCCCCAATGGCCAGTTCGTCACTGCACAAATAGATCCCATTATGGGGCAAACGCCCAGTTTCGATGAGGCACATGTTCTTCTAAAGGAAAACTTGCAGTGGGTCATGATTGCCCACAGTAACGGCAAACAAGATACCATGATGCGGAACCTGAAAACTGGGGAGATATTGGGTCATAAAATCAGCCAGCGAGGGACAAAGTGGTTTGTATTAGAATAATGATTTCTTCCAGAATTTTATATATTGAAAGGAAAAAATGCGCCTCTATTATTTCCTATTCTTTCTGCTGTTTTCAACATTTAGCCACGCCCAGCGACTAAAAGTCAGCGATAATCAGCGTTTCCTAGTTACTGAGGATGGAAAACCCTTCTTCTGGATGGCTGATACTGCCTGGGAGTTGCTTCATCGATGTGATCGTGCCGAAGTAGATATGTACCTCCAAAAAAGGGCAAGTCAGGGATTTAATGTGATCCAGACCGTTGCCTTGGCTGAATTGGACGGTTTGGATACTGCCAACCCTTATGGCGAAAAACCGCTGGTAGACAATGACCCTACTCAACCGAATGTCGGCTATTTTTCGCATGTAGATTATACCATAAAAAAGGCAGACGAACTTGGCTTATATATTGCTTTGTTGCCTACTTGGGGCGATAAGCTTTGGAAGCATGGCTGGGGCATTGGCCCCGAGGTATTCAAGCCACAAAATGCCTATATTTTTGGGCAATGGATTGGTCAACGCTATAAAGACTATGACAATATCATCTGGGTGATTGGTGGCGATCGAAATCCTCGCGACAACACCAATGATACCGAGATTTGGAATCAGATGGCGGCAGGTGTAGTAAATGGCTCTGGAGGGCAGGAGAAAGCCCTGATGACCTTCCATCCACAACCTAAAGAGGACGGTGGATCATCTACCTGGTTCCACCAAGAGGAATGGTTAGATTTCAATATGCACCAAACGGGGCATTGTGCTAACCAGGGTACTTACAAGCATATCAATCACGATTATGCCCTCTCCCCCTACTAAACCTGTTTTAGATGGAGAACCACTTTATGAAGACCATCCCAACTGTTTCAATGCCAAAGAGTTAGGACATAGTAGCGCAAGAGATATTCGAAGGATCATGTACTGGAATGTCTTTGCTGGAGCCTTTGGCCAAACCTACGGCTGTCATGATGTCTGGCAGATGTTTAAATTGGATAAAGAAGGCATCAATCAACCCTTACGCCCGTGGCCGGTGGCCCTTGATCTACCTATGGCCAATCAGGTAAAACATCTTAAAAATCTGATGCTCTCCAGACCGTTTTTATCAAGAATCCCTGATCAATCTATGGTACTTGGAAAACAAGAGGAAACCAGCGATTACGTTATTGCCACAAGGGATGAGCAGGGCACCTATGCGATGATCTTTTTTCCTACAGGAAAAACTACCTCGCTAGACTTAAGTGCGCTAAAAGCCAAAAAATTAAAAACCTGGTGGTATGACACACGTACCGGCGTTGCTTTCGATGGGCCACAAATCACCAAAACGGGAACAGTCAGGATTGAACCTCCTAGCAGTGGACCAGGACAAGATTGGGTATTAGTGATAGATGATAAGAGGAAGGGGTATGGGGCGCCTGGGGGGTTGTGACCGGGGGACCGGGGACTTGGGGACCGGGGAACGGGGACTGGGAGACCGGAGACTGGGGACTGGGAGACTGGGAGACTTGGGGACTTGGGATTGGGAGACTGAGACTATGGGACTTAGAGAGGAACATAAGGTTTGGCACCTGACACTTGGCACCTGACACTTGACACTTGACACCTGACACCTGGCACCTGGCACCTGACACCTATAAAAAGGATAGTACTCCTTATTTCAGGTCGAAAACCATTGCTGAAAAGGCTTCTTGGGATTTTATTGAGCAAGATCAATCTGGCCTTGAACTAGCAACGGTCTGCCCAGGGGCAATTTTAGGTCCCGTCCTGGAGAAAGACTTTGGTACCTCTGCTAATATTGTGATAAAAACGGTAGATGGCTCAGCTCCCGGATTGCCCAACATAGGTTTTGACACCGTAGATGTACGGTCTGTGGCTGATTTGTTGATTAGAGCGATGGAATCTCCTAAGGCTACCAATCAACGGTATATTGGTTCAGCTGGATTTTTAAAATTTAGAGAAGTGGCAGCTATGGAAAAAAAGCTTACCCCGATCGGAAGGTACCCAAGTTTACTTTACCCAATTTAGTAGTAAGATTGTTCGCTAATATTGCCCCCTCTTTAAAGCCTATACTGATTGATTTAGGCATTGAGCGAAAAGTCGACAACAACAAGGCCAAAACTCAACTTGGCTGGGACCCCATACCCAATGAAGAAGCGGTATTGGCTTGCGCAAAAAGTGTTTTCGAACTAGGAATCGTTAAGTAAAAAATATGCAGAAATTACGAACAGAAATGGCTTTTGGATTTTAATTTACAAACTTTTTGTTTTATACTTAAGCTGTTCTAACCAAATCCTCTAGAATGGCTTACGACGAGTACCAAGCAGAAAGAATCCGCCAAACGCTCCACAGTGAAAAGGTGGAATTTGAAGAATTAAAAATGATGGGAGGCTTATGCTTTAAAGTGGATGGGAAAATGCTCTGTGGCATCCATTTGGATAAAAAGCTCAATGACCACCTTTTAATGGCCCGGATTGGAGAAGCAGCCTATACTGATGCGATCGAAAGACACCATGTGCTCCCCATGGATTTTACTGGTCGGCCCATGCGGGGCTATATATTCATACAATCAGAGGGCTTTGATTTAGAAGATGATTTAGCCTATTGGGTACAAAAATGTCTCGAATTTAATCCACTAGCTAAAGCGTCTAAGAAGCGCAAAAAGAAAAGCTAGGCTAGAAAAAACTATTAGCTTAGGGCGCATATTGTTTGTATCATCTTTTAATACACTAATAATCAATAGATTAGAGATACAAAATACCAATAAAATAGAAAAAGCCCAAGCATTCAATTGCCTCGATATGCTCTAGGCGTTTTACCAAATTCTTTCTTGAATACTTTAGAAAAATAATTGGGATCTGTAAAACCTACTTCGTAAGCGATTTCTGCTATAGTTTTATCGCTTAAGGTTAATAGCTCTTTACTTTTTTGTAAACGGTAACTTCGAATGAATTGAGAAGGGGTTTGTTGAGTCAGTGTTTTCAACTTGCGATAGACTTGCATTTGACTCATCAAAACGGCATCATATAGCTGATTGACGCCAAAATCCGCATCACTCAAATTCTTATCAATAGCAATTTGTAGTTTTTTAATAAAAGTATTTTCAGCTGTACCATACCCGACTTGTTTAGAATAGTCAAGATCGCTATTTACTATATCCAATACATCTTTCAGGGTATAATTAGCTCCTACTTCAATAGCTTGTTTTATATCTGAACTAGATAATTTCTTTTTTGCATCCTCTATATAAACTTCCCCATGATTATTTGCACCATATTCAACAGCTATACCTTTTTGGCTTGCGAAAATAAGGGCTGCTGTAGCAATTTCAATAGCTTTCTTTGGACGTCCTCTTAATGCTTCGAACGCTGCCAAACCATTCATGGATAAACCAATACCTCTATCGCTTCCTACCTCTTGATAGGCTTTAATCGATTCCAATGCATATTTTAATGCTGAATCAGTATTTTGTTTAGCTAGATAGACCCAGGAGATTTCACTGAGTATACGTGCTTGCTCGGGACGATCTCCAACTGTTTTAAAAGCGGCTAAACAGTCTAAATAAAGGGATAAGGCTGTATCATAGTCGCCAGCAATAAATTCCAACATAGATAAGCCGCTTTGCGCAATCCCCTTTCCCTCATTATCATTCAGGCTTAAAAAAAGGTTCAATGATTCGGAATAGGCTTCTTTAGCCCTTTTAAGCTTTCCGGCTATAAGGTTAAAAGCCCCAGCTTGCCAAAGTAAAAAGCCTAACCAGTAGGTATTATTTGTTTGCCTACCCAATTGGATCGCTTTCTCATTAAATTGAAGTGCTTGTTCGATGTCTGAGAACATATTACTAAATCCTAATACAATGTACCCTTTCACCATTTCAAGTTCATTGTTTAGGTGGTTGACCATATTAAATAAGCGAGTAGCGACTTTCTCGCATTGATCTATTTCTCCAAGTGTGAAGTGCGCAACATATGCACTAAAAAGAGCACTACTCTCGCCTAGACTTAAGCTTTGATTTTCTGTTGTATCAAAAAAAGAATAAACATATTCTTTGGTGGTTTTATGTTTTCCTGTAATATGCCAATACATCCAAAGGTTGCCACATATCAATAGGCCAAGCTCTCGGGCGTGGTTATTGGTCAATTTGGCTTGTAGCAATAAGAAATCAAGTGCAGCTAAAATATTTGCTTCTTCAAGAGCTCCTAAGTTCATGCGCTCTTGCTGCTGTTTTCCTTGTGTCCCTTCCTTAATTAGCTCAGTCATATCATAGAAGAATGCTGCATGCTTCATGGATATGGATTCCATTTCATCTGCTGAAGACAACTTTTCCTTTGCAAAATCTTTTATGGTTTGTAAAAGAGTAAAGCGAGCATTACTATCTATTCTTTGGACTAAACCTTTATCTACTAATGAAGATAGCTCTTCAATACATTCTTTTTTTCCACCGCTTTCGTAGCATACCTGTTCTACAGCTTCTATACTAAATCCTTGTTTAAAGACACTCAATCGTCTAAAAAGTACTTTCTCCTTTTTATTTAAAAGATCAAAACTCCACCGAATTGTATTTATTAATGTTTTATGCCGTAGAGGAATGTCCCTAAAGTCCGTAGACAAGATATTCAAGGCCTTGCTTAGGCGCTTTAATAACTGACTTGGACTGAGTACTTTCAGTCGGAATGCAGCGAGTTCCAGAGCTAAGGGCAATCCGTCTAAATATTTGCATATTTTTATAATAGTTTCGAAATTTCCAATGGTCAGTTCGAATGCTCGGTTCACCTTTTTTGCACTTCTTACAAAAAGCTCGATTGAGGGAAATTCTAGTAAGGAGTCATACCTACTTTGAGATGGAAGTGGTAATGTATGCAAAGCGAATTCCTGTTCAGCAATTATTTTTAATGGTGTTCTACTCGTACATAAGATATGTACATTTGGGCAATTAAGGATAAGCTCCGCAATTTCAATTGGAGCTGAGCTAATATGCTCAAGATTATCTATAACCAGTAATGTCTTGCTAACCGAAATATTTTCGTAAATGCCCGTTGCTAATGATCTATTTGCTGATTCCAGTACGCCTAGTTTATTGGCCAGCGTTGGAATAATTGCTCTGGCATCAGTTAGGGTAGCCATGGAAACATAATAAGCATTATCCCAAAGATCTATATTTATTCGATGGCAAATTTCGATAACCAACCTCGTCTTACCAATTCCTCCAGTCCCAGTTATGGTCACGATACGATGGCTCTTCAGCAATCCAAGAATATCAATTATCTCCTGCCCCCTTCCTAGAATGGTAGTAGAAGGGATTGGAGCAAAACTGTTAAAAAAAGATCTTGACGGCTCAGAGCTCATTGTCTACTTCTTAGGTGTAATACTAGACTCTATAAATAAAATTAGTGATTTTTCGGAAAATACACCTATTTATCTAGAGGCTTTTGACAATTAGTATAAACTCAGGTATGGTTTGTTGGTTCCTTATTCTATTCAGCGAAGCTGTTTAAGGGCACTTTTGCAGGTTTAAAATCAATCCCTAGTTCTTTCTTTGCGAGGTCGTTTCTATAAACCATTTTCGGTTGACCCTCTGGATCTTTGTTATTTAACATTAATGTAATATCAGAGACTTGATAGCTTTCGCTCGACAATAGATAATTTTTCCCGTGCAGGTCTTTTGTCGTTGCCGCTTTATAAACCCCTTCTGCAACGTCCTCTACATCTACAATGGCAAAGTAGATATTATGATCATAGAACATTTGAATAAAAGGATTGGGTGCAATTTTATTTTTGAAAAGAAATTGCAAGCCCATAGAAGTGGAATCTTGTCTTTGAGACAAGGCTTTACCCATTACTCCCACAGGAGATACGGTGGCAATTTCAAAACCTAAATTTGGGTTATCCGCAATGAATTTTTCGACTGCCTGATTAGCAATAAATTTTGCTTGCGCATACGGGTGACTTTCTTCACTCATAAATGGGGCGTCGTCCTCATTAATCTGATCGCCTTCGCTTTTATTGCTTGGGAGAAGTGGGAAATTAGTATTATAGGCGGCAACCGAAGCTATGAATATCACCTTTTCTATGCCAGGTGTTTTTTGAATGGCTCCAAGAAAGTTTTCTGTACCCTTGATCGTCGGGTCAAATAATTCTGTTTTTGGATCTTTAACATCGAGTTGGAAAGGGGTACCCCCATGAACTACCATATGGCATCCGCTCAAAAAGTCTTGAAGTTGTGGTCTATTTTCAACATCAAGTTGCACAATTTCCAAATGTTCGGAATGTGGCAATTGTTTCAAATGCCCATATTTTTCCTTTTTAGATAGATCTGTAGTCGATACTTTTACCTTATATCCACTTTCAAGAAATTTTTTGGTGTTATAGCTTCCAATAAAGCCAGCACCACCGATAATACCAATTTTTTTCATTTTAGATGTTTTTTATTAAGATAGAATAATAAATTCGGTTTTGCCAGATAATTATTCAATAACCCCTACCGATTTGGATAAAGACAGTAATCGGCGAATGGAGTCAATGACCGTCTAGCCATTGGAGACCCATTTTTATTTTTTTATTTCTTTGTCAATAAGTTCCATTAATTCTTCAATTATAGATGTCATTTTTCTAAGGTGACTATTCATCATTTTAAATTCTACCACGGCCATAACATATCCATTCTTAGCTTTTTTATTTGCAAAGAAATCTTTAAAAACTTCTCTTGATAAAATGACTTTTTCACCCCAATGATCTCTAAGCGTCAAATGAAAATCTATATCATTATAGGCTGTTTTAAAGATAAGTTCTTCGGAGTCAAATCGCCAGTGATCTTCTTCTGCTTTGAGCTGTTTATAAGTTGATTCTAGTTCGAAGAGCATGGTCTTTATGCTATCGTTAGTAATATAAGATAGATTTCCAGAGGATATTAATTCTTGAAAAGTATAATTGTGTTGATAAAATCTTGACCATGCAAAGATTTGAATGGTTTCTTCATTTAAAGTATGCCAATCGTCTACTGGGCCTCCTTCAATGTAACTAATTATTTTTTTAGCAGTTTCCGTTTTTTTTATTCTTCTCTCTATCAAATCATCAATTTTCTTGTTATTGATCATCAAATCCTCTTTGATGTTTTGTAGACATCCAATTTCTTTTGCTCTATTTTTTCGAATTTCATTGTTGTTATTGATTTGTAATGCAATCAATATCCCTATTACAACTAAGACAATTTCACCAATTGCGTAGATTAAATATTTAGTGAATTTCCTGTCGATTAGAAGTTGTCGTCGAATTACCCGGAAGAATTTAATCATTGGTTTCTGGTTTTTTATTAGGCATCAACTCCTCATAAAAGATTGCAATATTCTCAGTTTATAAATCCTATTATAAGCCTAATGTATTAAAGTAATAGTGGCTAATATAAATGGCCTGAGGGCGAGTAGCCCTCATGAACATTTTATGCTTTGCGCTCACCAGCCTTATTTTAATGAGGTGATAGAAGGGTCGGGATTATAAATATCTATTGTATTTTTCCACGCTCCGTCATTTTGTTTTTCCCAAATCCCAACTTCAATAAAATAATAAGTGTTTAGATTTCCTGCTTCATCAGGTATCTTGAAGTACTTGTGTGCAATGACGTATCCTAATTCTCCTGACTTTGCAACAATTGCTTTTTGAGGCACCCAGTTGACTTCAAATCCAGGTATTTCTCCAACGCTTTCAAGCATTTGAGATAACTGTTTATGACCTACTAACTTGCCCTGATCAGGTGTCATTAAAATAGCATCTTCAGACCAATAACTTAATATTTTATCTGGGTTTCCACTTTGAGCTGCTGCTGCCCACTCCCGAGACAATTCCATTAGTTTTTGTTCCTCTTGCCCAAGATCGGTTTTTTGGGCAGTACAGGATAAGGATAAAATGATAAGAGGCAACATCATCGCAATTTGAATAGACTTCATTGTTTAATCATTTAAAGTTCTGAAATGAATTGACGATGTAAAGGTAACGTAGCCTAAGGCACTCTATACTGGAGGGATTTTTCAAATAAGAGTATAGATTTTGCAGAAACGTAAAATTATAGGACTTATTTTACACTAGAAGCCAGGGCTGCCTACCGTCAAAGTAAAACCTTTGTAGAGCTTCCTATTTCAGCTCCAATACTCCTCAAAAAGGCGTTCCCTAGCTTTAAAACTCATTGCCGCCTATAAGGTCAGGCGTTATATTTCTTTTATTGAGCTTCTATTTGTAGGATGATTCTTTTATATCTCGACAAGGATGGCTCTCCTTTATCTGTTACTTTTAGGATTATATGAATCGTTTCTGTCTTATTTACTATAGGAGCGACTCCATGAATGGTATTGGCATTTTCAGGTTGACCGAGTTCGAATGCTCCTTTATAGCTGCCTGCCTCGAGGTAAGGAAACCATAAAAAGCTCAAATTATCACCATCAGGATCAGTTGAATTTGAAGCATTCAAACCAAAAGGCTCCCCAGATTTTAGGATCATTTTTTCAGGGTGGGCTAATTTTGGTATAGGCGGATGGTTAGCTTCTTCAAATGACATAATGCTCCAATCCATACGTGCTGCAAAATCATGTTGAAAATCATCTCGCCAGCGCCATAAGCTTTCTTTGTACCCATTGAAAACAGTGGTATCTTTTTTAACAGTCCTCCCATAGGCACTTGGAATATAGCGGATGTAGTGGTCTATGGCATTTGTCCAAATGGGTCTTGTTTCAGGAGCAATTGTGACAATAGACCCGCCTTTTTTAGTTGCTGAAAAATCTGGTTTATATAATTCGTAGCGTCCTCCCCAGCCTCCCCATTCAGGGCGTTCGGCATTATTTAAACCATTTGGTATCAGTGATAAAAATGCTGGTGTGTCACCTTCTACACCCCAAGACACGTCAGGGTAGGCAGCACCAAGTGGGCCATGCCCCTGCTGTATATGCTCAGCCAACCATTTATTGCTGATGGTGCTGTTATCGATTCCCTCAAATACACCATTTATGCCTGTCCAGGTGGCGCTTCCGTAGTGATCTCCAGGTGAAACAATATAGAATAAGTCAGGAAAATTGTTTCGAATCCAAATACCACTATCATCTTGGTCTGAAATGGTATATACCCTTAGTTTAGCAATCAATTCTGCAGCCTTATTTTTGCTTTTTGTTTTTTCGATTTTGTAAAGAGCCTGTGCCAAAGTATTTACGCCACCCCAAACAGAAACCCAAAGAGGTCTATCATCTTCTTTTTCTAATTCCTTAATAAGCCATTCTGAACCTTCCGAATCCAGACCTTCCCCAACACCCATCATACCATATTTAGGCAAACCACTCTTTACCAGGCTTAACAATTCGCCCTTTGTTGGAAAACCCTTTTCATGTTGAAGTAAATTAGGCTGGACTTTCCCATAAGCCTCAATAAGTTTGACAATAGATGCTGGATTCACTTCATCAGTATGCCAACAAGAGGTAGTAGCTACCAACCCCTTAATATCTATTTGATTGGCGTATAAAAAAAGTCTAATCAATGATTGGGTGTCATCTGGATCAGCTTCAATATCGGTAAGCACAATTACTCTGCTCTTGTCAATTGATTGACTAAACGTAGTGGTCACCATCCCAAAAAAAACAAACACGACTAAATACTGTTTCATACCCTTAATTTTTTCACTGAAACATGAGAGCTTATACTTTCTTCCTTATGTATTGCTACGCACCCACACTCCTCAACTCCCATGCAGTTTTTCAATAAATTCCTCTTTAAAAGTAGAAATAAAATTGTCGATATACTTTTTAGAAAGGGCATTTTTTTTGACGACCATATAATGCCTGCGTTTTACACCATTCGGTCCGATACGTTTCATTCTTAGGTCCTCGGATAATTTGAAATTTTTCAACTGCCATTTCGGAGAGCACATCATCCCAAGATTGGCAGCAACCATTGCTAGGGAGAGTTCCGTAAATGGAATCGCAGATATTTTCTTGGGTATCACCTTATTTGCTCGCAGACAATGCTCATATATGGCCACCCCTTCCAATGGAAAAGAATTGATAATTAAATGGGCATCTGTAAAACTACTTGGAGATATATACTCCTCTTCATTAAATGGATGCTCTTTGTGGACCACCGCAAAAATCTCATCCTGATAAACCTCGATGCTGTACAAATCATCCGAAAGGGCTTGGTAGGTAGACATCATGATGTCTACTTCATCTGAATTTATTTTGGTAACCATCTCATGCCTTGAGCCAATATTAAGTGTTATATCGATTTCTGGATAAAGCAAGCCCATTTTTTGGATAAAACCCGGAAGGCTATGGAAAAAAGATTGGCATTCTACCGCTAATTCAATTTTGCCTTTTGAGCCTTCTTTGATTTGCTCGATTTTACTAAATCCCTTCTTTATGGCAGCAAATAATTCCACCGACAAATGATAGAGCTCCTCCCCTTCTGTTGTCAGTATCCACTTATTTCGTTTTCTGTGAAAGACTTTAAAACCTAATCGCTCTTCCAGTTCCCGCAATTGATGGCTCAATGCCGATTGCGTCAAAAATAACTTCTCAGAAGAATTCGCAATGCTCCCTTCTTCAGCGATGGTCTTGATGAGCCTGTAATATTTAAGTTCCATAGCTGCAAGATAATGGAATACCCGCAGCCCTTCATTGAGAATGTTTCAACTACCGAATCAAGATTGCTCAATCTAAAAATTTTCCTTCGAGTGGCTGTGTCAATAGTTTTGCTGAATAGATCACCAATTAACAATAATGATGACACATTCATTTCACTTGATAAGCTACCTGGCCATTCTCTTGCTCTTTTTTGTAAAGACCTCTTTTGCTCAAAGTCAAGAGCTGGTAGAAAAAAGAAGCTGTAGGGCTATTTCTATTCTGGACAAGCATAAACCGGAAATAGATGGCCAATTGGTGGAGGACGTTTGGGAAATAGGTACCTGGGAAACCGACTTTGTCCAGCGACAACCCAATGAAAATGCCCCTCCTTCTGAGCAAACGGCCTTTAAAATCTTATTTGATGCCAAATATTTATACATCGGTATCAGGATGTATGACCAAGATCCTAGTTCCATTAATCAAAGGATGTCGAGACGAGATGGTTTTGAAGGTGATTGGGTAGAAGTAAGTTTAGATGGAAATGGAGATTTGCGTTCCGCTTTTTCGATAAGCTTAACGGCTGCTGGAGTTAGAGGAGATAAAATTATTTCCATGAATGGAGCAAATGAGGATCCTTTTTGGAATCCTATTTGGTCCGCCAAAGCGAATGTCGATGAAGCCGGTTGGACAGCAGAAATGAAAATCCCATTTAGTCAATTGAGATTTGGAAAGTCAAAAAGTACAAGCTGGGGATTACAAGTACGTAGAAAATATTTTAAGGAAGAAGAAACTGCTGTTTGGCAACGAGTGCCTTTAAACGCTTCTGGTTGGGTCAGTGAGTTTGGCACATTGGAAGGACTCCAAAATCTAGGCGCTCAAAAGCTAATGGAAATTCAACCTTATGTAGTCACTTCATTTGAATCATTTCAAAAAGAACCACAAAATCCTTTTAAATCAAAAAACAAAACCACAATGACCGCTGGGGTGGATGGAAAAATAGGTCTCAGCAATGACCTCACCTTAGACTTTACGATTAACCCTGATTTTGGGCAAGTTGAGGCCGACCCCTCCGCTATTGCTTTGGATGGGTTCCAACTTTTCTTTGCGGAGCAGCGGCCCTTTTTTGTAGAAAATAAAGAGATCTTAAACTACCAATTTTCCACGCCTAAAATTTGGAGCATTTACAATAATGACAACCTTTTTTATTCTCGAAGGATTGGAGGCAAACCCCACGGAAGTGCGCAGCAATTATCGAATGAATTTGTAGAAGCACCTGAACGGACCACAATTTTAGGAGCGGCCAAATTTGGAGGTAAAACCCAAAAAGGCTTATCTATTGGTATATTAGAGGCCATTACCGCTACAGAATATGCTCAAATTTCTGATGGCACCAATAATAGAGCAAGGCTTATTGAACCTCTTACTAATTATTTTGTCGCAAGGGTTCAAAAGGACTTTAACAATAGAAATACCTTCATAGGCGGAATACTAACTGCGACGAATAGGGATTTGGACGAACCGCTGGAATCATTATTACATCAAAATGCGACGACCTTTGGGCTCGACTTTTTCCACCAATGGAACAATAGAAACTACTATGTCGGCGCTAATTTTATCGGAAGTCATGTTCAAGGAAGCAAAGCCGCGATCCTAAAAACACAAACATCTATTCCGCATCTTTTTCAAAAGCCAGATGCTAGTTATGCGCCTGTCAATCCGAATAGAACTTCTTTAACAGGGCATGGAGGAGATATTAAAATCGGGAAAGTAGGGAGTGGTCATTTGACTTTTGAGACTGGATTAACTTGGCGCTCTCCCGAATTAGAATTAAATGATATGGGCTTTATGCGGGAGGCAGATGTGATCTTTAACTATGCAGGTATTGATTACAATTTTTTCAAACCCTTCTCTGTATTCCGTAGCGCGGTGATCAAATATAAGCATTGGATATTTGCAGACTTTGGAGGAAGAATCAATTTTGCAGATTGGGACATGGAAATGAGAGGCGTGTTTAAAAATAATTGGAGCGCGAACCTGGGATTTTTCATCCAGCCTCATATTTATTCGCGTTCTCTTCTACAGGGAGGTCCGAGAATAAAGATGCCTGACCAGCATGGTGCTTATTGGGGATTAGGTTCAGACCGAAGAAAAAAACTATCCTTTTATTATAATGGATGGACAAAAATGGGCAATAGCGACAGTTATTTTTTATTAGAAAATAGCCTAGCCTTGAGGTACCAACCCCTTGATCAATTCAATATCTCTTTATCGCCAAGTTACACCTTCACGAATAAGAGATTACAGTACATAAGCACTACTCAAAATGGAGGGGCAAGCCGCTATATTACGGCTCGCCTCGACCAAAAAACCTTAAGTTTAGCCTTAAGATTAAACTATACCATTAGTCCCGATTTAACCATTCAATATTATGGCCAACCGTTTGTGTCTACTGGAAAATATAAGGGTTTCAACTATGTGCAACATCCATTAGCCAACTCTTTTTCGGAACAATTAGCTTTTTTTGATACCGACCAATTATCTGAAGATGCCAGTTCAGGGAATTATATAATAGATGAAGATAGAGATGGGCATACGGATTATCAATTCCACAATCCAGATTTTAGTTTTGTTCAGTTTCAATCTAATTTGGTCTTGAGATATGAATACAAAGCAGGCTCCGAAATATTCTTGGTTTGGGCTCAAAATGCAAGCGACTACGGTATGCCCAGCGCTCGTTTTATAGAGGATGTCAATCAACAGTTGCTAGGGATTAGACCCAAGCATACTTTTTTACTAAAAATGACTTATCGTTTTTATTGATGGTGGAGGTTTAGCTCTAAACTTCTTGGTAGGATAGGCGCTTCTTGGCTCCAAATTACTAAATAAGAGTAAACTCTGAACAAAAAGGGAAGAGCACAATTTTGCGCTCTTCCCATATCTCCTGGAACTATTGCTTACTGTTTACATGATAATCTGAGATCATGAGTAGGTATGTGCTTCTTTACATTACTAATCACAGGCATCTTTATATTCATCGGGTCTTAGCAAATCTATATTCCAAGCTAAGAATGGAGGGGATTTTAATGGTTGCATTCCCTTCCAGTTATTTTCAGGACCGAAATTGACTAAATTAACTTTAACTTCCCTAAAGGATCGCCAATGTCTTTTTGAGCCACTTTTTTTTCTTCGCTGGACGGTATAAGTTGCGTTACCTGTGAAATAACCTTCGTTTTCCCCATAGACTTGTTGTATAACATTAGCGGTTGCGAACCACACATTGTTTTCATCCATATCTATGGAAATGCCAGATGCCGTTCCTTCTGTTTTAGAACGACCAATAGAAGCGTTAGCTTCAAATGTAAGCTCTTTAAGAAAACTGAATATCCCGGAATTAAATTTACCGCCAAGTTTCATGCCCAATGAATAAGAATTTGTATAAGAAACTCTTTCGTCAAAGCTACAAGACACACCACAAAGAAATCTTGGCCCAGTATCAGAGGTGTTTTCTGAGCTACAAGATCTTAAACTAGGTTTAATTATCTCATATTCTGTTTCCCCCATTGTACTTAATTGTGCTCGCACGGCACTAAAATCTGCGTCAGCCATTCTATACTCCCATCTGTTATTGTCTTCTGGAAGATAAATTGTATTTGTTGCTTTAATGTACACGTTATCATAACAATAGGATAAACACTTTTTTGTTCTTGGATGACGCCTGCAACACCTCTTACCCTCCCTAATAAGTTCAATACTAGGACTTCCATTTGATCTCAAACTGATTTCATTGATGTCCTTTACGGGATGCATGCTTAGTCTGTTAATCAGGGATGCGTCACTTAAGGTATCAGGTAAATAATACAAAAGAGACTGTTTAGAATTTTTAGAGTTTTCAAGTACAACAATGCCACAAGGAATTTCCTCTGTGAAGAAGCCTAATTCATTGAATTTTTTTTGATTCCGAGTACCAGATTCAAAAATTAGTGAGGCATTAACCTGGTGTGCATCATATATGAAGTCTTTGATGGATGTTTCTCCTTGATATGGAAATTCATCTAAGTCTACATAAATGAAGGCTGCTTTGTCTGTACTATAGTCTGCAAAACTGTTTATCTTCTCCTTAGCTACTGTTCGCTGGGCATCAATAATTTTTCCAATTTTACCATTAATTCCCCCAAATGTAGCGATGGCGCCATAGTTTCTGTCATCTGAAGTCCATCTGGAGGGAGATGCCTGGTCATCTAGTAAATCTTCTTCCATCAATAAGGCTGCTTGGTCTTCATTAATTTGGAAATCCTCTTTCTCACAAGCTATTAGAGCTATACCTAGCAAGGAGTAGAATAAAAATGTCCATTGATTTAAATTACGTGATTTTTTCATTAGATTACTTTTTTTAGAAATGATTTAGGTTAAACGTATCAAAATCAAAAATACGGAATAAGTCGTAGTTTACGAGCATGGAACTACGTTGAGGTCTTAAAAACTATACCAACGTAGATTTGATGCGTTTAACCTAAAAAAAAACGGTAAATTCATCAGGAGCTATTTCAAAATTATCTTCGCTGTTACCAAAGCAGCTTTTGATCCTGAATTGTATTGCAAAAGTCTCGCAGCAAGTGTGTATAGTTTAGGCTACACTTAATTGTAATAGACACGACTTGATCTGACAGTCAGTGGTCAGAATAGTGATTTTACTGTCCGATTAATTGTGATTGATTCTGCTCTTCCGAAGAATCTCGATCCTTTGCCAACCCCTCGCTTTGATTGCTTAAGAGGGGCTTGTCAATGGAACGAGCTTCGCCGGCCCGCCAAGGTAGCTCATCTACCTGTTTTTCCAAAGCTAAGTGTTTTGATTGAATAAATGTCTCCCAGGGCGTTTTTCCGTAACAATGTTTTCCGGAGTGCGTCCTTTCTTCATTGTACCATTTGATCCAGGTATCCAGTTCTTGCTGTAATTCTTCGATAGAAGTAAAGAGTTTTTTACGGAAAACGATGGAATAAAATTCATCTTGAATCGTACGGTGGAAGCGTTCACAAATACCATTGGTCTGAGGTGATTTAGCCTTAGTTTTGGTATGGTCAATATCCTCCAGATCCAGATAAAGCTGGAAAGGATGCTTTTCTACTTTTCCGCAGTATTCTGTACCGCGATCCGTCAGTATGCGCTGTAAACGAATTTCTTGCTCTTCGTACATTGGAATGACGCGGTCGTTGAGTAATTCTGCGGCAGTAATCGCATCTTTGGTACTGTATAGCTTGGCCTGAGCAACCTTACAATAAGTATCGATATAGGTTTGCTGATAGATACGTCCAACGCCCTTGATATTGCCTACGTAGTAAGTGTCCTGGCTGCCTAAATAGCCAGGATGATGGGTCTCAATTTCACCCTTGGCTTCCTTGTCATTCTTGGCCTTTTCCATGGCAACTAATTGGGCTTCTGTTAAGATCATACCTTCCTGAGCTACTTTGGCCTCCAGTGCTTTTAGGCGCTTTTTGAAGGTCTCTAAATCGTGTCGAAGCCAAATACTTCTTACCCCACCAGGAGACACCGTTACTCCCTTTTTTGCCAGTTCATTGCTGGCTCGCTTTTGACCGTAAGCCGGAAACTCCAGGGCAATGGCCTGAACCTGCTCTTCAATGTGTGGATCAACTCGATTCTTTCGATTGGGCTTACGTCTGGAAAGTTCTTGTAGCGCTGCTTCGCCTCCTGTCTCGTAGAGTTCTTTGATACGGTAATAACTATCTCTGGAATAACCCATCGTCCGACAGGCTTGAGATACGTTGTTTAAATGGGCTGCTAATTTTAGTAGTCCTAACTTAGTTTTGATTAACTTGTCTTGCGTAGTCATGGTAAATCTTGTTTTGTTATTTAAAGTTATGGTAACTCTAAACTAACCAAACTGTCAGATTTTATCGTGACTATTTCAGCTCCAGGAGTCAGGAGCGTCTGCTTGGTTTTGCACAAGGTTCTTTTCTCTTCTAATTCAGGTTTCTATATTCTTTTGGGCTCATTCCTGTCTTGGTTTTAAATAACCTATTTAAGCCTTGTGGATATTCAAACCCTAAGCTATATGCAATTTCGCTAATTGATTGATTCGTTCCGATTATTTTCGTTTTTGCTTTTTCAATAATGTACTCTTGAATATGGTCTTTGGCTGTCCTTCCTGTTTCATTCTTAATCAAATCGCCCAGATAATTTGGAGACATTGACATTTTTTGAGCGCAATATTTTACTGATAGAATTCCTGAATCAACTGTTTCGTCAAATGAATAATAGTCTCGTATAACCCTTTCAAATCTTGTGAGGATGTCCTGGTTCAGATTTGTCCTTGTGAAAAATTGACGGTCATAATATCTTTTACAATACTTCAAAATCATTTCGATATTGGCAATAATTATTTCTTGGCTATGTCTGTCAATATTCCGTTCGTATTCTTTTTCAATTTTATTCACTATTTCTGTTAGAGACTGCTTTTCGTCATCTGACAAATGGAGTGCTTCATGTACTTCGTAATTGAAAAACGAATACTTTTCAATAGCCCTGCCCAGTTCCGATTTTCTAATTAAGTCAGGATGAAAAATTAAGGTCCACCCACTTCCTCCTTTATAATCTTCTGAATTCTCAACTTTTACCAATTGGTTGGGCTTGATAAAAGTAATTGTTCCTTCATTGAAGTCATAAGAATTTCTGCCATAAGTCAGTGTACCTTTAATTTCAGATTTTAAACTGATTTGATAAAAACTAAAAGTATAACTCAAATCGCCATAATCGAATTTGGTCATTCGTTCGTCAATAGGCAAAACCGAAACAAGTGGATGCTTCGGTTTTGGAAATCCGAAAACATTATGGACTTCACTTATTGAATTTATGTGTATTATCTTTGTCATCTGTTTAAAAATTTCTACGCTCCTTTTGATGGCTTCATTCAACCATTTATAAGCTAAGGAATGAGTCAATAATAAATTAAACATCTTTTCTTGTTCTTTTGCCGCCCAGTTTCGTTAAAAAGCCTCGTTGATGCGCTGCATCGCCTGCGTTTTTTGCCTCACTGAACAGCAAAACACCTGCGTAAATCTTGTATACTTTATTAATGCCCCATTCCTAAGTAACGGTCAAAAAATATAGAACCACCAAGACCACCATTAAAATAATTCAATTTTTTATTTACTTCATGTGCGCGTCGAACCACTCCACCATTTCTTCAGGATTTTCGGAAAAGTAATTATACCCTTTAAACCGTAATGGCGTACCCTCCATATAGACAATTTTTTTATCCTCAACAGGTGTAAGTTCATACATCTCTTGTACGTCTGTCCAACGTGAATTCGAATCATCTCTTACTTGAAAAAAGAAAGTAGGAATATGGACATTTTTGAATTTCGGAATAATATTATGGTCGGCTACGGTTAAGCCTGTAATACTATTATAAATAGGTTCAAATGCTTCAACCGCATCCGCTACATCAATGCCCATTTGTTCTGCTTGTCTTTCAATAGTTGTTTGCCCTTTAAGTGGTGCAATACAAAGCAAACATTTGATATCCTTAAATGCTTCAAGCTTATGCTCCATTGCATTGATCGTTGCATTTGCGCCCATACACATACTGGAAAGTCCAATCTCAGCTGAAGCTATGCGAGTGTTAGCATACTCAATTGAGGCTAGGACCTCTTGCCATTCGTAGTAACCCACGCCTGATATCTTCCCTTGGCCGTCGCCACTTTCTCCATGGCTTCTTAGGTCATAAGCTAAGATATTATAGCCTGCATCATTTAGGGCTTTATATCTTGGTAAAAAGTTTACCTCAAAGCCACCTGCAAAACCTAAACCATCCATGTGACCTGCAAAACCATATCTGTTAGCAGGTGAAAAGTGATTACTGATAATTATTTTGTTGGAATCAGCAGGAATAAACCAGCCTTTAATAGTCACACCATCTTCTGTTACAAATGAAATTTCTTCAAACTCCATATCATAATCTTTGGGTGTTCGCACTATAGGTGTTCTTGGAGGCATAGAAAGCCCTTGAGCTAACATCGTTAGCATTTGAGTTTCTTGTTCATTAACCATTTTATTGCTATTTTTTAGTGGATAATCACGTCATGTGTTCATCAAACCAGTACAAAATCTTCTCAGGGTTTTTAGTCAGATAATCATATCCTGCGGCTCGCTTAGTACCAATACCTGATAACCAAAGCATATCTTTTTCGACATTCAGGCTATCGTAGTATTCCTCAATGGACTGTTTATTCAAATATTCGTCCTTGTCGTTTTGTACTAAAAGGGTAGGAACTGGAATTTTTTGAACATCATCTTTAAAAGATTTAGAAGGCATATCAAATCCAACTCGTTTGCTGTTTTCGGTATTTACCCATCTTTGTAAAAAACCGGGTAAACCTAAAGCCTTTACAAAATCAATATAACGCATAGGCTGAATAGCGACCATTGCTTTGATATTCTTATACTTTTGCAAGTCATTTGCTCCATAAGCATAGGTGGTTGCGGCAGCGCCCATACAAATACTCAACAAACCAATTTGAGCATCTGAATAGCCTGGATGCTGAGCAACAAAATCAACAGCTGCCACCAAATCTTGTGCTTCGGTAGGTCCCCAAGAAACCCAATTACCCTTTGCCTCATCGCTCTTTCCATGGCTTCTAAAATCATACATTAACACCGAGTAGCCTTTATCTACTAAGTGTTTGACATGCTTTAAAAACGGAATTTTGTCATTCCATAATTTGACCATCCCTTTTCCTTCGGGCGTGAAACCTGCCCGGCAAGCTTGAACCCCAAAATGTGATTGAATGATTATTTTTTCTGTACCACCTTTAACTAGCCAGCCAGAGATATTCGTACCATCGGCTGCCTTGAAAGAGACGTCTTCATATTCAAGGCCGTAGTTTTTGGGATTGTCGAACAAAGGGGCTACACCACCTTTGACTATTGTATTAGATAATAACCCTGCTACCATAAACGAATATTGTTTGTTATAATTGATAGTACAAAGTTATGACTATCCGTAGAGTACAACTTATCCAAATTACTGAATTACTTACCTATTTCACTGGTTTAAAATTGGGGGTAAGTATAGTTTATGCTTTTTCTATGGCGTATTCTTTTTTGAGAATAATTTTGCTAACGCTATTCCGCTATAATTTCTATCACTAGTCACTTCCATTTCATAGTTAATCGGTATAAGGCTTTCTTTCATCTCCTCTTCGGTTTCATATTCAATTTCTGCCAAATATAACTTCCTACCCTCTAGTTCAATTTCGTCTACACCAATTCGTTTCTCTTGCCTTATTATTATGTATCTCTTCTTTTCTATTTTGTATCCTGCCAAGTTCATTAACTTTTCATATTCAGGTTTCGTTAAATACAAGGTATTGATTGATTTTATCCCTTCTTTTGCTGGGTTTACTTCCGTTTTTTGAGTCAGCTTGTATTTAACCACACCTTTTTTTTCCATCTTTCTTAACCGTAATTTAGTATCGATAAAATAGATATCGGTTAGATTTTTCACCTCTTTTACGTTCTCTTTTAATATTTCACCACTTACTATAAATGTTCTTTCATATTCGTATCTGCCATACTTCATAGTAATTTATTTTGTTTCCTTTTATCAATCAATCGAAATCATTATTATTGATGCTAATCACTCGATCAAATATAGGCACTGCGCTTTTCGCCCAACTCCAAGGCCAGGCTGCACCCACTTTCCCAAAACCAAGTCTGACAGAATCCACGCAGACAAATCCCGCACTTTTTGGTAGAAGCGCTTTTCAAAAGCTCGAATGTCGCGGATAGGCCCCAGTAATTTATCAAAAAACCTAGCCAGCCATCTACTCGATTGTAGCTAGTTTTTCTATCAATATGCTCATTCTCTTTTCTTATTTGGAATGAATTGTTTTGGGTCGTAGAAAAATTGCTCTCGCTTGATTTTATTGCCTTCCCATTCTTGATAGGCTAGTTATTCAATTTCAGTTACTGAATTATCTTTCCATTCAAATCGAAATTTCCATTTAATTATGACTTTGTTCTCAATCTGGAAGAATGGTCGAATACATTTTGAATGTACACTTGAAGCTTTTGATAGCATCCCTTGTTCATTTTTAACTAAATTTTCTTTTCCTACTCTCGGTTTATTCTGGTTTTCTTGGATTGATGCATCATCGGCATAAAATTCTTCTATTACCTTGTCATGGGGTTCGTTTTCAACCGAGCTGATGAATTTTTCAATCGTTTCTTTAGTTGGAATTTTTTCTTTATTTTTTATAATTGGCTTCAATGTTAGTATATAAAGCGTAGCCTGCCGATAGGCTGCAATGATTTACTATACATTGTTACCTGCTGGCTTATTCTATTCAGTCAGCCATCTATTTAACTGCATCAAGCTCAGAAAATAGGCTTTTGTCTAAAGCTTTTTCTTCAAAAGTAGTAGCTTCCAAAATGTATCCTGTTCCTAAGCGGTTGATTGCCTTTAGCAAAACACCTTTGTATTTCCAGTATATATGTTTCGATTCTCCTTCAGCGGATTTTGCGTTATTCGCATAAACGGTACATTTTTTTCCAGCAATGTCTTCGTCAGGTTGTTTTGTATATCCTGAGGTGGCGAGCGACTTCTTCTCGCACCGTATTATGTAATTTTGGTAGCAGTTCTCTTTTGTACGACATACTATGCGAATGTAATATTTCTTCCATAAAAAAAGGTGTGATAATTCACACCTTTTTTTATGAAGCTTCGTCTATATCGCATAGTTTTCTCTCTCAATCAGTTCAATAACTTATACTTGGTTGATTAAAAAACTTCGTTCGCTAAATGCAGGAAGAGACAAACCATCGTCATAAAAAAATGAAATTTCATCTTTATCTTCAACAAGCCCGAGGCTATAAAGTACAGGAACATAATGGTCAGGCGTAGGTGAAGCCAATTTACCGTATTTATGGCTTGTAGTGTACTTGATAAGATCTTTGAAATTTCTTGACTCAATCTGTTTTTTCAACCAAAGGTCATATTCTGCTTCCCAGCCGAAAAGGGACATATCGTTCTGTCGGAATTTCTGCATTGCTAATTGTAGGTTATGTATCATCGAGCCGCTGCCAATAATTAGAACGCCTTTTTCACGCAAACTTTTTAATTGCTTTCCCAATTCGTAATGATAGCTTGGAGCAGCATTGTAGTTGATGCTCATTTGAAAAACAGGGACATCACTTTTTGGGAATAGATGCATTAACATAGGCCAGGCTCCATGGTCCAATCCCCAATCGGTTGTCGCTTCTACTTTTGGAACTATTTTAGTGACTTCTTTTGCAATATCAGGTGCTCCATTCGCGCTATATTTAACATCGTAGTATTCATCAGGAAAACCATAATAGTCATAAATTTGCTTTTGGGAAGGTGATACATTGACCTTTGTTTCATTGTTGGTGCACCAATGTGCAGAGACTACCAAGGCTGCTTTGATTTCAAATTGACTTTGCAGTTTCTGCCCTAATTCATGCAAGGTATTCCAGAACGCTCTTTCCTCTTTTGTTTTTACAATATCCAAGGGATTCCCGTGAGAAGTAAATAATACAGGCATTTTTTTTCCTTGAATAGGGAGTGAATCTGTATACCCCTTGAAACTAGTTAATGAGGCCATAGTTGTGAAAGCTAAAAGTGATTTAATGAATTCTTTTCTTTGCATGGTAACTAGGTATTATTCTCCCTTGGGTAATACTGGAGCTTTCTTATTTCTACCCCAATTAATTAAGATAAGAATGCCTAATAATATAATATTTACAGGCACTACCTCAAACTCTCCCCTGTATACATGAAAACCAGTTGCCAAAACCATGACAATTGCCAAGCCGATTGCTGCAAAATTAGTTAATTGGGGCTGCATGCGTAAAGCAGTTGGTAAAATTAAACCCACCGCACCCAATAGTTCGGATAATCCAATAAATCGGACAACCATTTCAGGAGACTCAGTTATCCATGGCAGCATTTCTGCCAATTCTGAAATGGGAGTGGTTAACTTGGTGATACCGACCAATCCAAATAGTCCTGCCATTAAGACCTGTGCAATCCATAGTCCGATATTCCAACCTTTTGATTTTTTTATTTCTGTTGTCATTTGTCGCAAAATTTTATATAGTAAAAAACTAAGACAAATTTACATTCGAGTTGTACCGAAGTGCAATGAGGTAGGTCAAAAAATAACGTTGACATAAATCAACTTTCTACACTAATTATATTTAATAAACTCAGTTTAGTAACGATCAAAAAATAACTTTTCGATTTTGATGGAATCTTTTACACCAATACTGCGCCTACCTACCGAAGCTTCGGCGCAGGGAGGTTTTGCCTTGCCTTGGCACGAATTTATCCCGACCTTTCGTCGGGAATCTTCTCGATCAAAATACGAGACTTATTCTTTGTCCGTTACTTAATTAGGATGTACTGCTACGAATTCTACTCAAAGTTTCTTTGGTCATTCCTAAATAAGAAGCGATGATTCGCTGTGAAAATCGTTGAAAAAAATCAGGGTAATCTTTTTCCAATTGTCTCAATCTTTGTTCTGCCGAAAGTGTGTTTGCAGCAAGAACTCTTCTCATTAAGTGATATGCTTGTCGCTCAGTTAATGCATTGTTTAATTCAACTGTAAATGGAAGTTCTTTTAGTTTTTGTTCTATATCATTCTTTGAGATAATCAATATTTCTGTTGGCTCAACAGCGTCAATAAAATAAGGCGATTTTGTATTTGTAGACATACTTTCTCTATCCGAAACCCACCAATTTTCAATATACAAACCAATAATGTTTTCTTTTCCCGTTTCATCAAGGGTATATTGTTTCATTGCTCCCTTTATAATAAAGCCAGCTTTTTTACAAACTTCTCCTTCTTGAAGAAAGAATTGGTGTTTTCTAATCTTTTTATATTTAAAGATTTCCTTGATTTTTTCAATAGACTTTTGGCTGATTTTTTCTTGTAGATGACTGTTTATATAGGAGACTAAATTATCGTACATATGTTTTTATTTTTCATTTAATTCTGACTAACGTAAAAACGTTTTCTGGGAAATTGCCCCCACGGTCTGCATAGCTGCCGTAGACGCAGCGAAGCAAGTAGCTCAAGCATTTTAAACACATATGGTCAGCGCAGCATCCGAGCTTTTATTCTGGTGTACTTGAATGTGGCAAACAGGTTGCAATAACACCAGGTTTTCTGCTGTCTAGCCTCTTCCTTGATGCTTGGCGAAAATACGGTGCGTATTGTCGCCCGCGTAATTGAGGTGATCTTTCTATTACAGACCAGACAATAGCCATTTTGTCTCTCATAAAGATAGCGCATCATTCGTTTGCCTGCAAGTTTGTTGAGCATCACTTCATCATTCCTATTTTCAAAGTAAAGCTCCCATGATTTGCAATATGGGTTGGCCTTGACTTTGATTTTTGGATGGCATTGGATCGCAATACCACTTGCTTTATAGATCGTCTCTTGATCTCCCTCTTTATTCAAGGCGAAGAAGGTCCAATCTTTTCCCTGGTGTCTAATGAAGTATTTGCTCTTCGCCCAATACAGGTTTTTCTTGCCCTTGTGCCGACGAACCAACCATCGCCACAGCATCTCCCATATCACATTTTCTACTGCTTGGAAGGTCTGTTTGGCCACCATGTGTCTGTGCCAGCCTATAATCATGGGAGAGGTCTTCCCCCAATGCTTGATGTAACAAGCCGCATCAATTGCCATTTCCATTCCGTCTAATACTAAATTGGCAAGTACCGCAGAGATAACTGCACCTTATGGCGTACCCACTTGGGTGAGAAAAAGGCTTTGCTTTTTAACATAAGCTGCTTTGAGCCATTTTCTCAATATCGACTTGTCAATTGAGATATTGGATAACATCTACTCATGAGAAATATGATCAAAACAGCTCCTTTACCTTTAAGCACCCGAGTTTGCTTGCGATCCCCATCAATATGCTTAACTTGCGAGCGATTTGAAATTCCTCCAATCATCACAAATTTCAATATGCCCGCCAGTACCAATATACTCAAAGCATACATTCATCAATTAGAGACCCTTTATGATGGCGGCAATTGGGTTGCTGTGAGTGCCCGTAATATTCTCAATGACATCTCCTACGAGAAAGCTATTGAAAAACTACACCACCATAGCATTTACGAAATCATTGCTCACCTACTGGTCTGGCGCTTGTTTTTACTCCATCGACTCTTAGGTGATGATGATTATAATATCCAACAGAATGGCCCTTTAGATTGGCAGACACTCGATAATAGTAGCCCCGAAGATTGGCAAAATCTACTAGAAGCCTATTACTTCAATCAAATCGAGCTGGTAGCTATCCTTAAATCCAAAAATGAGGAAATTCTCCAGCAAATTGTACCTACCCGTGACTACACCTTTGGGCATCTCATCAATGGCACCATCCAACACGAGTACTATCACCTGGGCCAGGTAGCCCTACTAAAAAGGTAATCGCCTGACAAGAAGACCGTCTTCTTCAATGAAATTAGTCACCCTCTGATGTTGCTCTCTATCACCAATACGTAGAGCCTATCCATTGCCTGAGCGGAGTGGGCCATCCTACTAAACAGGGATTAATTTTCTAGCATGCTCTTAGGTAATAATTGGGCAGCTAGCAGGTATCTATGTATTTTGGCAAAAAAACAAGATGCAAAGATTTTTTCTAGCTGCCCTTTTCTTGCTCCTTCCCAGCCTTCAGCATCAGGCGATTGCCCAGGCCATTGCGCCATTGGATGCCATTCAACAGGCTATGGATATGGCAAACATTGATTCTACCTATTTGCATATGGATCAATATTTTCGCTCAAAGGCTTTAAAAAAATCGACAGCGCCTTTTATTTTTCCACAAAAGCAAAACATCCAATTACCCCAAAATTTTGTACTTGATGGTGCTACATTTCAGGCCTCCACATTTATAGATTCTTCTGATACGCAGGGTTTATTGGTCATTCAAAACGATACCATCATTTATGAGCAATATTGGAAAGGGCAGCAAAAAGAAAGTAAACACATCTCTTGGTCGATGGCCAAATCTTATATCAGTGCCCTCATTGGCATTGCTTTAGAGGAAGGCCATATAAAAAGTATCCAAGAACCCATTGATCTATATCTTCCCCAATTAAAGGGTTCTGGTTATGAAGGGGTAAAAATCAGGCACATTCTTGAAATGGCTAGCGGAATTGGTTTTGACGAAACCTATAGCGATCCCAATTCGGATATCTCCAGATGGTGGATGTCTTTTATTCAAGGAGAGTCGCAAGACGAGTTTGCGGCCACCCTAAAAAGCGCTCAAACACCAGGAAAGGTGAATCAATATGTCAGTATCAATACCCATGTCTTGGGTATGCTCCTCACCAAAGCGACTGGAAAAAGCATTACAGCGTATATGCAAGAAAAACTGTGGTCGCCCCTAGGAAATGAATACGATGCCTACTGGTTGTCTGATAAATATGAAATGGAAATGGCCCTTGGAGGCTTAAATGTTACTTTAAGAGATTATGGCAAATTAGGTCAACTATTTCTACAAAAAGGCCAATGGCAAGGGCAGCAATTAGTGCCAAAGAAATGGGTAAAAAAATCTACAAGGCCTGGAAAAGCTTATCTCAAGCCCAAAGATAAAAACGCTTTGGGCTACGGATATCAATGGTGGGTTCCTTTTGGAAAAGATGGCGAGTTTATGGCTGTCGGGGTGTTTAATCAATACATCTACGTCAACCCAACTACCCAAACGATCATTGTCAAAAACTCCGCCAATCGCAATTATTACGATGGCAGTAATCCATACCGATCTTCTATTGTACATTTAGAGTTGTTCCGAAGTATAGCTTATCGTGGGTTTTAAGCGAAACCCTTCTTTTGGGAATATCTTCGAGGATCAAGAAGGCCAAAACGCTAAGGTATTGGGTTTAGGGCGCGGCAACTATTATGCTAGAATTATAAACTGGTTTTATGCGAATTATTCATCATCAACAGGGACTAAAAGCTTTTCCAGATTTTGACCAAAGGGTAGATCACCTTAGTGTATTTGGGAATCAGTTGACGACTATACCAGATAGGCTATGGTCTTGCTCGGCATTGGAAAGACTCAATTTATCGATGAATCAATTCACCAGCTTATCGCCCCAGATCGGACAGTTGCAAAATTTGCGGATGCTCGACCTGGGGCACAATCAAATCAAGAGCATACCTGAAGAAATTGGGGTATTAGAAAAATTGGATCAATTCCTTTATTTACACAATAATCGATTAAGCAAACTACCTGCTAGTATTGGCCAATTAAAGCAACTCCCCTATTTGAATATTGGCCAAAATCCAATCGAATACCTTCCAGCAACTATCGGCCAACTTGGAAAGTTAATCGAATTAAAAGCGGAGTCGGCGGCACTAAAGGCACTGCCACCAAGTATCGGCAACTGTCAGGAATTGAGATTAATCCACCTTCAGAAAAACCAATTGCAAGATTTACCCGCAACTTTAGAAAAGCTCCCAAAACTAGAGGCTTTATTCTTAGATAGAAATCAACTTAGGGATTTTCCACTGGTACTTCCACGGCTAAAGTACCTCAGTCTCAGAGATAATGCACTAGCCGAAATCGGCGATCATTTGGTCCACTACCAACAAGTCCGACAGTTAGACCTCAGAGGCAATAATCTAAAAACCCTACCTGAAGCTTTACTTGAACTTCCCCATCTGGAGCGACTAGATCTGAGATGGAATATGGATCTACAAATCCCCCAATGGCTAGCCCATCTCAAAAGAAAAGGATGTATTGTTTATACCTAAATGCAAGCCTTCAAAAAATTGTTCATCTTTGCATTTATGCGAACAACTTTAAACCTTTCTATCTACTTACTTCTGCTCTTTTCCGCTTGTCAGCCCAGCCAAGTAGATGTCGGGCAGCAAGCAGAACAGGGCTTCAAAAAGGACTTGGATACTTTGCAGGCCTATTTCGATATTCCCGGCATTGCCGCCCTTGTAGCCAAAGGTGAGGATGTTCTTTTCGAACACTATAGCGGCTTCAGTGATGTGGAGAATCAGGTCTTAGTTAATGAGCAGACCATATTCCCTATTGCTTCCTTAACAAAGGTATTTTCCGGTATTCTAGCTTTACAATTACAAGAAGCAGGTCAATTAGATTTGGATGCTCCTTTACTACAATATTTCCCAAATCAAGAGATTTTTCCTGGCGTACAAATCAAACATGTACTTTCTCATACTTCTCAAGGAACACCAGGAGAAAACTTCTATTATAGTTACCGATTTGGAGCCTTAACCCGTGTTTTAGAAATGGCTGGAGATACGAGCCTAGAAGCACTGGTCGAACAGCATATTTTGAGTCCTTTAGCATTGACCAATACTTTTCCTATCCCAGATTCTAATAGTATTGGTAAAAGAAAAGATCTCCTTGCCCAACCCTATGTTTTAGGCGAAGATGGGCTGGAAAAAGGCCCCCTTGAATGGGGATACTCCACCTCTGCCGGATTGGCTTCCAATTTGAAAAATTTACACCAATTGAGTTTAGCCCTTGACCAAAATCAGTTGATTACTGAGGCTTCCAAGCAATTGCTATATGAAGGTTTAAATCAAGAACACCCTTATGGATACGGTATTTTTTCGCAAAGTTTTCAAGGCATAAATATCTATTGGGCCTATGGGCAGTACGATGGTTACTCTAGTTTATTCATCAAAGTTCCTCAAAAAGACCTGACACTGGTTTTATTGGCCAACAACAATCTAATGAGCGATCCTGCGCGCTTAATTTATGGCGATGTGTTTAGCTCCCTATTTGCGCATAGTTTTTTCAATAACTATGTATTTGACCTTGAAAAAGAGCCCATTTTCGTGGAAGGTGTATTGGAGGATATTAAAAAACATTCCCAAGCTGAACTTTTCAGAAAAAGACTACAAGCCGAGGCGCTGGCCGCTTCCTTCATGGCCCGCTATGAGATCGAAGAGATCAATAAGAGCGTTAAACTTTTAGAGACTGTATTTGGGGCTTACCCACAAGTCAGTAGCTATGGTGATCTTAATACCCTGCACAATATCATTTTCCTGAAAGATGTGGCAGCCTACCGAGATTTAGGTGTTTTTGATGTCTTTGATCAGCAAGTTCTATCCATTGGATCGCATTTGCTGGAGATAGATCGGGAAAATCCTTACGCTAATTTATATATGGCCTCTTATTATCAAAAAAAGGATAATGAAGAGATGACGCGCCAATACTATAAAGCCATTGCTGAAGCAGAAAACTTCTCTAGTTTTTGGTATACCGCTCAGGCTAATCAGTGGTTGGAGAAGTATCCGGAGTGACTGGGAGACTGGGGACTGTGTGACTGGGAAACTTGGAGACCGGGGAACGGGGACGTGGGGATTGTGTGACTTGGAGAGCAGGGGCTTGGGGACAGTGTGACTTGGGGATTCCAGCATTCACTCATTGCTTCACTGACCTTAAATTGAATTGCTCATTACCGAAGAAAACAACTGTAGGGATTCCCTCTTCTTTTGTGATTATTGGTTTGGTGAGTATGGACTGTTGCAGCAAGGGAAAAGCGTCTGCTACTACCCTACCATCATGGAGATTAAGGTGGTAGACGACTAGCTGCTGACCTTCATTACTTGCGATGAGCAGTTGATTATCTTTTGCCTGGAAAGCTAGGTCAATTTTGCCCGTGGAGTTTTCTGCCTTGATGGAATATTGCTGCAATAGCTCCATTTTTTCATTGATCAATTGAATATGGATTTTATTAGCATCCTCTGTGATGTCATACCAGGCTACTGCCAAATTTTGATCGACTATACAAGCCACTGGTCCAGCGGTTGTTTTGCGTTTCCATTCTACGGTAGATAGCATTTTAGGCTGGCGCCATTGCTGGTCAAGGTAATTTCTGATTTGAATATTATTCTCGGCATCCCGATAGATCAAGGTGGGTTTGTCTTGCCAATTGAGCAGCGTATAGGGACATAATGGACTGACATCATTTGTGAGCCTATGCTCCTGATATCTTTTTCCTTTTTCGTCGATCTCCACAGAACGTAAAGTAAGTTTACCCGTAGCAGAAGGATGATACCTATCAGAAGCCTCGTGATAAACTTTGGTCTCGCGTCCATCCATCCAGCTTAGCAAAATACGACCGTTGGATAAGGGATGTAGCTGACCAAATCCATAGAAAGCAGGCACTTCGGAATCATAGGGGCGCATCGGCTTTGACCAGGACTTACCACCATTTTTTGATCGGCTAATCATCAGATGATGATCATAAGCATTTCTCGAAGGAATTTTTGCTAACCAAAAGGCTAATAGCTGTTTATGATTATTTGGAAACGCTGCCACTTGAGGGGCATCTAAGTCATTCACAAACCAATCACCTTGGCCTATTTGAATAGTTTTTGGAGTGGTCCAATCGCCTTCTTTTCGTTTAGAAAATTGGAAAACTTGCTCTCCATTATTCTGCGTTTCAATCCAACTCGACAGCAAAATGGGCTCTTTCTGAATGCTAAATGCTTCTTTTTCTTGCTCCTCGAATGTTGGGTTTTTAAACTTCGCTGCTTGGTTATCAAACAGTCTAAGACTTGCTCTCACAAAGAAACTTCGGCCTGGCCCAACTGGAAAATTATTGCCACTAGCATGCACACCTCCGCTCCCTCCCGAGATGCCTACTTGCTGAATATCCAATAGATTGCGTACACCGAAACTGAGATTCAAGCGCTTGTTATAAAGCGGCAGCACCCAACTGGCGTCGATCATCGTGAAACCATCCTGTATTTGTTGCTGAGCAGTAGACAGTCCATTTTCCACAGTTGGGAAATAAGAAATAAAGCGATCATTGAAGCGCCCGAAAACGTTTAGTTGAGAGGACCACCATGGCAAATCTAAAGCAAAACGAGCATTCCATTCATTGGAAAAGGTAAAGCGAGGAACCGCAGAAAAAGTTTCGCTTTCTGGGTTATATAAACCTAGACGCGTATACCCCAAACCCAGTTGCCAACTGCGATATTGATAGTTGAGATTCAAGCGGCCACCGATCACTTCACTTCTTTCTAAATTAAAATAAGCGAAACTGGTAGAGGTCTCATTGATAGCAGGGACCAATTCTCCATTTTGCTCTACATAAGGAAACAACTGAATTTGATCTTGGATCTGATTATAAAACAAACCTAGTTGGCCACTCCACTGCTGTTCTTGAATATTTTTTGCCCAATTTAAATGGACTTGAAAATTATTACTTGTTTCTGCGGCCAAGTTGGGATTACCTAAAATAAAGTGATTCAAATCTATAAACTCTAAAAAGAGTTCCTTTAAGCTTGGACTTCTAAAACCACGGCCGTAGGAAGCTCTTAAAGTAAGGGCATCACTCCAGCTATACTTCAAATGGAAAGAAGGAATCAAAGGAACATCAAACCGGCTATTATAGGAAGCTCGTAGTCCTGCCTCCATACTCAGGTCCCGGTTGGCCTGATATCTTAAACTACCAAAAAGAGCGTAGTCTCCGATGTCACTTTTTGTAGGATCGGTAGAAGACTCATCAAAAATACGACCACCGGCACCTTGCTCGTAGCGCAAATCCGCCCCCAGTTGATAATTCCACTTGCTATCGCGATACTGGCTCGCTAAAACGGAGCGCATCATATAAGTATCAAAACGAGTCGTATCTCCTCCCAGGTTGGTACGCAAATTCTCCTCAAAATCGTGGCGATAAGTGTCTACAATTCGTTCAAAACCATTATATCCTACAGTGGTTTGCCAATAATGATGTTTCCCGATGGAACCTTGATGGTTCAGGGATTGGTTCATCCGCTGGGTCAAATAGTTATCGTCGAAAGCATAGGGCTTGAACTGCGGCCTACGCACATTGCCTAGGTTTTGCACCTCCTCATCAAAAAAAGCAAATTGGTAGCGCAAAGAATGGTCTCCACCTAAGTCATACCTTAGGAGGCCATCTACAAACCACTGCTCCTTGGGATTCCATAATACAGACCGTGAAGTATCGGGACTATATCCATTAAACCAATCGCGACCGGCATTCAGGCGAATCAGAAATTGATCATTTAATCTCAGGCCGGCATCAATACTTGTGCTGTTTTCAGCCCTGGATTCAACTTGCTGGTTAAGCGTGATCTCTAAAGGTAATAATTGAGACTTTTTAGTGATGAGGTTGATAACACCTCCAATGGCATCTGTACCATAGTTGACCGACATCGGACCTTCAATAATCTCTACCCTTTCTACATTGCTGAGATTGATTTGACTGAGATCAATATTTCCATCAAGGCGCCCCACTACGGGTACACCGTCGATCATAATCTTGATATTTTCACCGCCTACACCTAATAAAGATAGGCCGCTTCCCAGGATTTGGTCTTGGCTGATTCTAATATTGGGATCTTGATTAAGCAGTTGTTCGAGGTTGTTGGCACCTCTTTGAGCGATCACTGTTTTATCAATAGTACGGATGGTCTGCAGGGCATTTTTTGAACTTGTTGGTGCATATTGCGCGGTAACCACCACATCATCAAGATCAAAAAACATAGCCACCGTGTCTTCGCTGCTTTCTTGCTGTGCCTTTAGGCAGGATATCCCCAAAACTAGGCCAATAGCCAAAAGGGGCACTCTTTTGAAGGAGTTCCTAGGTAAAAAAGTATAAGAAAACAAGCTACGGTGTATCCAAAACATACCTCTGGTAAAATTCGCTTATTTATTCAGCCATATCGCTTGGCTAAGGACGCCTTTGTCATGCTGAATACTCAAAATATTCATTGGAGTAGCATGCGCAGGCAGGGTGATTTGGTACAGATTTTCTCCTTTTTGAGCACTTTCCCATTGGTGCCAAATTTCTTGTCCCAATTCATTATACAACTTTAACTGGATTCGGTCCAGTGATTCCTGTAAATCCAACTGCACAGATAATCTTCCCTGAGCAGGTACCGGATTGGGGTATACCGAGAGTTCATTAAAAACACCTTTCAACCGATCACTTGTACTAGAAAAAGTACCTACCCGCGACAGTTCAAAAGTAGCGACACCAGTAGAGGAACCTTCAAAGTCGATAAATACTAATTTATAAAACTGCCCATCCGTGGCTTTGATCACATAGGCCGTGCTATCAGCCACTACATAAGCACCTTCAAAGTCGAAGGACTTCCAATCATACCCAATGACATCCAAATTGGTACTAAAAGTATTGGGTAGGTTTTCAAGGTAAATCTCGTCAGTATCTACGCCGGTAAGCTTCACCGCTTCAATACCTGGGCCTAATAAAATCCCTGTTACTGGATACTCTAGTGTATCAGGACCTAAAGTAGGATCATAGACCGGTGTGATGTACCTAGTAAATACAAAATCAAAAGCACCGACGCCAATATCAAGGGTATTGTTTTCGGCAAAACTGAAATAAGCCAGACCATCAGTAAAGGCATTTTTATCAAAAGAGACCGTCTGACTATCAGTGCCATCCAGATTAGCGTAAGAAAGGTTATAAGTGGTGAGCAATAAAGAGCTTATCATAAATTTCTTATAGCTCCCATCTCTCAATTTAATGACATAAACCTTGGCACCTTCTACCGTACGTGTCATTGGATTATAGGCACCCCATCCATAATCAAAAGGATTCATCAAAGATCGATCGTTGTTAAAAGCACCGCTTAGCCAACTAGACTCATCATTATAAATCCTGACAAAACTGGAGTCGAAAGCAGTGATTTCTGCTAGAGAGGAGGCCGTCGTCGCATACAATTCCAATTCGGGTGTAGGCATTCCAAAAATGGAACCAGATGCTTCGTTGATACTGATGCCAGCATCTTGCAAACCAAAAGTCGTAAAAGCCAAATCCCAAGTATCATTGGAAATGGTCACTCCAGCTTGAGTAGCAAGGGAATAGTAGGTCTGGCTGGTATAGCCCTCTCCTACTGAAACTTGAATAAACTCCTGCGCCTTGACAAAGCTGCCTACAAAAAGGATTGCACTAAGCAATAAAATTCTTTGCATATTTCTATTTTTTCTTCTTGGGTATCCCTGAATAGTGGATACTCTTTCTGTAAGACCACCTAGCATCCAATTTATTTGTCTAGAAATGGTCAAATCATCCATTATTTAGATTAAATCTAGTTTATGACAAAAGTAAAAACAATTCCCCAGACTCGACTCTCTGAGT
>JBELML010000010.1:0-89374 GCA_042095835.1 Saprospiraceae bacterium
TGAGGCTAATCGAGGCAAAAAACGCAAGCTATGCATCGCATAGATGTCCCGGATTTACTCCGGGATTAACGAAGAGTAGCCTTAAAAGATGTTTTTGATAGCCCAACAAGGAGACTTTAAACAGCTTCTTTATGTATATCCCTAGGTTTTGTATCGTCCTTTTTAAAATGATGCCTCGATAGCTCTCACCATGACGGTGTGGAGCTATTTGTGTTGATATTACTTAACTTTTATGACATGAAAAAAATCATCAATACCAGCAAGGCACCTAGCCCAGTCGGCCCCTACAACCAAGCCATCATTCACAATGGCACCTTGTATGCTAGTGGACAGATCGCTATTGATCCCGCTACTGGACATTTGGTCCAAGACACTATCGAAGCAGAAACCAAGCAAGTGATGGAAAACATCAAGGCCATCCTAGATGAAGCCGGTCTCACCTTTGAAGACATCATCAAATGTTCTGTTTTTGTTTCAGACATGAACAACTACAGCCGTATTAATGCAGTCTATGCTCAATATTTCAATGAAGATACTGCTCCAGCCAGGGAACTGGTAGAAGTCGCTAATCTTCCTAAATTTGTCAATATTGAAATATCGGTCCTAGCAGCCGTTTAGGCGATGCTTCTAACCGACAAAGTCACTAACCTAATTATTCATCAGCTCATTAATTAACTGACCCATGTCTCGCAAAACTGTTTTATCCTGCATACAACCTACCGGAAACATGCACTTTGGCAACTACTTTGGTGCAGTCAAAAACTGGGTCGCACTCCAAGAAGAGTACGATTGCTTCTATGGTGTAGTCGACTATCATGCTATGACGATGCCGTATGACCCCAAAAAATTGCGAAATAATACTTGGGAGTTGATTTTTAACCTGATGGCCAGTGGCATTAAAGCCGACAACCTGTTCATCCAATCGCTGGTACCTGAGCACGCCGAATTATGCTGGATATTTAATTGTTTTGCCTCTTATGGTATGCTCACTCGTATGACCCAGTTCAAAGACAAGAGCCATAAAGCAGGCGAAGATGGTTTTATCTCTGCTGGTCTTCTCGACTATCCGGTCCTCCAAGCTGCCGATATTTTGATATACCGTGCAGATTATGTGCCAGTGGGGAAAGACCAAGAACAGCACCTGGAACTAACCCGCAATATTGCTCAGCGCTTTAATGCACAGTGCAAAAAGGAATTCTTTGTATTGCCTGAAACGCTTTTTACAGAAATTCCCAAAGTGATGTCTACCGCCGACCCTAGTCGCAAAATGAGTAAAAGTGCAGGCGCCAAACACCATATTGACCTCATGGAAGAAGAGGCAAGGATTCGCAAGCAGGTCAAGTCAGCAGTAACCGATACGGGCGATACTCCAGCGGGAGAAATGAGTGCTGGCGTAGCCAACTTGTTTAGTTTATTGAGAGCCAGCGAGCGATTCGAAGCGCATGACTCCCTAATGGAAGATTACAATAATGGTCAACTCAAATATGTAGACCTCAAAGAGGCTGTGGCAGATGGTCTAGTAGCTATTAGCTCTACATTTAGAGCCCAAAAACAGGAGATCATGGCCAATAAAAAAGAAGTCAAAAACCAGATTAAAGCTTCTACTTTCAAAATCAGGCAAAGGGCGCAAGAGACCGTTAAAGAAGTGAAAGAATTGGCTGGCCTGATGAATGTGCGGTTTTAAAACAGGTGCTTACCTGAAAATTTTATAAGATGAAATGAGCATGATCTTATTTAATCATAAAATCACCAATCGGTGATGATTAAATAAGATTATGCGCAATCGAAGATTCATGAACTCCATTAAAATCATTAATACGCAAGTGAATAAAGCGAAGCGGTTACATTTTTTAAAAATTTCGTAATTGCTTCATCTTTATATAATTGCTAAATTTTTAAACAAATGAAAATCATTTGTATTGGTAGAAACTACCTTGACCATATCAAGGAATTAAATAACGCCATCCCCAAGAAGCCCTTGGTATTCATGAAGCCGCCAACGGCCTTGCTGGTGAATAATAAACCTTTCTACTATCCAGAATTTTCTCAGGATATTCATTACGAAGTAGAGATTGTGATCAAAATTGCTAAAAATGGTCGACACATTCAGCCTGAATTTGCAGCCGATTATATTGGGGATATTGCTCTTGGTATAGACTTTACAGCTCGAGACGTACAAAAGCAATGCAAAGAGAAAGGTCATCCCTGGGAAATTGCTAAAGGATTCGACAATTCTGCGGTCATTAGTTCTTTTGTGCCTTTACAAAAGCTCAATCGAAAGGCGATCGAATTTGAATTGCATAAAAATGGAGAGCAGGTACAGCATGGAAACACCAAGGATATGGTCTTTTCTTTTGAAGACATCATCGTGCATGTTTCCAAATATTTCAAACTACAAATGGGTGATTATATCTATACTGGTACGCCCGCAGGAGTCGGCCCCATCCAGGTTGGAGACCATCTTCAAGGCTTTCTGCATACCAAAGAAGAAGTGCAAACGATGTTTGAATGTGCTATCAGATAAAAGCAATTAAGCATCTTCTAGATAAAGTTCTTTTAGAAGATAGCAATTGACTTCAATAGTATTTCTTATTTTTGCGACCTATTTCAAAAAACCTATTCTATTGTCAAGCAAAGTGGATAGTAATTTCTTCACTGATAGATAGAAAATAAAACTGAATATATGCCATATTTATTTACTTCCGAATCGGTATCGGAGGGACATCCAGATAAAGTTGCAGATCAGATTTCTGATGCGCTAGTAGATCACTTCATTGGCTTTGATCCTTCTTCAAAGGTAGCTTGTGAGACCCTTGTTACAACAGGGCAGGTCGTCTTAGCTGGCGAGGTGAAATCAGATGTTTACCTAGATGTGCAGCAAATTGCACGAGATGTTATCAGCAAAATCGGCTACACCAAAAGTGAATACATGTTTGAAGCTAATTCCTGTGGTGTACTCTCTGCTATTCACGAACAATCTCCTGATATCAATCAAGGAGTTGAGCGTAGCAACCCAGAAGATCAAGGAGCTGGCGACCAAGGTATGATGTTTGGCTATGCCACCAATGAGACAGAGAATTATATGCCTTTGGCACTCGATCTTTCTCACCGCATTTTGAAGGAGTTGGCTTTGATCCGCAAAGAAGGTAAGGAAATGACCTACCTACGCCCAGATTCAAAAAGCCAGGTGACCATTGAATACAATGACAACAATCAACCAGTACGTATTGATACGATTGTTGTTTCTACGCAGCATGATGATTTTGATGAAGATGAGAAAATGCTCGCCAAAATCAAAGAAGATATTATCAATATTGTCATTCCCAAAGTAAAGGCAGATTGTATTGGTAAAGTACAAGCACTTTTCGATGATCAAATCACTTATCATATCAACCCGACGGGCAAATTTGTCATTGGGGGACCACACGGTGATACGGGCCTGACGGGTCGTAAAATCATTGTAGATACCTACGGTGGTAAGGGAGCACACGGTGGTGGAGCTTTCTCTGGTAAAGATCCATCTAAAGTAGACCGTTCGGCTGCTTATGCTACGCGCCATATTGCCAAAAACTTGGTCGCTGCTGGTGTATGTGATGAAGTTTTAGTGCAGGTATCTTATGCTATTGGAGTCGCTAAACCAACCAATATTTATATCCAAACTTACGGCACAGCCAAAGTAAGCATGGATGATGGAGCGATTGCTGAGAAAGTAGCAGAGATATTCGATATGCGTCCATATGCCATTGAGCAGCGCCTAAAGTTGCGCAATCCTATCTACGGAGACTCGGCAGCTTATGGCCACATGGGGCGTACACCCGAAACCAAAACAGTGGTTCTTAAAGACGGTGCCGGTAGAGTAATCGAAAAAGAAGTGGAGACTTTTACTTGGGAGAAAACAGATTATATTGATCAAGTAAAAACAGCTTTCGGTATTTAATTACTGAATACACTAGCTTAGACACAAAATAGCCACCGCTTCCAATAGGAGACGGTGGCTTCTTAGATAGTAGCATGGGATTAAAACATGGGCTCAGGTGATGCTATACAAAATACACTATACTTCATTTTTTAGGGCCTGCAAATAGCTGACCAATTGATATCTCCTCTTTTTATGGCACTAACATTAAAAACAGTGTCCTCCAGTAAATCTTTAATTGTAAAGGTACTTTGAGTACCTGCATTCTCATCCTGATAAAATAGCCACCCCAAAGGAGGGACATCTACTGCAATATCAAGTTGTAATATCAATCTCCTGAGTAAGACTAGATCAAAGGTCGTCAAGGTTTTGGATTGATTAACATCTCCTGCTTGCACTTGAACCGCACTTAGTGGATTCCCAATGCCTAATATATGCCTGGAGATCAGCACCATATCGAAAGTAGATATGCCATTCAGTTCTCCAGATATGCTGGGGTCATAAGCGACCGTGATTTCATAATTCATCTCTACTCCACCAGGGACACTATCGATGCTGTAGGCCCCATCTGGAGCAGTGATGGCCATGTCTACTTGCCTACCCGCCGAATCTAAAAGCCAGACAATGGCATTATCCATTGGAGCGCCCTGGCCGCACTCTACTCGTCCTGAAATAGTAAAGAGATTTGACTGTCCACTAGCATCTATGGCTAGAAGAATAGTGGTCATGAATAAGATTAATATTCTCATGGGATTATTGATTTTTAGTGAATTTCTTAATGATAATTCCGTCTTTAGTTAGGATTTTGAGCGTGTATAATCCATTGCCTAAAGTGGCTGTACTCAAGCGGTCATTGAGGAGTTCTTTTTGTGATAAAAGGAGCCTTCCTTGTAGGTCCTGAATTTGAATTTGCTCTATTTCTAGGTTAGTCAAATTCCTCAACCACAAATCTGATTTAACTGGATTGGGGTACAGCTGGATTAATTTTTCCGAAAGGATATTGACGGTCTGAGTGGTAGATTCAACGACCGTTGTAGTGGTCGTTTCTCTCACCTCTCCCCTACGCTCCTGCGCATCTAAGCGGACAATATCTTCAAATGTGAGATTAAATTGCTCCTCTTCTCGAATGGTAAAAATGACATCCTCTATTGTCACTGCACCTCGGGCGATTTCACCAAATCCGCTGAGATTCTTTCCGTCTTTTCTGGAAATAGCCAGTTCCACTTTCCCCTGATCTGGAAATTCTCTAAACACCATCATGAGTTCGTCAGGTGAGTCCCCCAACCAAGAGGTCTCTAGATGAAAATCAAAGCTTCCAGGCTCTACCAATTTAGGATCATAGGTCAAGGTGAAGGCAATACTATAGATATCTGTAATCGGTTCTTCTGCTGTGCCTAATAGAATCGGGAATTCAATATCAGCTCCTTCAAAGAGCGTATCAAGTTGGGTATAAAGTGGTGGCCCATTATTGTCTCTCACCTCCCCTATCGCGCCAGCTATACCTGGCAAGTCGTAGGTGCGTGTCCAATTCTGTAAGATGGCTGTGAGGTCTGCTTCATCCAGTAGTCCATCACCGTTGGTATCTGCAAATTTGTAGTCCAATTGAGACCCTGGTGTCAACTGCTCCCAAGGCGCACTAAACTGACCTTCCCAGCTAAGGCTTGCACCCGCCCTGAGTGGTCCCATCCGTCCAAAACCTAAGCCGATATTGAGCAAGTCTTGGTGATTGACTAAGCCATCAACATTGGCATCTCCGGGCCATACTCTTCTAGAGATTATCGCTGCGCCATCGGAATAATCATAATCCAATATTTGTAAATCTTTATTGATGAACTCTACTGGAAAACCTGTAGTATCTATCTTTATTGCGGTGGTATCTTCTACACTTTTGGCAAGCAAGCAGACCTCAAATAGTCTGGTATTTTCAGGAAGCGGCTTTAAGCTTACTACAGCAAATCGATTTTACCGACGGCTTTTATCAAATGGCAGCCCGAATTATACAATTAAAAATCTACTACCTTTCGGAGGAATGGGAAGCTTTTGGCTCCTTGGTATTAGCCACACAGCGATTCTTGAGCCGCAACAAACAATTATCAGCTTACCAGAAAAAGTCCAACCTGAATTTTCTAAGGATTATTAATCGCCTATTTAAATTTAAAATGAAAACTAAATATCTAGGCCGTAAAGGATTACAAGAACAAAAAGAAAAACTCATTATTCGAATTAATGAGACGCATCCATTAGGTAATAAAGGTTGGTTGAAGGAACAATACTATTACTTATAGCCCTTTTTCCTGCGCATTTCTGCTCTACGCATTGGCATGCCATCTATGAGAGCAAATAGATCATTTGGAGATACAGGAGTAGTAGATTTTAATTTAACACCACCATCTTTACCTATTAATAACAGCAAAAAAGGATCTGACTTTTTCTTATAGTTTTGAATCAGCTTCTGAGCCTTAGTAGTGTTAATATTATTCTCTTGATAGGTACTTTGCCCATCCATTAAGAGCTTATAAACGACTAGATTCCTATCTTCAAGTTCTACTCTTTGCTGACTCAGGAACTGAATTTGATCTTTATAAGCCGTGAGTTGATCATTTTCAGCAATGATTAAAATAACGCGGTCTTCCCAACGATGCTGATCCAATTGTGCAATTGTTTGAAATGGATAAAACGCAACAATAAAACCTAAAATCAATAACTTACTCATAATCTTATCAACTAATAACCTTCTTAAACCTCCTAAACCTAAAAAAGATGCCCCATTTGTTGTTGCTTGGTTTTGAGGTAGTCGAGATTTTCTTTTTGGGGTGTAATAATGAGCGGCACCCGTTCGATGACCTCAACATCCGAATCTTCGATAGCCTCAATTTTTTCTGGGTTATTGGTTAGCAGGCGTATTTTTTCTATGCCCAACTCATTCATCATCTCGATAGCCATATCATATTGTCTGGCATCTACTTCCAACCCGAGATGCACATTCGCATCAACGGTATTGAGGCCCAAATCCTGAAGCTGATAGGCTTTTAATTTATTAATAATGCCAATACCTCTGCCCTCCTGTCTTAGGTACAGAATCACGCCACCTGCTTCTGCTGTCATTTGGAGTGCATGATGTAATTGCTCTCCACAATCACAACGCTTTGACCCAAACAGATCGCCAGTAATACATTCGGAATGAATGCGTAATAAAGTAGGTTCCTTTTCCTTGAAATGCTCGTGGACGAGCGCGATATGCGGCATCCAATCTCCCTCATCGCAAGAGTAGGCTATCATATTAAAGTTGCCCCAAGGCGTAGGAATCAGGGCCTCCGCTTGTCGGGTGACTTTTCCTGATTTTCTTTGATGATCACTTGTTTTATCCATAGTATTTCGACACTCGTCATTAAGGCAACATTCAGGGCGTAGAATGGTTGATTAATGCGCTAAGTAACAGCCAAAAAACAACTTACCGATTTTGATGGAATCTTTTGCACCAATACGGCGTTAAAAAGCCTCGCTAATGCCCTGCATTAGCTACGTTTTCTGCCTTGTCTTGGCACAAAATCTTCTCGATCAAAATGCGGGACTTATTCTTTGTCTATTACTAAAACGCATAATTTTTTCTAGAAACAAAGATAAAAATTAAATTTTGCCCAATCTTTTTTTTGATAAAGTCATCTAGGTGACAAGTAGCTTGCTTAACGGTTCATTTACAAAAAGTTAAAGCAAGGTTAAACAATTTTCACTTATTCGTATTCTGTGTATTGAAGGTAAACAAGCAGATAAAGTCGCCCTAAATCCAGATATAATGGATAATAATTGCGACAAAAGCTATTACCTTCGCCAGCGTTTTGCAGTAGCAAAGCGATATGTAAGTAAAGAATCGTTAAAAAAACTTTAAAAATTGTACAGCCTTATTGATCTGATTCATCAGACCAAAAGGTATGTAATTTCCTATTCGAGTAAATCCTTTAATCTAATTAAAGGAAGAAGCAATTAATCATTAGCTCACTAAAATCGTTTCACGATGAAGAAACTTTCATTACTAATTTTTGTGCTTTTCGCGAGCCTTGGTACTATCATGGCACAGCGCACGATTACAGGTACGGTCTCAGACGAGATCGGCGAACCATTAATCGGTGCAACTGTGTTGGTACAGGGTACTACTAGTGGAGCCGTAACAGGTATCAACGGTGATTATTCCGTCAATCTACCTGCTGGCTCGACAGTATTGGTTTTCTCTTACACAGGTTATACTTCTTCGGAAGTAACTGTGGGTGCTTCGAATATTGTTGATGTGACCCTTCAGCAAGATGCCGCCCTTCTGAACGAGGTAATCGTAACTGGTTATTCTCAGGTTGAGGCCAAGAAGCTGGTCTCTTCAGTTGCCGTCGTTGACCAGGCAGCTATCGAAAATGTACCCATCACGTCTGTGAATGGTCTGATCCAAGGTCGTGCCGCTGGTGTATTCACCACTGCCAACTCTGGACAACCGGGTTCTGTTCAGCAAATCCGTGTACGTGGTACAGGATCTATTACAGGTGGTAGAAATCCACTTTATGTAATCGACGGAGTAATCGTTGAGCAGGGTAACTTTGCTGGTCAAGATGGTGCACAAGCTGTAGATATCTTAGCCAATATTAATCCTAATGACATTGAGAACATTACAGTACTTAAAGATGCATCTGCAACTGCTTTGTACGGTTCTCGTGGTTCTAACGGGGTTATCTTAATCACCACTAAACGTGGTAAAGCTGGTAAAACGAATGTTACCCTAAAAGGACAGTATGGTACTACCGATCCATTGTTCGGTAACTTCGAGATGATGAACGCGCAGCAGCAGTTCGATTATGAGCGTACTGTACTAGAAAACTCTGGTTTCTCACCAGAAGATATCGAAGGTATTCGCCCACAATCATTTTTGGACAACACTACTGATTGGGTAGATGCAGCATTCCGTACTGGCCAAACGTATAACTTAGAAGCTCAAGCTAGCGGTGGTAACGACAAGACGCGTTTCTTCGCATCTGCTGGTTTCTTTGAGCAAGAAGGTACATTGATTGAGTCTGATTTCAATCGTATCTCTACTCGTTTGAACTTGGACCACTTTGCATCTGACAAGTTAGATTTCTCTTTCAATTTCAACGGTACTTACTCTCAGCAAAATAACGCTGTATCTGGTAACCGTTTCCAGTCTCCTATCTTAGGAGCTTTCTTGAACTCTCCAATGCAAGGATCTACTAATCCTGCAACGGGAGAATTGTACACTGGTCTAGAAGATGATACAGAATGGTTTGCCTTTATTGGTGACAACTTCTTATACTCTCAGCCATTGAACTTCGTAAATATCAACACTTTCCGTTTGTTGACAAAAGCAACTGCTAACTACAACGTAACTAAGAATCTACGTTTGTCTCAAACTGTAAACGTTGACTGGTTGACGATCGATGAGAAAGACTTCAACGATCCTACTACCAACGATGGTGTGAACTTGAATGGTTCGATTGACGAGGAGTTTGAAAACCGTCAGACTTTGACCACGCAGACTTCTTTGAAGTATTTCAATACTTTCGGTGACAACCACAATTTGGATGCCCTTGCCGTATTCGAATACCAGCGTAACAACCAAGATGGTTTCGGTGCTTCTGGTTCTGGTCTTGCTTCTGGAAAGCTACAAACCTTGAACTCTACTGCAGAAGCGAATGGTACGCCATTTGGTGTGATCTCTGACTATGCTTTCGTTTCTTACTTAGCGAACATCAACTACAACTACAAAGAAAAGTACTTCTTGACTTTGAGTGCTCGTAGAGATGGTTCTTCTCGTTTTGGTGACAACAACCGCTACGCTAACTTCGGCGCAGTAGGTGCTGCTTGGACCATCACTAATGAAGACTTCATGTCGAATAGTTTCTTTGAAAACTTGCGTTTGAGAGCGAGTGTTGGTACAGATGGTAACGCTTCTATTGGCAACTTTGCATCTTTACAGCTATATGGATTTGGTGCTGCTTACGCAGGTCAACCAGGATCTAACCCATCACAAATTGGTAACCCTGATTTGACTTGGGAGCGTAACTTGAAGTACAACGTTGGTTTAGATTTTACTATCCTGAAGGGAGGTATCAGCGGTACAGTAGAATACTACTACCGTCTGTCTAATGACTTGTTACTGGGTGTACCTGTATCTTCTACTGCAGGTTTCACGACTGCAACTCAAAACTTGGGAGAGTTAGAAAACAGTGGTGTTGAGGTAACTTTGAACTTCAACCCAGTCAGAGCGAAGCAGCCAGGTGGATTCAACTGGAATGCTGACTTCAATATCTCTTTCAACAACAACCAAATCACTAGCTTACCTGGTGGTGAAGATATCTTGAATGGCACCCAAATCTATAGAGAAGGAGAGCCAATTCGCTCGATCTATATGCAAAGATGGGCAGGTGTTAATCCAGCTGATGGTACGCCACAGTGGGATACCGAAGAAGGTGAAGTAACAGGTACTTATAACCAAGCAGATCGTTTCATCGTAGGTAATGCAGAGCCAACATTTATTGCTGGCCTGAACAATACCTTCTCTTTCAAAGGGGTTACTTTATCTGCGTTCTTCTACACTGCACAAGGACACGATATTTACAACTCTTCTCGTCGCTTTATCGAGTCTGATGGTCAGCGTTTTGGATGGAACCATATTGCGGCAGCAGGTCAAAACTTCTGGAGAAACCCAGGTGATGTTGCTGAACGCCCACAACCTCTAGTTGGTGGTAATGCAAACGCTAATGCTAACTCTACTCGTTTCTTAGAAGATGCATCTTTCATTCGTCTACGTAATGTAACCTTGGGATACCAATTGCCAAGAACACTAGTTGATCGTTTGAACCTAGGTCGTGTGAATGTATACGCTCAAGGTGTAAACTTGTGGACGATCACAGATTACTCTGGATTCGATCCTGAAGCTGACGAAGATGGTTCGGAATTCTTCCGTTATCCAGTAGGTGCGTCTATTACTTTCGGTTTAGACGTGACATTCTAATCATCAACCAATTATTCAAATCTCAAAAAGATTTTAAATAGATGAAAAAGATTAATTTAATCCTATTAGCGCTAGTTGCTTTTGTCACTTTTTCTTGTGACGACAGACTAGACTTAGAGCCAGCTCAGTCTTTATCAGAGGGGGAGGCATTGGCCGATATTGATGGTCTACAAACTGCTCTATTTGGGGCATATGATCGTCTTCAGCAAGTAAACTACTATGGTCGCGAGTTTATCGTAATTCCTGAGGTAGAAGCGAACTTAGTTTACTTATCTATCAACAACTCTAACCGTTTCGTTTTAAATTATACCTATGGCTTTGATCCTGCAAATGGGGATTTCACAGGTATGTGGAACGATGCCTACGAGGCGATTCTATCTGTAAACAACATCATCAACAATGTAGATGCTACAGAAGGAGACGCTGGTACCAAAAATCAAATTAAAGGAGAAGCTTTGGCTATCCGTGCATTAGCACACTTTGACTTGGTACGTTACTTTGCTAAGCCATATACCAATAGTACTCCTTCTTCTGACTTGGGTGTACCCATCGTACTAGAAGCAGCTATCGAAGAGCCTGCTCGTAACACGATCGCAGCCGTATATGCACAAGTAATTGCAGACCTTAATGAAGCTCGTGGTCTAGTAGGTGATCAAGGCATCTTCCGTTTCGGTCCTGATGCTATTGATGCATTACTAGCACGTGTTTATTTGTACAGTGGTGATTACACTAATGCTGCATCAAAAGCAGGTACAGTTATCGGATCTGGCAACTACTCTCTAGCATCTGATTATGCAGCAATGTTTAATGATGGTCCTGGTTCTACTGAAGAGATCTTCACTCTACGTTTTGTCTCAGATGAAAACAGAGGCTCTGACAACTTAGGTGGTATCTACAACCCTGACACTTACGGTGATATCCGTGTAGCACAGGATTGGATCGATCTATACGAAGATGGAGACCAGCGTACAGATTTAGTTTATCAGTTCTCTGATGGCGAGTTCTACAGTAGCAAATATGCTAGCCAGGATGGTATTCCTGGACTGACTTCTCCTAAGCTATTACGTTTGGGTGAGATGCACTTGATTCGTATCGAAGCAAACTTCCAATTGAATAACACTGGAGATGCTTTAACAGAATTGAATACCCTTCGTGGTGCACGTGGCGCTTCAGAATTGGATGCCATCGACTTAGCTACAATTATTGCTGAACGTCAAAGAGAGTTGGGTCTAGAAGGACACACCACTTTCGACTTGTTCAGAAATGGTCTAGATATGGTTCGTACAGAGTGTAATACTGGTATCCAGTTGAATTCTCCTTGTACGATTGGTGCTAATGACAACTTAGCAGTACACCCTATTCCACAACGTGAAATGGATGTCAACCAAAACATGGTACAGAATCCAGGTTATATTCAGTAAGCCTTCTTGCTGATAATAGGAACTGGAAAGCCCTTGGTCATTAATTTGGCCAAGGGCTTTTCTTTTGACAACAGATACACACTTAGAACTCAAGCCCATCAACACCCTTTTTAAAGCATAATTTCTCCTTGACAGAAGTTTCCGTTCGTGACTTTGCAACCGAGTTCCCTAAATTTATGAACACCTAAGCCCATTCCCTTATTCCACTTTGTTTTGTTGATACCCTCCACAAACTAGCAAGAAGTAGCTGCACATTTCTATTCTTCAAGCCAGGTCACCTTTGAATTTGTATATTTGCCATCTATCAAATAGAAAGCTATGCGTATAAACGGAGCTATTAAATTCCTAGTCCTCATTGGGATTATTCTTGGCGTATTATTATTTGTACCATTTGGAAGTAAAGAAAAGATGGATTTAAGTTTTAAGAAAGAAGGCACATTAAACATTTTTAATCCATCTGGAACACCCGTGGCCACCTTTGACATCCAACTAGCCGAAACGGAGGAAGAGCAAGAACAAGGCTTGATGTACCGAGAAAGCCTAGGAGAGCAGCAAGGTATGCTATTCCTTATGGAGGAAGAAGAAGTACATAGCTTTTGGATGCTTGATACTTATATTTCCCTAGACATTATTTTTGTTGCCGCAGATAAAGAAATCGTATATATCGCAAAAAATACGGAACCAGAATCGCAGGAACCCATTACCTCAATGGCCGATTGTCTATATGTACTCGAAATTAATGGAGGGACCAGCGAGCGATTTGGCATAAAAGTAGGAGATCGCATTGAATTTTAAGAAGTATAAAAAATGGCCTGCTGAATGAAATCAGCAGGCCATTTTTTTATAGCAGCTTTTAAAAGCCTAGTATCCAGTAGTTGCAGATGATGGCGGCTCCATCTCGAAGTCACCAGGACCAGCTACTCTGAACTCCACTCTACGGTTCATATAGCTGCTATTTGCGGGGACTAAACTCTCGTCGCTACCTTTCCACTGCAACACCAAACGAGTACGAGAAATACCGTGTGTAGTAACTAAATGGTCAATCACCGCATTTGATCTTTGGTAAGAAAGGTTATTATTCGTCGTTTCATCACCAGTAGAATCAGTAAAACCAATGACGACAAGTCTCAAGCCAGTATTAGAATTCATAGTCCGAGCGATACTAGCCAAACTACCATAATCAGCATATTTTACTCGATAGCTACCTGTAGCAAAATGCAACATAGGTAGGAACCACTCAGCTGAGCGCGTGCGCGTCTCATTGATAGGTGCATAATTTTGCAAGGCCTCCTGAATCAATTCACTTACTCTTTCCTCTGAGATACCACCGCTAGCACCGCTACGACCAGCAGGTTGGCCAGTGGCAGGGTTCACTACTACGCCCTCATCATTCACTTGCTCACTTGCTCTAGGCGTATAAAAAGGCTCCTTATCTACGTGATCTGGCACACCATCTCTATCACTATCAAGAGTGCGGCCTTTCACATCGACAATGGCACCTACTGGTGTATTATTCTCTTGATCTAGCGCATCAATTACACCATCGCCATCAGAGTCTTCAAAGGTTACTTCTGGACGATCCTGTAATTCTTTAATATCCTTGACCACATTATCGAGTGGATTAATCCAATAAAGCGGCTCTGAAGAATTACCTGCATTGCCAATATTATAGTTCACCGAAATACCACCGAATACTGGAATATCCCGGTAGGTAGTCTGTTGCGTAGCAGTTCCGCTAAAGTTGATACCATCTACACGGTCTGCTCTTCCGCCCATCACAATCCAAGCTTGAGTCTCAATACCTACATTGATCTTTGGTGTGATTCGGAAATTTATACCTGAGCCAATGGCAATGTGCGGAGCGATTTCGGCGCTGAGCGTTTGAGTATTTCTATCTAGCTCTGTTAGATAATCTACTTCGAAGTAATTGGCTCCGGCACCTAACATAAAGAAGAAGTTGGTAGACCGCACAGGCTTGTCCCATCTCATTCCATTGAGGGACATGACGCCCAGAATACTACCCGAAATCCAGGTATTATCAAAGGAACGCATATTGCCATTCGTCTGTGTCTCCGAACCAGACAACATACCATAATGACCATCTAAACGTAAAGAAAATAGATAATCGAGAGATTTGCGTACGTGGAAACCACCAGCGTAGCCTAATTCTACATCTACGTCACCTTGCACAATCATAGCGCCACCATGTAGACCTACTTCGGTCATATTTTTTGGTTTGGCCGTGCTTTGGGAAAATGAAGTTTGAAAGCCTACTAAAAGGCAAACGAGGAGTACAATAAATTTTTTCATAAAATCGGAAATTAGGATCAGAAAAATGGGATTACATTTTATGATGAATAATATGTTTTACTTTAAGGTCGAAGTCTGAGACGAACTAAGATTTGTTGGTAAGGTAACTAGGCGCTTCAAAATAAGAAATATATTTGAAAAACCCTTATATCTAAGCGCTTTACAAAGAGATGTACAAATGTATATTTTTTATTTCTCCTCTACAAATAAAAGCCAATAATTCACATTAATATATTTCATAATACCCCTAAATACGGTACAAATTACCTATTTAACGGTATCAAAATACAAGAATACGGCAATGCGACACAACAATACTGCTCTATTTTTTATGAAAAATTTGAATAATTCACTTCCGAAAGAGAAAAATCAATTTTTTTTCTGAAAAAGATGGAAACTACTAGCTTTGCAAAAAAAGAAAAATGCTCGAAAATTGGCTTAGGCCCATCAACTGGAACAAGATAGTACCTTCAGGCTCACTGGAGACCGATCAGCTAGGCCATCATATCAAAGCATATCAAAGCCAGCATTCCTTCCCTGAATTTTCTAATGCCCACCTGGCTATTATTGGATTAAGTCCCAAAAGTAGTGACCCCATTCGAAAGGCTCTTTACGCTTTATCAAATGCCTTCCAAGATTTAAACATCATTGATCTTGGAAATCTAAGGAAACAAACCGTTCCATTTGCGGTCAATATTCTCGCAGAAATTCAAGCAGCAGGTATTTTTCCGCTCATTATTGGTGATCGGCCTCAACTAGTACAAGCGCTCTTCCATGGACTTAAGCTTAATTACCAATCTATCAATCTGTCGATTATTGATGAGCATTTTCCAATTCATGCTTCGCAGCCGCATCACCAGAAAGCTTACTTAAATGATTTGTACCTGGACCGCGAGGCACCTATTTTTCATACTTCTGTGATTGGGTTCCAATCCTATTTTGTAAGTCCCTCAAGATTACAGTTTGGTATAGAGCATCACTTTGATTTATTGCGTCTAGGTCTTGCCAAAGCTGATATTAAGGAGACTGAGCCGCTCCTACGAGATGCAGACCTAGTAGGATTCCATCTAGCTAGCCTTAGTTCAATAGAGTTTCCAGCGGTAGCTGATCCTAATCCTAGTGGCTTTAGTATTGAAGAGCTGTGCCGAATGTGTAGATATGCTGGTATGAGCGACAAGCTAAAAGGCTTAAGCCTCTTGGGTTATGAGGCGGGTGAAGATAAAAGAGGGGAAAGTGCCAAGGCTGCAGCTCAGATGATCTGGTATTTTTGTGAAGGCTTCTACAATCGCAAAAGTGATTTCCCCGTGAATACCGAGGGTCTCGTAGAGTACATAGTTGACTTGAAACAGCTAGACTATCAACTTACCTTTTGGAAAAGCCAAAAGACGGGGCGCTGGTGGATTCAAGTGCCCGTAGATGTTAAAAATGAAGTGCAAAGGCATAGACTCGTCCCTTGCTCCTACGGCGACTACCAAAAAGCTACTAATCAAGAGCTTCCTCAAAGGTTAATTAATGTTTTTCACAGGTTTGGCTTGTAAAAAACGAAATTTCATACTAAGTAACGATCAAAAAACTACTTTTCGATTTTGATGGAATCTTCCCGACCTATAAGTCGGGACAGGCTTGCACCAATACGGCGTTAAAAAGCCTCGCTGATGCCCTGCATCATCTACGTTTTTTGCCTTGTCTTGGCACGAATTTATCCCGACCTCCCGTCGGGAATCTTCTCGATCAAAATGCGATACTTATTCTTTGTCCGTTACTAAGAACTTCTCTAATTGTATACCTCTTGAAGCTTTCAACAGGATAAACGAAGGTTCCATCTCGTTTTCCTGCCACCACGCTTTCAATTCGTTGACATTTAAGAAGTGTTTTATACCTAAAGTACTGGCTGCTTGTTTAAAAAGCGGGCCTATTAATAGCACTAGGTCAAAATCTGATTTTCCATTTACCAATTGGGCTATTTTCAAGTGTTCCTGCTCACTTGCTTCCCCTAATTCTAACATATCACCGATGATGACCACTTTCTTTCCATCAAAAAAGGTCTCCGCAAAAGCATTTAGGGTGACCTCCATACTGCTCGGGTTGGCATTATAGGCATCTAATAGCACTTGGTGCTGGCCCCATTCCACATTTTGCGAACGATTATTAGAAGGGATATAACGCTCTAGGGCATATTTAATCTTTCCGTGCGGCACTTTAAAATACTTTCCTAGGCAGGTAGTGGTTTTGAGGTTTTCGAAGTTATGCATACCTCTCAAGTGAGTATCGGCCTCTACCATCACCCCAGCTTTATCAATAAATCCAACTTTTAAAAATGGAGACTCTTGAAGCAATGCTGTTTCATAGCCGGGCTCATCAACCGTAGGGTTTTGTGATTGAAAGTAAAAGATACGTTTTAGAATATCTTCAGAAAGATCAGAGAGAAAGGATTCGTCTCGATTGACAAAGGCAATCCCACGATGCTTTACCAAAAAACGGTATAATTCTGATTTACCTTTCTTAACGCCTTCTATTCCCCCAAAACCTTCTAGGTGTGCTTTTCCAATATTGGTGATTATGCCATGACTGGGTTCGGCAATCTCGCATAATTGGGTAATTTCTCCTTGATGATTCGCCCCCATCTCAATGATGGCAATCTCTGTGTCCATAGGCATCGCAAGAAGTGTGAGTGGCACACCAATATGGTTATTAAAGTTTCCTTGTGTGAAATGAGTTGCGTAGTGCGTTTTAAAAACACTAGCCAGCAATTCTTTAGTCGTTGTCTTACCATTGCTCCCTGTAATACCGATAATTGGAATTTGAAATTGCTTTCGATGATGGTTGGCTAAGTCCTGTAAGGCACCTAGGACATCATCTACCAGTATAAATTGGCTCCCTTCTTGGACACTAGGATCATCTACAATTGCCCACGCAGCTCCCTTGGCCAAAGCATCAGCAGCATATTTATTCCCATCAAAATGGGGTCCTTTTAAAGCAAAGAACAGACAAGCTCGCTGAATCTTCCGAGAGTCTGTAGAAACTTGTTGACCAGCACTTAAGTATTTCTGATATAACGATGCAAGATCCATACTACAAAAACAGATATTTCGACAAATATAACAATCAAAAGGGCAAAATGGAGAGATTCCATTTTGCCCTTTTGAAGTTCTATATCAAATCTTGATCTAGTACCTTCTTTTGATTTTCTTTTGTTTAACCCCAAATTTAGAGGCATTCCCAGTTTTGCTTCTTGCGTCAGCAGATTCTCCACCTACTCTATGCATAGCACATCTGAATCCGATGGTAGCATCAGCCTGATCTTCATCTTTGAACCTACGCTCTCCAGGTGACAACCAATATAGACGATCTGCCCAAGACCCTCCTTTAATAACACGCGCGCTATCACCAATTAGCGTAAATCGATCTGTTTCGTAAACGATATCAGCTGGCGTATCATCTTCTTCCGTTGGTTTTTCACCATCCTGGTAATTTCGAGCGTTTGCAGTACGGATATTATCTCTACGAGACAGCTCATCATCTGTAAGGTATCTATATTGGATGCGGCCTAGATTATCTTTCTCTACAACCGTTAAATCATCTGGGTTGCGATCTACTACCTTGAATTCGTTTCCACGAAAAGGGTTCAAATCTTGGGTTTCTACATCAGAAAGTGTAGAACTGGTCAATGGACGATATACATCCAATACCCATTCATTGACATTACCTGCCATATCATACAAACCAAAATCGTTAGGAATAAACGAGCGTACTGGAGCAGTCTGCGCCGCGTCATCGTTTGGACGACCTGCCATACCTTGATAATCCCCTTTGTTACGCTTGAAGTTAGCTAACATAAGTCCCTGGTATTTATCTCTTTTTTGATAACGAACAGAGGTTCCATTCCAAGGTAATGATCTGCGATCTGTGATATTTTCGTTTCTGCTACTTTCTAGGTTCCCTACAAGGGCAAGTGCGGCATACTCCCACTCTGCTTCCGTAGGTAGTCGGTAACTAGGCAATAGGATACCATCCGTTTTGCGAACACCACGATTCTCACCGGTACGAAGATCTTTAATACCCTTTTTAGATACGCCTTCGTATTGACCAAAAAGATAGGCATCTGTATTGTAGTGATCATCATCTTTTTGCTCAACATTCGCCTCCAGATAGCCGCGCTCGATCAAGATCATTTCATTGACCCGATCGGACCTCCATCTAGCATAGTCATTGGCTTGTTTCCAACTTACACCTACCACCGGATAATTATCATAGTTAGGCATACGGAAGTAGTTGTAAACCATTGGCTCATTATAAGCCAACTCCTCCAACCAAACTAGGGTATCGGGAAGTGATGATCTAGACACTTCTGGATAACTTTCGCCGTATACTCGGCCCATCCAATAGGTAAATTCTCTGTAATCTATGTTCCTCACCTCCGTTTCATCCATGAAGAAGGACTGAACGGTCACTCTTCTGGCGACATTGTTCCACTCGTACATGACATCCTCTTGGGTAGCTCCCATAGGGAAGGTACCTCCTTCAACGGGGACAAGGTTGGGACCAATCTCTTGATCCGCAAATTCAGATTTTTCAAAGCCTCCCCACTTTTTATCGTTGTATTTCCAACCAGTGGTTTCAGAGCGCTCTTTTGTCTTACAGGAAGTAAAAACAGCTGCCGCTAATAGGAGCAAGCAACTAAGCTTCAAGACCTTTTTCATTCCTTTGTTATATGTTTATTTTAAAAATGACCTCTTTATTTACTGTGTCAATGTCTGCATGGATGAGTGAGTCAATAAATCTATTGAATCATTAACACATTCATCAATTGGCTAAAACGGCCGCTAAAATAAGTATTATTTCCTGGTATACAAGCCTTGCTTTTATATCAGTTGAACATCCGGAAACAGTTGGTTCGATCAAGGGATTTTCTCCGCTTATTTACCGCCCTACTATCTTCTAGATTAATACTTATAGAAACTTCATGTGCTCCTCCCGTATCCGCTAGGGATAAATCCGAAATTGTCACATCAAAGCTATAAGCAATCCGAAGGGATTGGTATTTCACACCTCCCATCACAATGACTGCATCTACGTTTTGCTGTGCATGTCTGTACCACAGTCCAGCAAAAACTTTCTCATAGCCTGCATAAGCCCCTACATTTAGTTGGCTAAACTCTCCTTGCCTTATATACAGGAGATTCGGTGATATAAACGATGCCCCTAATCGATTATTGCCTCTGTTAACACTAAATTCTGCACCGCCATGAATACTTAATCGCATTGGCCTGCCAAGGTTCAAACTTTCATTGACATTAAACCAACTTTCATCCGCACGATTAATGTGTTTCAGGGAGATTCCTCCGTAGTAATTGGTGTGATATAAGAGAATACCTGTACCGATATCTAAACTAGTACGATTAAATAGATCGGGAGCATTCTCACCAGTAAGTACGCCTTCTTGCAGTCCGATGCGGGGATCTAGTTGATCGGCAAAGACCAACTGGTCCCAGTCTAACCTTGTCTGGTGGACTCCTGCTTCAAATCCCAGTTTTAAAAACAGGTCTCTTGATGCCTGGACTTGGTAGCTATACGTAAAGTTGAAATTATTGGTTTTATAGATACCATCTCCTGCATCATCGGTCAGCACCATTATGCCAATACCACTATTTAGGCCCTCCAGAGATTGCTCGTACATGGCCGCATAGGTGCGATAGGCATTTGGCCAACTCGGCCATTGATTCCGGTAACTTAAACTGATCCTGGGTGCATAGGTCACTCCAGCAAAGGCAGGATTAATCTGAAGAGGATTAGAAAAGAATTGACTAAATATAGGGTCTTGAGCTTGGCTTTTGGCAGCAAGCAAGCAAAAACTAAGCAATAAAATTCGGACTATTCTATTCATTCTATTTCTTACGTATAAATCGTTTCAAAAATTGGACAAGGGGCAAAAAATACTTGGCCATATCCTAAAAAACTCCTACACTCCAGGGAAATGTTAATTTTTTTAAGACTTTACAATACCAAACATTTCCTCCCGTTATAGGCGTGTATTTTATTGAAGGAAAATAGCAGCTAATCATCAGCTGCACTTGTCGTCATTTCTAATCGCTACCTTTTTAATTAATTGAATGATTTATTGTTCAATGGAAAGTAGCACTTCACTTATATAGTTGGGTATTGAGCGCTTACTTCTTTCCTGAGAGTATGCTTAAATTTTATTTTTGGAGATAAAATTTGATGATTTTATCTCTAGAAAAGGCAAAAAGCGGAGTAATAGCCCAGCTATTACGAGCATTTTTAACGTATTCTAGAGACAAAAGGGCAAATTTTAACCCGAAGGATAAATTTTTAACATGCTCTTAGTTGGTCTGAATTGTGCAAGCTCTTCATGGATTGTTTTTGTTGCGACAATTTCATTCTACTAACTTTGTGGTAATTTCATTCAATTATAGGCATTTTGCAATTCTCTAAAGTGCAAAAAAACATGAAGAATTTTCTTACATCACTGCTTTTTTTATTGGCGATTGGTCCGCTATCTGCCCAATTGGCCTCTAATTATAGCTTTAAAAATACAAGTGTACTACAAGATGGTGCCCTCTTTAAGATGTCTATCACTACTACTGGTCTATATAAATTAAGCTATGATTATCTAAAAGATGAACTGGGCGTAGACATTGATAATATCGACCCAAGAAATATTCAAATTTTTTCTAACAAAGGAGGTCTAGCTCCTGAAATCATCGGCGATCAACCTTTAGACGATCTGCTAGAGCTGCCCATTCTAATAGAAGGAGAAGCTGATGGCAGTTTTGACAATAATGATTACCTAATTTTCTATGCCCAAGGGCCTGATGTTTGGAGATTCAACGAGGAACTAGGGTATTTCGATTTTGAGAAAAACATCTACGATGAGGAGAATTATGTGTTCTTAAAAATTGGTAATAACGAGGGCAGCCGTGTAGAGGAGACTCCTAATCTTAGTACCACGAATCCTCGCTTCAATAGCTTTGATGATTTTAAAGCCTTGGAAGAAGAAAAAGTCAACCTCCTTCATTTTTGGGGAGAAACTACCGGAAAAGCCCAAGGGTCTGGTAGAATATGGTACGGAGATCATTTTAGAAACTTACGCTCCTACACCTATGATCAGTCCTTCAACTTTCCCAACTTAGTGCGTTCTGAACCCATTCACATCAATGCGCGCATGGCACTGAGAGCAGTGCAGCGCTCCACTTTTAGCATCAGCATTGATAACCAAACCCTGACTAGTGCTAGAGCATCGCGAGTAGTCACTTTATCTGGCACCAACGACAATATCAATAATTATGCAAATACCGCCATCTTACAAGGGACTACAAGCGCTAGTTCCGACAATATCAGTGTGACGGTAGAATACCCTTATCCGCAATCGACTAGCGATGGTAGTGAAGGATGGCTAGACTACATTTATATCAATGCCAAAAGAGCTTTGGTAATGGAAGGTGCCAGCCTTGCTTTCCAGGTCATCGCCAGCAAAGACAATAGCCAAAATAACTACGCAGTAAATGAAGTCAATAGCAGCACGATTATCTGGAACATTAGTAAGCCACTAGAGCCAAATGCCCAGGCCTATTCGCTTGGTGGAAGTACCTTGATCTTTGGTACCAACCATACCACTGGAGAAGTAGAGCGATTTGTAGCCTTTAATCCAGATCAAGTCACGAATACGCCTACTGCTTTAGGTAGTATTCCAAACCAGAACCTACACGCCATAAGCGATATTGATATGCTCATCGTTGCTAGTTCGGAACTTCTGGCAGAAGCAGAAGTTTTAGCCAACCACCGTAGAGAATATTCCAAACTCAGCGTAGCGGTAGTAGATGCCGACCAGGTATACAACGAGTTTGCTTCTGGGAGACGCGAACCGACTGCAATCAGAGATATGGCTAGAATGCTATACAATAGGGATACTAGTAATTTCAGGTATTTGTTGCTTTTTGGAGATGGTTCATTTGACCATAAAGACATATATGGTCTTGGTAATAATGTTTTGCCCACCTATCAACAAGAGTCTTTCAATCCATTATATGCTTTCCCTGCCGATGATTACTATAGCTTGGTTACAGCGGGCAATACAAATCCCTTGCGCGGTTCTTTGAAGCTGGCCGTCGGTCGAATCCCAATTTCAAAGACACTACAAGCCCAGCAAATGGTGAATAAGATCATCCAATATGATCAGAATCCTTCGGCATTTCAGGAATGGCGCAATCGCATGGTCTTTGTAGCCGATGATGAAGATAGCAACCTTCACCTGATTGATGCAGATAAAATTGCTGATGACTTTTCTGAGCGCTTTCCTGCCTACAACCTTAATAAAATATACCTAGATGCTTTTCCACAAGTATCTACTCCTGGTGGGAATCGGTTCCCAGATGTAACGGAAGCTTTGAATCAAGCCATTTTCCAGGGCAGTTTAGTCGTTACTTATTTAGGACACGGTGGGGAAAATGGTTGGGCGCAGGAGAGAGTGCTGAATATTTCTGACATTCAGAGTTGGGACAATATCAATCAAATGCCACTTCTGATGACTGCGACTTGTTCTTTTACAGGCTATGACGATCCAACTTTTGTCTCTGCGGGTGAAGAAGCGTTTCTTAATCCTAAAGGCGGAGCTTTTGCTTTGATGACGACTGTTCGGGCGGTTTTTGCCAACCAGAATGCAGACCTCACCGAAGAAACTTTAGATCAGCTATTTATCCAAGAGAATGGACGTTTCCCGACGCTTGGAGAGGCCATGATCAAAGCCAAAAATAATCTACCTAATAATAGTGTGACCAATAATTCCAGGAAATTCACCCTCATTGGGGATCCTGCCCAGCATTTAGCTATACCTGAGTATACTATCAAAACCAGCTCTATTGATGGCAGAGATATCGAAGCTAATCAGGAGACCTTGGACACTTTGGGGGCACTACAGCGGGTAAAAATCACCGGTGAGGTCGTTGATGTCAATGGAAATACTTTGAGTGGTTTCAATGGGATCATTTATCCTTCGGTATTTGATAAAAAATTAACGCTCAAGACACTTGGCCAAGATCAAGGCAGTCGAGTTCGAGAATATGAGGTGCAGCAAAGCGTAATTTTTAAAGGTAGGGCAAGTGTACAAAATGGTCGATTCGAATTCACCTTTATTGTACCCAAGGATATCAACTACACCTTCGGTCCTGGTAAAATCAGCTACTATGCCTCCGATGGCAGCCAATTAATGGATGCCAATGGAGACTTTGAAAACATCATTATCGGTGGTAGTAGAGCAGATGAAATCGATGATAATGAAGGCCCACTAGTCGATGTTTTTATGAATACAGAGGATTTTGTCTTTGGTGGTATTACCGATGCCAACCCTACCCTATTGGTTAAATTGGAGGACGATTTTGGTATTAATGTTGTAGGCAATAGCATTGGTCATGATCTCGAAGCTATATTAGATGATGATAGCCAGAATGCGATTGTATTAAATGACTTTTTCCAATCGGAGCTCAATGATTTCACCAAAGGAGAGGTCAGGTTTCCACTTGAGCAATTAGAAGAAGGCTTGCACAGCATCCGAGTGAAAGCTTGGGATGTGGCTAATAATTCTTCGGAGGGCTATACCGAATTTTTAGTAGCAGAATCAGAAGGCTTTATTCTAGAGCATGTCTTGAATTATCCGAATCCTTTTACAGACCGTACTTGCTTCCAGTTCGACCACAACAATGCGGGTCAGAATATGGATGTATTGATACAAATCTTTACGGTATCTGGAAGATTGGTAAAAACACTAGAAGCCAACCTCTTTTCAGATGGTGCGATTCGGCAAGATGACTGTATCGAGTGGGATGGTAGAGATGATTTTGGAGACCCACTAGCGAAGGGCGTTTACCTGTATAAAGTAAAAGTGCGCGCTAATATCCTAGGTGGAGACCCCATCAAAGGAGAAAGCACTTTTCAGAAGTTGGTGTTATTGAAATAATGTTAGCAATGGTGTCCACCATTTAATCATTACAACATTATTCATCTACCGAAGCTTTAGCGTAGGTAGGCAACAATCGTCTCTTGCATCAAATTAGTCTTAAAAAAATGTTAATAAAAATGAGAAATAAGATAATAAGCCTAGGAAAAAAACGTAAGATGTAGGAATGTTTCCCGAAGTCAAAAATATGGCAAGGCTTTTGATATCTAGTTGATTAAGCCCTGTTGTTAAACCATATTCCTAAGTGATTTTAATGAAGGAGAAGCACTTGGAATAAAGAACTATATTTGCAAAAAAAATTTAAAAAGATACCTTCCATGAAGAATTTACTACTTTGTTTAGGGTTGATGATTGTTGCAGTGATAATTACCACAACCGATTTAAAAGCCCAGTGTATACCAAGTGACAATGGACTAATCAATCAAGACGGAACGCCTTGTATCAATACCGTAGTTACGGCCGTTCCTTTTCTAAGAATTGTTGCTGACGCTCGCTCGGGTGCGATGGGCGATGTAGGTATTGGATTAACGCCTGATGCCAACGCTATGCATTTTAATGCCTCCAAACTGGTTTTCGCAGAAGAAGATTTAGGTGTATCTGCTACTTATACGCCTTGGTTAAGAGCATTAGGTCTTAATGATGTATACCTAGCTTATCTGACTGGCTACAATAAATTGAGTGACGACCAGGCCGTAGGCTTTGGACTTCGGTACTTCTCTTTGGGTAGCATTCAGTTCACCGATCCCAATGGACAACCATTAAATACTGGACGTCCCAATGAGTTCGAAGTTTCTGTTGCTTACGCTAGAAAGCTAACCGAAAGATTCTCCGCAGCTATCACCGGTAAATTCATTTACTCCAACCTGGCAGCAGGACAGATCGTAGATGGAGAAACTATCGAACCCGGAGTTGCTGGCGCGGCAGATATTTCGCTAACCTATGTAACGCCTATTGAATTGAACAATGCAGAGTCTGAGTTGACAGTAGGGATGGCCATGACCAATATAGGATCTAAAATCACCTATACCAACTCCTTGAATCGCGACTTTTTACCTGCGAACTTTGGCATTGGTGCCGGTTGGAAAATTGATATGGATGAATACAACTCTATCACTTTTGCAGCTGATATCAACAAGCTACTGGTACCTACACCATGCCAGGGCTTAGACTGTGATGAGAATAACGATGGTGTTCCTGATTTCAAGGATGAGTCTCCTATTGGTGCCATTTTTTCCAGTTGGTCTGATGCGCCAGAAGGTTTTTCTGAGGAGCTGAGAGAGTTGATGTACAGTGTAGGTGTTGAATATTGGTACGATCAGCAATTTGCTGTGAGAGCAGGTTACTTTAACGAGCATCGTCAGAAAGGGAACCGTAAATTCTTTACCGTAGGTTTGGGATTGAAATACAACATCTTCGGTTTAAATTTCTCTTATTTAATTCCGACGACCAACCAGCGTAACCCACTAGACAACACTTTACGTTTCTCTCTACTATTCAACTTTGGAGAGTTGGATACTTTGAGTGACAACTAGTAACGATTTTTTTATAAGAAAGCAAAAAGGGCTAGATCAGTTGATCTAGCCCTTTTTGCTTTTGGAACTTTTTAATCGTAAATTGTATTGATTAGATCGTATAAACCCTAGCGATGAAAAAATCACTACCCGCAATTAGTCCCGCTTTCAAAGCGCAGCTTCGTTGGGCTATTTTTGGCTTGAGCGTATTTGTCTTTAGCTATTTTTTCCTATTGTTGCTTGCCTTTGCCATTATTGCTTTGAGCGTCTTGGTAGGTATCTATATTGTTTCTGCCGAACCTGGGCTATGGACGATTCTCATTGCCGTAGGAATGGTGATTACTTCCTGTTTTTTGGTATTCTTTCTTATTAAATTTTTATTTAAATCTCAGCAAGCAGACCGCTCTCACCTCATTGAGATCCAAGAAAAAGATGCCCCCTATTTATATGAAATGATCAGAGAATTAGTAGCACAAGTAGGGACTAATTTTCCCAAAAAGATTTATATCAGCCCTGAAGTTAATGCGGGTGTGTTTTATGATTCTAGTTTTTGGAGTATGTTTTTGCCCGTAAGAAAGAATCTCCAGATCGGCTTAGGACTCCTGAATGCAGTAACCGACCAAGAACTGAAGGCCATTTTAGCCCACGAATTTGGGCATTTTTCTCAAGGCTCTATGAAGGTGGGTAGCTTTGTACATCAATTCAATAAAATCATCCATAATCTCCTTTATGATAATGATGGTTTCCAAGAAGCTTTGAATAAGCTGAGCAACGTGAGTTGGGTCTTTGATATTTTCGTTTATCTCGCTCTTTGGGTCGTTCGTTTTTTTCAGTGGATTTTAAAAGGCGTCTACAATTTCATGAACAAAGCTTACCTCGGACTATCCAGACAAATGGAATTCCATGCAGATGCTATCGCTGCTACCGTAGTCGCGCCACAAGCCCTCATCAACTCCCTTCTCCGACTAGACCTTACCGACCAGTCTTATCAATCTGTTTTATATTATTATAATGGAAAATTAGAGCAGAAAGTAGGTACTAAAAACTTTTATACCCAACAACTACTAGTGATGAATCACCTCGCTCAAACTCAACAATTGGGTTTCAAAAATGGGCTTCCTGATGTTCGCTTGAATGATTTCAGAGCACAGCAAAACTCAAAAATCAATTTCGAAGACCAATGGGCTTCTCATCCCAATCTAGAAGATCGCATTAAGCACTTAAACACTTTCGACAAAAACGAATCCCAGCCTACGGAACAGCCCGTAAGAAGCAGGATTCCTAATATTTTACAATGGGAAGAAAAAGCTACCCAGGATGCCTTTAAACAAATTTATAGAAAGGGAATCCAAGAGTGGATCACTGATCCAATGTTTGAACAAGAATATCAAGAGCAGCAGATCGCCTACCAATTCCCCAAGCTATTCAATGGATATTTTGATCGCTATAATCTATTTTTTGTCCCAATAGAAGAGCGCGTATTCGACCATGCCAAGCGCTATTCCGGTACTCCTCCCATCTTTAATAAAGATCAAATCAATAAGACACATCAGTATAAGACCTTGGAGAATGATATTGCCAACCTAGAGCAGATTAAGCAGGGCTATTTAAAAGTCAAATCTTTTGACTATGCAGGTCAAAAATACAAGGCTAAACAAGCAAAAACAATTCTCCCAACGCTCGAAAATGAAAAAGAAACCATCAAAACTGACCTCCTCAATTTTGACAAACATATTTTCTTTTATTATTGGCAAGCACATCCGGAAGGCCAGGAAAGAGCCCAATATTTAGAAACCTATAAGGACTATGCTCACCTTGACGAGGAATTTGAAAGCTTATTTCTTGCACATCGCAGCATGATTCAGCATACCGATTTCTTTGCACAACAACTTCCTATTGCCACTATTGAAAAACTCCTAAAAACCTTAGCTCCAATGGAGAAAAGATTCAAGGATGCCGTCCAGGTTCTTTTGGAGTTCAAGCCCAAAGGTATTTTCCCTAATTCTGAAATCAGTACTGATCTAGAAAAATATACCGCTCAAAAATGGACCTATTTCTTAGGCGATCGCTATGATGAGGCCGCTCTTGAAGTTTTATCAAAGGCACTGAATCATTTCCCTTTATTTCTTGATGAAGTTTATTTTCTAATCAAAAAAAGATGGCTAGAGCAAGTAGCCAAAGCCCCACAACTGTAACCTGAATACAGCTAATCGACGTCTTAGCTTTAAAAAAAATTATGAGGAATCTACTTATCCTATTGATAGCTATTGGAGCTGCATTTGCTATATTTCAGCCATTCGAGCAGCAAGGACAAAGCGATGATCCCTTCGTGGAAGCTAGTATTATCGAAGAAGATCCCAATGAGGTAGAAGCAATAAGCCTAATCGAAGAAGACCCATCAGAGGTGGAACCTGCTGGCGAGGTCGAACCCCTTGGAGAAGTTGAGCCAAAAGACGAAGTAGGATATTAAGACCTTCGTATTTCGATAATCCGCAAGAATGGAAAGCTACCAAGCTTGTACAATCGCATTGATTCTGGTTCTTTTGAGCCAAAATTGTATATGCGCGCTATTAAATATTTTCTTCTTTTACTCCTGCTAGGCACAGGTCTCGACACTTACAGTCAAAAGGTAGATTCGGTCTTCATCTGTTCTGCTGAATTCACCGATACTACATTTAACAACGATCACGCTGGTAGTGGTTTTCTCATAGAACATGAGGGCAAGTATTACTTGTGTACTGCTAAGCACGTCCTTTATTTTGCCAAGACCGACAAGATGGACGCCATCAGCTTTGGAGAAGAGTTGAAAGCTTGGAAAATGCGCAGTAAAAGTGGCGAAAAAGTACTCCTAGCTGGCCAACTTCTGAATGAAAATACCAGCGAAAAACTAAATCAACCGCTCCAAGGTGACTGGTTAATTTTTGAGTATAAGGGAGCACTCCCAGATCATGCCGCTATTTATCAATTTCGCAGTACTCCTCTCCAAAGCAATGAGTATCTTGAATGCTTGGGCTTCCCTTATGAGCATCAAGCCGTCCAAGCGCTGCGCATCAAAGGCTCCTTTGTTGAATACAAGGATGATTGGAGTTTTGTAATGAATGTTCCCAGAGGCACCTATAATGGCTGTAGTGGAGGCCCTGTCATCGATAAGGAGGGTCGCTTAGTAGGTCTAGTATCAATGGGCTATTATAATGAAGAGCAGCAGAAAATGATTTTTGAACCTGCGTCGATTAATTACTTTTTACAAATCATAGATAAACAGCACCCTATATTAATTAAAAAGTAATTTCCGGTTTTCTTATAAACTTTTTTCAGAACCTACCGTTACTACATCATCTAAAAACCCATTTAAATAATTTACTTAAGATGTTCCTTAGGAATGGGGCATTAATAAAGTATACAAGATTTACACAGGTATTTTGCTGTTCAGTGAGGCAAAAAACGCAGGCGATGCAGCGCATCTACGAGGCTTTTTAACGAAACTGGGCGGCAAAAGAACAAGTAAAGATGTTTAATTTATTATTGACTCATTCCTTAAAAACTTCTGATTGTAAATTATGTAGTAGCAACAACACCAATGACCCAAAATTCTCCTCGCCTACTGTTGGTAGGCCACCATATTGCTGGTTCTGGCTTTGGACGAGTCGTTCAGCATATTAGAAAAGCTGCTCTTCCTCACTTTGATGTACATCAACTTGGTCTTGGCTATCGAGGCCAAGCAACCATTACAGATGGATATCATCTCTATCCTGAAAAATTACCTAACGAAGACAGTGGTCAATATCACTCCAAACGGATTGGACGGCTTCTGAATGAACTACAACCACACCTTTTCTTAGTCATCCACGACTTTTTATATATTCGATTTATCCTGGAGTCCTTGAGGTATGTCCAACATCCAATGAAGACTTGCGTTTATTTAGCTTTAGATGGGAAAATTGTTAAAACCCGTAAGATGATATCTCCTTTAAAAAAGGTAGATTCGGTTGTTCTCTATACTAACTTTGCCCGCCAACAAGTCCGTAATCTAATTACCGATTTTCCAAGTCTATTAAAAACAAAAGTTCATTTTGAGCAGATTCCACATGGAGTCGAAACGGATTTATTCTATCCAATTGGCGGAATAAAATCTATTAAAGACCAACAAGAAGGTAGAATTAGAGCCAAAAAGCAGCTATTTCCAAGCTTAGAAGAACCCGAAAAAACCTTCCTTGTTTTCAATGGCAACAGGTTAGATCCACGCAAGCGTCTCGATACTACAATTAAAGCATTTGCCCAATTTGCCAAAGGTAAATCCAAACACATCAAACTCTATTTACACACTCCTTTCAGCAGAGGAAAAATTGAGGATTTCATTATACAAATGGCTAAAAAAGAAGGCATAGAGGATCGGCTATTAAAGCTGGCTCCAGCCTATAGCCAAGGTGTTCTGGAGAATAAAACCCTCAACTTGTTATATAACGCTGCTGACCTAGGAATAAACACCTGTGAAGGTGAAGGTTGGGGCTTGGTAAGCTGTGAGCACGCAGCAACTGGCGCGCCTCAAGTTTTGCCTGCTCATACTTCATTTCCAGAAATTTGGACTGGAGCAGCCCATTTGATTCCTCCTACGGAAACTAAAAGCGTGAACTATAGCAATCATGCCATGTACGACCTCGATGCAGCTTCCTTTGCACAAGCCATTGAGAAAATTTACACCGACAAAGTCTATCGACTACAATTAGCTGAAGCTGGATATCAACGAATGCAAACGCCTGATTATCGCTGGCAAAACATAACAAAACGCTGGGAACAACACTTATTAAGCTTTCTATAAAATTTACTTTTCACATGCCCGATGGGCATTTTTTAACATCTTAAATTCAATTTAATTATGTCAAAGTTAGACCAGTACATTAGTAAACTAATGCACGATGATGATGCTTTAAAACATTTCCTTGTAGACCCCATTACCGCAGCAGAAGACAAAAATGGGCTTACAAAAGCGGAGCGGAGCGTACTTCGAAGGGTTGTTGCTGGAATTAGTAACAACGCAACGAATGGTTTTTCAATCGTGAGACACCTCGATTCCTATCGAAGATCACTAAGGTTGCTACAGAATGTCCTGCACAAGCACCAAGGTAGCCACCCTGCCAACTTCGCAGCAAATATTGCCAACGTGGAAGGTGGAACGACGTATAACTTTTCGGTATTCCTATACTACCCTCCACAGGTGATGAACCCTTGGCCTGTACCTGTACCAGGTGCCTATTCGAACTACTTGTTATTTACAGGCTCCTTCACCACAAGTGACGGAACAGTAACCGTAAAGCAAGTGATGGATAGCGTGACAGAAAATGGCGCGGGCGCAACTACACTTACTTCCTTGGCTAATATTGTGACCGGAGTGCATGGCGAACCCATTGTATCCGCATTTAATATTAACGGCGCAAATTATAAGGCGATCCCAGGAGATCCCAATCAGGGCAGCCACAATCCATTTTGGTTCTATTCTTTTAATGGTACAGCAAGACCTGGCGCACCCTATTATGGAAATTATTACGGAACATTTGAAACTGGTTCTTCCCAAACCGGCTTAAACCAAAATGTACCCTTACAACCAGCAGGGACTGCAAATGTGATGTTTTGGCAATTAATTGCTCCCGAACAGTCTTATGGATTTGATTCTTGTGTAACCACCTCAGTGGAACAAGCCTTCAAAGCTTAAATTTTATTTTTAAACATGCTGCTTATTGACCCACTGATTGAGCAAATCAGTGGGTTTTTATCAAGATGCTTTTTCCCTTCCCTTCCAACAATTGATTCAACAATTTGACGAAGATCAAAAATTAATCTCCTCTATTTGTACAGGTGCTCTTCCTTTAGCTAAAAGTGGCATCTTAAATAACCGACCAGCGACCACTTATAATCACTCAGGTAAAGAAAGGCAAATCCAGCTGGCAAATTTAGGCGCTAATGTGATTGAGGATCAAGCAATTGTCATCGATGGCAATGTGACTACTTCTTGGTCTCCGGTCACTGCTATGGATGTGGCTATTCACTTATTAGAGCAGCTGACTTCAACAGAAAATGTGTATCATATTAAAAAGATCATGGGCTTTGTTTAATAAAATTTACTTATAGTCAAGCCAATAATTTGAAATCTTTGAAAATTTCTCCTATTTTTGCTTGTACAATTAGAAATCTTTAATTCTTCCTTCTCTATTCCTCTTATCAATTCAACAACCCTGTCCAATATTTTTTTTATTTGAAAAAAATAACCTGACATTTCATTTACTACCCGCAAGTATACTTTATCTACTCCCTTCTCCTTATTGCTCTGCATGTCGCTGAGCACCCTACTTTAGCGCTTTAAAGAAATAAATTAGTTGTTTCTAGCCTAAGATCGATATTGCTGCGGTCTTGATAAAAGCTAGAAGGCTAAGAAAAGGCTAAGCCTATATTTTTATCATACACACAACAACCTTTACCTGCGGTCTATCCACTTGGCAGACCGCAATTTGGACATTTTAGTTCCCTTTTGATAAATATATTACTGCCAGACTACGACTGTAGTCTGGTTTTTTTATGCGCTTATTTAGATAAGGCCGCATTGCGTAATCGCTGTAAAAATGGAGAGGCAAAAATAAATTGTTGGAGAATTTCATTATCACTCTCTAGTACTTGATCTTTATCACCTCGCCAAGCTAGTTTCCCTAGATGGAGCAAAACGATATTCTCTCCAATCTCCATCACGGAGTTCATATCATGCGTATTAATGATAGTGGTGATGTTGTTATCGTGGGTGATACTTTGGATCAATTCATCGATCACAATGGCTGTTTTTGGGTCTAGGCCAGAGTTGGGCTCATCACAAAAAAGATATTTGGGGTCCAATACAATAGCCCTGGCTATACCCACTCGCTTCTGCATACCGCCACTCACCTCCGAGGGGTAGCGCTTATTGGCACCTTCTAAGGTTACGCGCTCCAGACAGTAATCGACCCGTTGCTGCTTTTCCTTAGCGGTCATACTGGTAAACATATCTAAAGGGAATCGCACATTCTCCTCTACGGTCATGGAGTCAAACAAAGCAGACGCTTGAAAAAGCATTCCGACATCCATCCGCAGCTTACGCACATCCTTTTTGGAAAGTTTACAGAAGTTGACATCATCATAAAAGATATCTCCACTCGTGGGCGCAAACAAGCCTACCAATAGCTTGAGCAATACCGTCTTACCAGCACCACTTCGTCCAATAATGAGATTGGTTTTACCTTTATAAAACTCGGTATCGATGCCTTTCAATACTTCGTGTTCACCAAATGATTTAATTAAATTGACGGTACGGATCATATTTGAATAATTCGAAGGGCTTATGTAAATATTACGGCAATGAGATAATCTGCTAGCAAGATCAGGACATTACTAAAAACAACTGCATTAGTACTTGCTTTCCCCAACTCAATACTACCGCCCGTAACGTAATAACCCTGGAAACAGGATACAGAAGTTAATAAAAAGGCGAAAACAACCGATTTGAGAAACATTAGAAAGACATTATAACTGTCAAAGAAAGAGCGAATACCTAAAATATACTCCTCTGAAGACATATACCCTGCGGGTACAGTAGCGATATAACCTCCAATAACACTTACAAAAGCAGCAATAGCTACCAATAAAGGAATGACGACCAAAGCCGCTATTATCTTAGGCATAACGAGGTAAGCTGCTGTATTGACGCCCATAATCTCCATAGCATCAATATGCTCTTTTTGTCGCATACCACCTATCTCTGCCGCCATATTGGAGCCTACTTTGCCTGCCAATACCAAACAAGTAATGGTAGGTGCTAATTCGATAATCGTACTATCCCTGACGATGTATCCAATATAATAAACCGGCACAAGCGTACCATCTAATTGGTAGGCAAACTGTACTGCGGTCACCGCTCCAATGAAAAAAGCAATCAAGAACACAATAGACACAGACCCTACCCCAATATCATCCATCTGACGAAGGGTCTCCTTATAGTACATCGAAGATTTTTCCGGCCTTTGTAAAGCAGTACCTAACATGAGAAGGTACTTGCCAAAATCCCGAAGAAAATTAATAATTATCATACATGCTGATTTCTAGGTCAGGCCACCGCCTGCTTTTTGCGCCACAAAGATAACAAACAATATTAGCATTGGAGTGGTTCAGTTGGGAATGGTGATTGATCTAATGTTGTCTACCTACGCGAAGGACTCAGCAGATGGATCATGAGGTAATTAAATGGGAGGATACGGAAACTAGGGTAAACGCATTAAAATAAAAACTTAAAAAGAAATAGTTATTACCGAAAGTTAAGTGTCAAAAAGATAATAAGTGAAGTGCGGGATGCCGCCTAGGCACTGTTCGAGTGGAACGAGTTTGGCTAGGCAAGATTTTTTTGCTTCGTTTTTGTATCGAATGACAAAAATGAAGATGCTAGAGCGGTTTTGAATTGGAATTTCATTTGAATTTATAAAAAATTATAGTGTAATTTTTTTGGTGCGTTTGCCCTATACGGGAACGCGCGAAAGTTATAGGTGTTTTGTAGTTTTATCTTTTGTCTGGATGCTAGTCGGTGAAATAAGGCGTATTTTACTACTATCACTAGAACTATGCACTCATTGACATATGATCTCATTACATCATTAAATCATAATACACATGACCGTTGTAATTACAGGGAGTACTCAAGGGATAGGTCTCGCTATTGCTAAGGCCTTTGCGGCAGAAGGGGCCAACTTAGCCTTGACTGCCAGAACCGGTGTACACCTACAAAGGACACAAGAAGAACTAGCTAAGCGCTTTCCTAGCAGCCAAATCCTCATCCACCCCAGTGATATGGGTCTTATGGAGGAGGTGAGGTCTTTTGCAGAAAAGGTGAAATCAACTTTTGACCAAGTTGACGTACTCGTCAATAATGCAGGCCTTTTTCTAGTCGGAAATATGCTAGAAGAGCCAGAGGAGAATTTATCCCAGATGATGGCCGTAAATGTACTAGGCCCGGCCACCCTGACTAGAGCCTTAATGCCTTGGATCAAAAAATCGGACAAGGGGCATATCTTCAATATTTGTTCGGTGGCTAGCCAAACTTACTTCCCCATGAGTGGCTCCTATAGTACGACCAAATATGCTTTCCTAGGATATACCAGAGCGCTCCGACAAGCACTAAAAGATAAAAACATCAAGGTTACCGCCATGCTTCCTGGTGCTACCCTAAGTCGGTCATGGGATGGAGTAGAAGTCGATCCGCAACGATTAATGCAAGCCGATGATGTAGCACAGGCCGTCGTATCCGCTTGGAAATTACCCCCAACAGCACTGGTAGAGGAGTTAATCATGCGTCCTCCCTTGGGAGATTTGTAGGTGTCATTTAAACATTATTTCCTCATTTTTATCCGCCAAAGCTTCTGCGAAGGCGGTCACTATTAAATTATTCACCCAACATGAACATACTCATCACTGGCGCTAGCCAAGGCATAGGAGCCGCACTAGCTTACCAACTCGGTAAAATGGGACATCAAATACTAGTGGTGGCTCGAAATGAGGATAAACTCAAAGCACTTCAGACAAAAATACTAGGAGCAACTGCAGGTAAGATAGACTATCTTGCCGCAGATATCACTCAGCTTAAAGAGGAAGACCTGGTGGAAAAAATCCATCATTTAGGTGGCCTGGATATCTTGATCAACAATGCTGGTTTGCTCAAGAAAGCACCATTCCAACAGCTTAGTATAGCAGATTGGCGACATACCTTTGAAGTTAATTTTTTTGCTACCGTTCAGCTGATCCAGTTTTGCCTACCTTACCTACAGAAAAGCGAGGGTGCCCACGTCGTCAACATCGGTAGCATGGGCGGCTATCAGGGCGGACAGCGCTTCGAGGGCCTTGCTGCTTATGCGGCAAGTAAAGCAGCACTCGCCAATCTAACGGAGAGCTTAGCGGTAGAATTGGTGAATCAAAAAATAGCTGTAAATTGCTTGGCCTTAGGCGCCGTGCAAACCGAGATGCTAAATACGGCATTTCCGAATTACAAGGCGCCTTTGACACCTGAGAAGATAGCCCAATATATCGCTTGGTTTAGTACTGAAGGGCAGGCCTTTTTTAATGGAAAGATCATCCCCGTCAGTAGCTCAAATCCTTAAGAAACTTAAAAAACATACGTCGAGTATGAATCCGACACTAGACAATTTTCATCCTTACCAAGCACGCAAGTTGAGTATCGATGAAACCCAAAATGCTGCAAAAGCATACTATAACTTACTAGACCAGAGGAGGTCGGTAAGAGAGTTTTCTGATCAAGCCATTCCTATAGAGGTCGTTGAAAATATTATCATGACCGCTAGTTCTGCACCTTCTGGCGCGCATAAGCAACCTTGGACCTTTTGTGTCATCCAAGACCCAGCCATCAAAAAAGCGATACGAGAAGCCGCAGAAAAAGAAGAGTATGAGAACTACCACGGCCGGATGTCTGAAGAATGGCTAAAGGACCTCGAAAAATTCGCTACCGACTGGAATAAACCCTTCCTTGAAACCGCACCCTATCTTATAGTGTTATTCAAAAAGGCTTATGATTTTAATGAGGATGGGTCAAAGTCAAAAAACTACTACGTCAATGAATCTGTAGGAATTGCAGCTGGGTTTTTGATCTCAGCGATTCACCAAGCGGGACTCGTCACGCTGACACATACCCCTAGCCCCATGAATTTTCTACAGAAAATATTAAATCGACCTGAAAACGAAAGAGCTTTTTTATTATTACCCATCGGATACCCTGCCGACGATGCTCAAGTACCTATACTCCATAGAAAATCAAAAGAAGACGTAATCGTAGTGTATTAAATCACCATGTTCACAAACAAACAAAAACGATCTCTGTCCGGACCATAAGATAGAGTGCTATTCTTAACTATGTGTACAGTTACTTTTATCCCGCAAGAGGGTCAAGACTTTATATTGAGTTCGAATCGCGACGAACAAGCTAGCCGATCGCCACAGGGACTCTCTCGAATAGATCAATACGAAAAAGAGCTACTTTTTCCTAGAGATACGGAAGCAGGAGGCACTTGGATCGCAGCCTCTAATAAAGACCAAGTGGTTTGCTTACTTAATGGTGCTTTTGAAAGCCACCATCGCCAACCACCTTATCGAAAGAGTAGAGGAATCATGGTCTTAGAGTTCTTTGAATTTGATCGAGCTGAAGGATTCCTGCAAAATTATTCGCTGGATAATATGGAACCTTTTACTTTTGTAATATACGATCAAGGGCAATTGTTTGAATTACGGTGGGATGGGAGCAAAAAACACATCAAACTGCTCTCTCCTCAAGAAATGCATATTTGGTCTTCAGCAACGCTTTACGACCAAAAAGCACAGCAAAAAAGACAAAGTTGGTTCGAAAGCTGGAAAGTCAGCTACCCGAATCCTAGCCTTGCTGCTATTCTTGACTTCCACCATAATACAGGAGAAGGAAATCCCTGGAATGATGTGGTCATGAACCGGATGGGAATCGTCCAGACCGTAAGTGTCACCAATATTTCTAGAACTAAAGAAGCCATAGATATACAGTACCATGAGATTGTAAAGGATACCATTGTCAAATCAAAAATATTGTTGAGTGGTGAAGTGGTGGAGTCAACTAAAATATAAACCTTCTTTTATCAAGCTCACCCAGTGGGAATACTGGCCAATGATTGCGTTTTATTGGCCGATGTTCTTGTATGGTCCTGTTTTGGCCTTTCGCACGAAGCATCTCTGCTTTTTTACACCAGCCAATCCAGGATTAGATGCAGGTGGTATGTGTATGGAATCTAAATTTCACACGCTAGATTTACTTCCAAAGGCAGCTCGCCCTACCTCTATATTCGTACCTGATGGAATGCTTAGTAGGGATATCGAAACTGCAATTGCAAATTCGGGCCTCAGCTATCCTATGATTGTAAAACCTAATGTAGGTTTTAGAGGGCTTTTAGTAAAAAAAGTAAATACTTTTCAGGAGCTTGACCAGTATATCAAGCAATATCCAATTGATTTCCTCATCCAGGAATTCCTAAGTCATGCTGAAGAAGTAGGCGTATTCTACGCCCGACTACCAGATGAGAAGCAAGGCGAGATCATTTCGCTTACCTTGAAAGAGTTTTTATATGTAACTGGTGATGGACAGGCGACGGTTGCAGAACTCGTTCAACGCAAACCAAGGGCTTTATTGCAATGGGAAAGGCTACAAGAAACCCATTCGGATGTATTATACACTATTCCAAAGGTTGGAGAAAAGGTACGCCTTGGCGTCATTGGCAATCATTCTAAGGGGACCACTTTTATAAATGGCAATGACCAAATTGATACTCAATTGACCAAGGTATTTGATGACTTAGCCACTCGGATCGAAGGCTTTTACTACGGTCGATTCGATATTAAATGTGAGAGTTTGGAGGAGCTTAAAGCTGGTAAGAATTTCAAAGTGATTGAGCTTAATGGTGTTTTTGCCGAGCCTACACATATCTACGATCAAACTAAAATTTCCTATTTTGGTGCGCTAAAGACGATCCTAAAACACTGGGATATTGTCCAAAGAATTGGCTTACAAAATAAAGCCCGCGGCGTCAAACCCATGCCATTACCAGAAATGCTCAAAGTGATCAAAAGTATCAGAGATTACGGCAAATTGATTGAATATCACGCTCAAAAAGAAATCTCTCCTTCTTAGGATATGCCACTCTTTTTACAACAACATATCGAACCTCAAGGGGAAATTGGTCTCTGGCAAATCGAAGAATCCGAAGATTGGTTTCTAGATCGATTAGTATTACATCCCACCGAATATGCACAGCTCGACCAAATCAAAGGCCGTAAACGAACCGAGTGGTTGGCCGTACGACAGCTGATTCATCAAATGTCAGGACGGGAAAAACGAGGTATTTTCATTAAGGATGAGTTTGGTAAACCCCGTTTAGAAAATTCTGATTGGCAGATCTCCATTAGTCACTCCAGACTACTTGGTGCCGCCATTGCAGCGCCTATGGCTGTAGGAATTGACATCCAAAAAATCGTACCTAAGATAGAGCGCCTGATCCCTAAGTTCATGAACAAGGCAGAACAGGACTCCCTTTCTATCCAGGACAGAATCGTACATGCCCACATTTATTGGGGTGCTAAAGAGGCATTATATAAAGCCTATGGCCGTCGAGAGCTAGACTTCTGCGAGCACCTGCTAGTAGAGCCATTCTCCTTTTCAAATAAAACAGGTCAAACTACCGCAACCATTATTAAAGGTGATTTTTTAGAATCACATAACATATACTACTCTATTTTAGAAAATGGATACGTATTGGTCTATTGCTTAAGCAATAACTCCTAAAATGTTGAATACTCTGAATATAATTCAATAACTTGGACCATCTAATAGCAAATCCGAGTAAAAAATAAAAAAGCACCTATTAGGACTACTGATCCTACTCCTATCTTTCAGTACTGCAAGTGCAAAGATATTCGACGTCACCAACAATAATGATGCTGGAGCAGGCTCATTCCGTCAAGCCTTATTAGACGCACGAGCTGATTCTACTCACACTATGGATACCATCAACTTTGTGTTTGATGCTACCCTAAATCCTGAGATTTTAATCACAAGTGCAGAATTCCCCGATTTAGAATTATTACCCACTGCCTTTGATGTCGTCATCAATGGTAATGGCGCGGTAATAAAAAAAGGGCCGAATGTTCTAGGAAGATTCATCGAGACCAATAATTCAAGGATAAGTAACCTAAGTTTTGAAGGGGCAAATTCTAGAGTAACGGGAGGAGGAATTTTTATAAGCGATAATAATGCTACCCCTGGTAAAGATTCTGTTTTTATAGAAAATTGCTTTTTCACCAACAATATTGCTGGAAATTTAGAATTTGCCGGTATGGGATCTGGAGGTGCGATTCGAGTTAATGAAAATGGCTATGCTAAAGTCACCAATTGTACGTTTACTGGAAACCGTGCCAAATTCGGGGCAGCATTTAGAGTTTACTCAGATGCTGTACTTGATTTAGTAAGTTGTACCATTTATGGAAACTTAGTGGACGGTGATGGTACTAGCGACCCAGCCGCTATCTGGATTTTTAGTGGCGGAACAGTCAATTTAGAAGGTACAGTAATCTGGGATACCTACCAACTTCCAGATAGTACTGCCGCCCCTGATCTACATGACGAGCCATTAATTGTTGGGCCTTCCAACTCAGGCATCGCCAACAGAAATTCGGCTGGTGTAGGTCTACATCTATTCCCCATTAAAGGTTTGCAGCTTGGATCAAGGACAGTCGACCCAGAGGATGACAAGCAGGGGAAAGTAAAATCTAGAATTGGCACTTTAGTTAATAATATTATAGGTATCTGTACGGGAGCTTGTCCTAGTCCAAGTACTGGCACTTATGTGGTGGTTGATCCTATGCTGGCGCCATTAGTTAGGCAACCTGGAGTGATACCAGCATTTACCCCTATGGCAGGTTCTCCATTACTTTCAACACCTGGCTTGGGTTCAACATCTGTGACTCCTGCCGCAATCGCACCACAAGCGAGTACCAATACAGGATCAGCTGATGCACAAGAATTACCAGCACTTCGACCATTGACTATTTTCTTATTCTCTATCCTGGTCATTGGATTTGGGGTATTGATGATGGGAAGATTTAAGTTTTAATAGCTTTCCATATCTAATAAAAATGAGCCAAGTCGACAGCAGTAAACTTGGCTCATTTTTATTATACCCTAGGTCAAATGCTCCTGTTATTGATTTACTCCGATTTTATAGCAATTACCCATCTATCTCATTGACCTCACCAAAATTCACTTCCTTAATCTATCTTGTTTTAGGATATTGGCTACCTAATCATCCGATATTTTTGATTTAAAATCAACAAGCCATTGTCAAAAAGACGAAACGCTTTATATCATAAAGCAAGCCTTATATGTATTTCTTTCTGCCTTTTGAACTGTACATTTTCTAATGCACAGGAGCAGGAATTATTCCTTCATCATTCCCTTTCAGACTCCATCCAAGTAGGCCAAACCCAATATTATCATATAGATTTAGGTAGTGGAGAAGTCGCCTTAATTCGCTTAGAAAGGGGTTCTTTTGAAATAAATAAGGAGATCAACCTACTAGTGACCATTATCAATCCTGGAGGCGAGATCATAGAAGAAATCAATACGGCCAGCGATGCCAGTGTGGTCATTTTTAAAAGTCGTAGTTCCGGGCTCCATCAAATTTTGGTTCGGAGATGGAATGGTGCCTCAAAGGGGGCTTATAAAATAACTTATGATTTTCACCAAAAAGAAACTGAAGATAAGCTTCTGCAAATTGAAGGGCTGCTAAGCTATTTTTATAACCAACAGCAACCTGGGCTTGCCATGGCTATCCTACAAGATGGTAAAGTACGGGTCGAAAAGTATGTAGGCTTGAGGCAGGTAGAAGAGGGGCTTCCCCTCAATACCAACACCCTCTTGGAGTGGGCTTCCTTGTCAAAAATGGTAACTGCATATGCGATTGCTCTATTGATTGATCAAGGTAAATTAGAGCGTCATGCTCCTCTTTCAAAGTATCTACCTCAAATGCCTGAATACATGCAAGGCATCACCATTCATCAATTGGTCCATAACCTTAGTGGCCTCAGAGATTATCAACCACTTTTAGACCTTCTGGGCTACCTCAATAATCAACATAACGCCTGGGATCATGACCTTTTAATCCATACACTCCACCTGCATCAAGACGTTTATTTCCAGCCTGGTTCAGATTATCGTTATTGTAATATCGGCTATATTCTTCTGTCAAAAATCATAGAAGAGGTGGGTGGGCTCCCATTTGCAGATTGGATAAAACAACACCTATTCGATCCCATAGGTATGGACAATTCTTTTATTTTTAAAATGGATCGCTCCCTGAAATCTAATCTGGCAAAATCGTATAAAAAAGAAAACGGTAGTTATGATGACATCCAAGTATCACCAGAGCACTATAAGTGGCAGGAGAAAAACTTAGAAGCTCTAGGAGCGGCTCAAGTACATAGCACCTTGAGGGATTTTATAAAGTGGGACCAAAACTATCAGAACAATAAAGTCGGTAGTAGCAACATCAAGCAAATCATCCGTGAAGGAATTATTCCAGAGGAACAAGCCTGGGATTGGTATTATGGTTTCCAACGGTATAAATACCGCGGACAAGAAAAATGGGCTTCCGAGGGACTTACACAAGGCTATCGCACACTCTATGCTCGATTTCCACAGTTAAAAACTAGTTTCATCTTCCTAAGCAATGATGGCGAATGGCGCACCTACTATTTAGCTAATAAGATCATTGATCTTTACCTAGAGGACAGCCTCGAAAAGGAAACTATAGCCACTGCCTATCGGGCCGAGACAAATGCCATCCAGAATACACCAGAAAAAACAGCCCCTTCCTATGCTTATGATCCCGCTATATTAGGTCATTATTATAATACCTCTTTAAAGACCATTTTTACCATTGAAGCATCCAAAGGAAAAGCTATTATTGTAGCAGAAGAGCAACTTGACCTCCAATCTTCAGCAGGTCAAAAAGACGAGTATACTACTGATAAATGGTTTATCAAAAAGCTGATTTTCCAAAGGACAAAAGAACAAAAAGTCCAATCCTGCACCATTTATAATAGTAAAGATGATAGTTTCTTTGAGTTCAAAAAACTTCATTAATTAACGATCCAACCACTCCTTGAAAGCAGCACTACGACTATTCGAGGTATACAATTCCATAGTAGGTGTTTGCAATTGAATAGCCAAGCGGTTTTTGATATAAGTACTAAAACTCACGATTCTTTCGAAACGTACGATCTCGCTGCGATTAATCCGAAAAAACAAATTGGGGTCAAGGCTATTTTCCAAATCACTCAGGGTATGGTTGAGCATATGTCGCTTGCCTTTGGTATCAAAAGCCAAGGTAAAATCACTTTGACTTTGAAAAAGGCTAATATCACTCGTCTTCAATAGAAAGACGCCTTCTTTCTTTTTCACGGGGAAAGTACTCTTGTAGCTAGGACCAGCTGCCGTAGTATTGAGCTGTGACAACAGTCCTTGCAGGTCAATATTGGGTAGTTCTTTTTGAAAAAGTTGCTGGTATTTTTGCCAGGCTTTCTGAAAATCAGTCTTGCTATAAGGCTTTAATAAATAAGCGATACCATTGGTTTGGAAGGCATCGGTGTAGTAGGTATTATAGGCCGTACAAAAGATAATCGGACACTTGGGCGTGATCTGTTCGTAAAGCTGAAATACATTCCCATCAAGCAACTCAATATCTGAAAAGATCACGTCCAATTGTGGAGCTCCGCTTAAATAGGCCATTCCTTCGCTAATACTCCTCCCCCACTCTAGCTGTGCTTGAGGCACCTGCTCGCGAATCAAATCAATAAGCTTCTCTCCAGCCCTTTGCTCATCTTCTAGAATATAAATACGCATATTACAGCTGCTTAATTAAAGGTAGTCGTACCATAAAGCGGTCTCCATCGAGTAGCTCCATCTCCTGATCACTCAACAATCGATAACGAGCAGCCAGGTTTTTCAAGCCTGTTCCCAGGCTTTTCTCCCTGACCAGTTTAGGTCTTTTGATATGCTCGACTTTGATACCATCCTCTCCAATATACAGGTCTACTACCAGTGGATCAGCGGGTAGCCCCTGATTATGCTTGACTACATTTTCTACCAAAACCTGTAAGGCAGCAGTAGGGATGAGATATGATCTTAAATCACCGACTTGATTATCTAGCCGGAATTGATAGCTCTCTCCAAAACGCGTTTCTATTAGGAAAATATAATCCTTAATGAAGGACCACTCCTCCTGAAGCGAAACTACATTATCCTCAAGGTTAGCTGCCAGATAGCGATACAAACCGGCTAGCTTTTGGACATATTCCTTAGCCAAGGCTTGATCTCGATCAATAAGATCATCCAAGGTATTGAGGTTATTAAATAAAAAATGGGGATCGATTTGCGATTGCAGGGCGTTGAGCTGGGCTTCGGTTTTTTCGGCTCTCAATTGCATAATCTCTTGATTATTCACGATCCAATCTCTAGAAAAGCGATAAGCAAAAGACATAGCCAAAGCAGAAAGCAAGGAATTCGGAAAACCAATCGCTAGGTTATCTCTACTCCACCATTGATTTGCGAAACCATCAATAAACCCTCCTGAACCAAGAGATAGTGTGGTCACTAGCATAATTCTTAAAACTTCAACCAGGAGCAATGCTAAAACAACTACTCCTATGTAGCGCAGCCACGCACCATCTCTCAGGTAACGTGGTATCCACCACAAAGCGTTGGCATAAAAGAAAACAGGCATCAGCAAAGCGGAAATGGGAGAAATATGCTCTAGGTGCTGCTTCCCATCCACCCAACTTGCTCCCCAATTGACATTGATCGTACTATAAAAGAAAAGCCAGGTCATCAAATGGATGATCCCTTCCCGATAGCGAAAGATGGCGGCACTCAGTTTATTGAACATAATTAGGATGAATAAAACGCTCCTGTAAAATTATAAAACAAAAAAGACAAGTCCTGCCAACTCACCGGCACTTCACCCCAGTTCACCTGATTTTGCTTCCAATCCCATTCTGTATTGCATACTTTGTACACGAATCTACCATAATGCTAAATATGCTTCACATCCAGAATCTCAATAAAACTTATCCAAACGGCGTCAAAGCTTTAAACAACCTCTCCTTGACTTTAGCCAAAGGCATGTTTGGTCTTTTGGGGCCAAATGGCGCGGGAAAATCAAGTCTAATGCGTACTATCGCCACCCTCCAAACACCAGATAGTGGTCTACTTTCTTTTAATGGCATAGACTTGCTAAAAAACCCCATGGAACTCCGCAAAACTCTTGGTTATTTGCCCCAATCTTTTGGCGTCTACCCGAGGGTTTCTGGAGAACGCCTGCTGCATTATTTTGCTCAACTTAAAGGAATTGCCTCCAAGAAAGACCGCAATAAGATGGTGCAATATGTGTTGGAACTTACCAATCTTTATGATGCCCGCAAGAAAGCGGTCAGTGGCTATTCAGGTGGTATGCGCCAGCGCTTTGGCATTGCCCAATTATTGCTCAACCAACCGCAACTAATCATCGTAGATGAACCTACAGCCGGATTAGATCCTGCCGAGCGCAACCGCTTCTTGAACGTCCTGCGCGAAGTCGGCACCGATCATACGGTGATCTTCTCGACCCACATCGTAGAAGATGTCAAAGAACTTTGTACAGACATGGCCATCATGCACCAAGGTCAAGTCATCCAGCATACCACTCCTCAACAAGCTTTGCAAGAATTGGAGCAGAAAATTTGGGTAGCGGATATAGAGAAACCAGCACTAGCTCAATATCAAACCCAATATCAAGTCCTTTCTAATAGCTTCAACCCAGATCACTCTATTCAATTGCGGGTATTCAGCGAGGTATGCCCAGGCCCTCATTTTAATCCTTCTATTCCTCACCTGGAGGATGTCTACTTTATCGCCCTTGCTCAATAATTTATTCGCCATTTATTAAACCTTTGCTATGTTCTGGTCTATCTTTAAATACGAAGTTAAACATTGGTTGAGGCAGCCGGCAACCTACCTTTATTATATCGTCTTTGCCGCTATTGCTTGGTTCCTTTTTGTAGGTTCCGCAGGGTATTTTGATGGGCCTTCTACTGCGAGTGGACCTCAAAAGCTTTTGAATAGTCCCTTGGGTATTCACTCTTTCTTCCAGTATTTTGGGAAGTTTATTTTGTTCCTATTGCCAGCGATACTAGGACAAGGCTTGTACCGTGACTTCAGTAGTAATACTTATCAGCTCATGTACAGTTATCCCATTTCAAAGCCAGCCTATTGGTGGGCCAAATTATCTAGCGGTTTAGTTGTGGTATTGCTGATCTCTACGGCCCTTGGAGTAGGTCTCCTCCTGGGAGAATATACACCTGGTTTGGACAGGGCTCGAATGGGGCCATTTCAAGCTATGGCTTATCTTAGAGCATATCTGGTACATCTTTGGCCGAACTTATTGAGCTACGGCCTTTTGGTATTTTTGATAGTGGCCTTAAGTAGAAATATCTACGCCGGTTTTTTAAGCATTTTAGGTCTTTACATCTTACAACTAATCAGCCAAAATGCCTTTGCTAATCAAGCTTACTATATCGGTCTATTCGATCCTTATGGACAAAATACGGTGGCCTATCTCACTCGCTTTTGGACTTTGGAGGAGCAAAATACCAAGCATTTCCCCATTCAAGGTATCTTACTCAACAATAGACTACTCTTTTTTGGTGCGAGTTTATGTTTGATGATATGGGCCTATCGAAAGTTTCAACTACACACACAATCCCCACTATTTCGGACTAAACGTCTCCACCTGAGCTTTGGTAAAAAAGCAAACCCAAAAAGAATAAACACTGCTTTTACTCCTCAAGTAAGCATCAGTTTTAGTAGCTGGCAAAACTTAATCCGCAGTTGGCAGTTGGGTGTTTTCCACTTAGGAACCATTCTTAGCAGTTGGATATTCCAAAGTTTGGTAGGTCTAGGACTCTTGGCTATGGTCTTTGCTTTGGGTAGAGTCACCAACACAGGGGAGATGACCGTATTGCCTCTTACCAGGATCATGCTGACGGTACCAGCCACTTTTTTCAACCTCATCATCATGATTTTGACCTTTATCTATACTGGGATGCTGGTACATAAAGACCGTAGCAACCAGATGGACCAGTTAGTCGATAGTACGGCAGTACCGAATAGTGTTTTATTTGGTGCGCCCTTTTTTGCTATTCTTCAAATGCAAATCATCCTGCTATTCACTATGATGATTGCTGGAGTGAGCTTGCAGATATATAATGGATATTATCATTTCGAATGGGGTCTTTACTTCTACCACTTATTTGGGATTTATTTGATCAGTTTGGTGATTTGGGCCTTGTTATCCTTTTTCATCCATAATATCTTGCCCAATCCTTATTTGGGTATCTTCCTTCTATTCCTGATGTGGATAGGCTTTGCTAATCTTCCTCAACTCGGCATAGATACTAAAGTACTGGCCTTTAACTCCCCAGAGACACTGCGCTACTCTGATATCAATGGTTTTGGTCATGGTCATCGCAGCTACTGGAGGCTCGAATGGTATTGGTTGACGCTAGCTTTGCTACTAGCATTATTTAGTAATCTTCTTTGGAGAAGGGGTGTAGTCAATCGACTAGTAGAACGGGCCAAACAAATAAGGGTTCGTTGGAATCGGATGACAAGTGTCCTTGTCTTAGCCTTAACATTACTCGTTATAGGCCAGGGATTTAGCTTACTTACAGAAGAAGCGAAAGCGATCTCCAGAGACATAGAAAATCAGCTTTTTAAAGATTTTGAGCAGGCGTTTGCCAAATACAGCGGCACCCAACAAGCTCAAATCAAAGCGATAGACTTACACATCGATTTATTCCCTGAAGAAAACAACTTCCGCGCTAATGGCAGCTATCTCCTACATAATGAAAGTGATCAATACATCGATACCATCCTCGTCAAGGCGGGATTTGGAGAGCGTAGTACCTTTGACTTTGATCGTGCATTCCAGATGATTGACCAAGATACTTTTGTACAATTCTTTGTCTTTCAACTAGACCATAAACTAGCGCCTGGTGATTCCCTACAAATGAATTTCTCTATTCGAAATCAAGCCAACACCCTTTTTGAACGCCGATCAAATATTCTAAAAAATGGCACCTTTCTGCAAAGTGATATCTTTCCGCGTTTAGGATATTTCTTAGAAGAATACACTTTAGCGCCTACTGATACGAGCGCGCATCAAACCAATATGCAGTATCCTTTTGCGGACCGTATAGACTTTTCGGCTACAGTAAGCACCTCCGCAGATCAAATCGCCATTGCACCTGGATACTTACAAAAGCAATGGGAAATAGATGGTAGAAATTATTTCCAATACAAAATGGATCATCCCATCAAGTTTTTATTTAGTATCAACTCTGGTCGATTTAAGGTAAAAGAAGAATCTTATAAAGGTACTAACCTCAAAGTTTTCTATCATCCGCAGCACTCCTATAATCTCGAAAAGATGATGGGAGGTCTAAAAGGAGCCTTGGATTATAACAGCGAATTTTTCAGCCCTTATCAACATCGAGAAGCACGTATTATTGCATTTCCGGAACCAGAAGGCACTTTTGCTACCACCTCGGCCAATAGTATCCCTACTTCTGAAATCCGTTTTATAGCCAATACCGATATAGAGGACGAGCAAATTGATATTGCCTTTTACGTATCTGCTCATGAATTGACCCATCAGTGGTGGGGCAACCAAGTGCTACCGGCCGATGCTCATGGAAGTGCCTTTCTGGTCGAAAGCATCACCGAATACATCAGCCTCAAAGTTTACGAACGCCAATACGGTTTTGAGAAAGCCATGCAATTCCTCAGAGCACAGCACGGTCGCTACCTTCGCGGGCGAAATCGAGAGCGAGACCAAGAATATCCATTACTGAACCTTAGGCAGCAGCAGCAATATCTTTCTTATGGTAAAGGAGCTATGGTATTATGGTCCCTGAGTCAGCAGATGGGAGAAGCAGATTTTAATGCCGTTTTAAAAACATTTTTAGAAAAATATCAATTCAAAGCTGCTCCTTATCCAACTTCGGTTGATTTTCTTCAGCATTTACTTTCCGCTGCCCCTGAGCGAATGCACCAAATCATAAAAGATCAAATAACGGATGTACAGATTTTCAATAATCGAATCGTCGAAGCCAAGCCGACAAAACTTTCGACCAAGCAATACCAAGTGCAAATTGAGTGTACACTGGAAAAATTCAGAAGCAGTCTAGAAAACAGGCTTCCATTCGATCAGGCCATTGAAATAGGGTTCTACGACCAGCAAAATCAATTGCAAAGCATCCAAAGATGGAAGCCCGATCTTGAGCAAAAAAGCAAGACCTTCAGCCTGGATTTCCAAGCATCTAGAGTGGTAATTGACCCCAGGATGCTACTCATCGACCTAGATTTAGATGACAACGAAATTTCATTGGCGTGGAGAGATTAATATGCCCATTCAGACCTTATTTAGCCCGATTCGGACTTTTCTTAACATATTTTTTCAAGCTCTGTTAAAATAAATTTAAAAAATAACCATTCATATAGTGGTCTTACTTTGTGGGGTAGAAAATTGAGAATAGAAGTAATTCAATTATTTCATACAATCTACTACCTTTGGTGCGCATTTATAAAAACGAGTCTCCTTCACCAAAGGAGTGCTGTTGTTAAGATGTAATTTCTTTTAAAAGTCCAGCGGTTGATCCCAATAATGAAGTAGATCTTATTGATATCAGCCGAAATAAGTGGATTTTCTAAAGAACCAATATGTTAGAAGCTATAAATTATAAAAAAAAATATATTTTCGCAGAATTGGCGAGAGAGGCTATTTAACTGGGAATTATGCACACAGCATTGATCTGTAGTACTTGGTTGATTGAATAATAACAAATCATATCTCCAAATCATAGGGCTTGCCCTACCCTCCTACTTAGATACGTCCTATCTCCTGTTCTGGTTCAGTATTGAATGAAGATAAATTATCGATTGAGGTGGTAGATCTCTATTCATTACTTAATTGAGTAGTAAAATTTTAACTTTTGGATATCTCAAAAACTTATCAGATGTCTGGATTACGTCTAATTGCAATCCTATGTCTTGTTGGCACCGCTAACGGACTTTTTGCTCAGCAACTTTCCTTATTCACGCAGTACCGCGAAAACGCAACCATTATTAATCCAGCCGCAGTCGAGTCCGACTTCCTCGTTTTTGGCAATAATCTCACCTTTGGAGCTTCCTACCGACAGCAGTGGGTGGGCCTCGAAGGCGCTCCGACTACTCAGGTGGTCCGAGGGAGCTATATTGCCAGTGGAATGAGTGGCGTAGCCTTGATGGCTGGTGGCCATATCATCAATGATGTGACTGGCCCTACTGGATTTACAGGCTTTTATGGTCGTATCGCAGGTATACTTAGTGGCGACCCTGAATACGGCGGCCTCGTAGTTGGCCTAAGTGCAGGTTATGTTCAATACCGTGTGAACGGTTCCGAACTAGTCTTCCGAGATGGTGTGGATAATATCGGTGGTGTAGATCAATCTCAAATGTATCCCGATTTGGGGGTTGGTTTGTATTATTACCAAGCCGTGGGTGGCGGTCGCTACAGTAGTGACTTCATTTATGGTGGGCTTTCCGTACCTCAACTTTTTGGCTTAGACCTGACTTTTCAAAATGATGCAGGAGAGTTTATTACCACAAGGGTGCAGCATATCTATGCCACCGCTGGTTACATCAAAACCTTCGATAACGAAAGCTTTATCGAGCCGTCGATCTGGGTGAAAAGTGTAGAAAACGCCGACATCAATGTCGATGTTAATCTTCGATACCAATTACCCTCTACCCTTTGGATAGGTGCTGGTTATTCTACCGCACAAACAATCCATTTGGAGACAGGTTTGGTGCTGAATGAGAACGTAGGACTAGACAACATGATCAGGATTGGTTATGGCTATGATTATTCCTTCACCTCTTTTGGTCCGACTGCTGGGAATACCCACGAAATCAACGTCACCTTTTCTTTTGACCGATAAACAAATGCTTGATATCTGTAGAAGCACAGCCTAGTGATTGCACTTGTTTTGTGCCCTCTTCTATTAAAAATTAATTCAACTCATGAGATTGATAAAAAATATAGCACTGTTCGTCACCCTCTTGGTATCCCTACCACTAAGTGTATGGTCGCAAGGAGGTGGTCCTACTTTTTCATTTACCTCTGAAACGCCATGTACGGGTGATGACTTCTGCCTCGATGTGACAGTAGAGGATTTCACTGATATCTTGGCGATTAAGTTTCCAGTCACCTGGGATACTTCTGTAGTCGAGTTTCAATCTATCACCAATTTTGGTCTCCCAGGTATGAACCTAGCGGATTTCGATCTTTCTACGGTCAATGAGGGACTGATTCGAGTCAATTGGCAATTCGATGATTGTGAAGTGGCGACTCAGGGTTCAACTATTCAGGATGATGTCATCATCTTCACCCTTTGTTTCCGAGCTATCGGCGATTATGGGGCCGTTACTAATGTGAGCATTCTCAACCAAGACACGGTACTACTTGGCGATCCTGATCCCGTAAATATTCAGCGTTTTGGTATCGATTGTTCGATTGATATTCAAATCAACAGTGTCAACCCTGGTGTTGTCTCTACCTGTGTAATTCCGGTAGAACTTTATGCTACGAGTACTCTTGGTAATACCGGCGAACTCGTATCTATCGATGTAAAATCCAGAGGATTCACAGACCTCAATGCTTTACAATTCACCATGGTCTGGGATTCAAGTATTTTGATGTTGGAGGAAGTCATTCCACTAGAGGCACTGATCAACCTCAATGTCAACAACTTTGGTACTCCGGTCAATAACATCAATGTTCCAAGAGGTAATTTGACTTTTACCTGGAACTATATTGACCCTACCGGAAATGACTTGGGTGCCACCTTAGTCAACGATGAAAGTGTATTCACACTAAACTTCCGAATCATAGGAGATTGTGAAACTTCTAGCGCTGTGGGTATTGATCTAAGCGAAGATGCCCTCACGCCCTTGGAAGCTATTAGCTCCCGTGAAGAAAATGGGCAAGTCATCAATGATAATATTCCTTTAATAACCACCGACGGAGAAGTAGCCACAGGAGCCTGTACCCCTGATGGTTTGATTTTGTTTACCGATTGTGGAGCACCTACTGGCCTAGACTCTATCGTATGTGTTACGGTATCAGCTGGAGCCATCAACGATTTGACAGATATCCGCTACCTCATGGAGTGGAATCCCAATATACTAGAGTATCAAAACATCAATATCCTGACCAACTCCATGCAAGGACTCAATCAGGGAAGTTTTGATGCCGCCAATGCCAGCAATGGTCTTTTAGAATTAGATTGGTCTTCTCTCAGTTCATTATTTAATGCCAGCTTTGTAGAAGGCGAGCAACTCTACGAGGTATGTTTTAAAGTCGTCGGACTTGGAGGAAATAGCCCGGTAAGGATTGATCCGACAGCTCCCGCAGCCAGAGTTCGTAGAGAAGGCTCCTTCATTCCAGTAGGTTTATTCCCGAACAATTGCGAGGTAGAAGTCAACCAACCAGCGGGAGTTACACTCAACCTTTCAGACGCGCAAGCACCACAAGGCGATACCATGTGCGTAGACATCACCGCTGCGAACTTCAACGAATTGGTCAATCTCCAATTTTCCCTTAGCTGGGAAACGACACATGCTATATATGCTGGCATTAGAAATATCAATCCTTTACTAGCAGATAGTATCACCATAGATACAGGAGGTATTGGTTCTGGTAGTTTCACCTTCTTGTGGAATAATACCAACGGCGTTACCTTAAATAGCGATGAGGTCCTCTTCTCCCTTTGTTTGGCGGCAATAGGTCCCTCACCGGGGGAGCTGTCCCAAAATAATAACTGTCAGGAGCTACAAGTTGTACCATTTCCATTAGTTGGGCAAGCAAAAAGTCTTGCTTCTCTAGATAATGATATTGGCCTAACGGGGGTCAATGGCGAAATTTGTATCCTGAACCCAGAAGGATTCTTTCTGGTTGTAGAAAACGAAGAAGGTTTTGTCAACTTTGGTACTTGTATTGATTTCAAAGTTGCGGAGTTTGATAGTATCACCTCTGCTCAGTTTTCTCTCAACTGGGATGCTACCGATTTAAGCTTTGATAGTATCGTTTTACGAGATTTTCCAGGTTTGGAGATCGGTACCAACTTAGACACCTCAGCAGTCCGTACCGGATTGATTAGATTCGATTGGACAGACCTACAATCTCAGACAGTAGCCGATAGTACGGTCTTATTTGAGGTCTGTTATACCCTAATTGGACCTGTGAACACCTGTACAGACATCGAGATCAATAGTGATCCGAATCCCTCTGTTACGACCATCAATGGCGCAGGTAGTGTATTTCCACTTGGAGGAGGGGTTTGCATCAAAGATACCCTGATTATAGTTGATTCGATCATCACGGCAGTTACCTGTCCAGATGCTATCGATGGCACCATAGAAGTAAGCGTAACAGGAGCAACCGGAGAACCTGTCTTTTATAACTGGGTCTCCTTGGAATCCGAAAACGTACCGGTGCAATCTGGCCCTAAGGCAGTCAACCTACCTGTTGGTCGGGTAGCGGTTACGGCATTTACGCTAACGAATCCACCGTTAGTTACAAGAGATACTTTTTCGATTCCGCTTACTACTGTTTTACCGGAAGCTAATGCAGGAGATGATGTGGACTTTAATTGTGTAACGGATGCTGCACGTTTAGAAGGTAGCGGATCAACTGGAGATATTTATGATTATCGTTGGACTGCGCTTAGTGGTACGATCGCTAGTGGCACGGACAACGCTATTGTATTAGTTAGCTCTCCAGGAACTTATGTATTTAGCGTGATCAACTCTGAATCACTTTGTTCTGCACGAGACACCATGATTGTACGTAGTCCTGTGATCCCTTCAGTCAACGCTGGACAAGATGTATTCCTAACCTGTGCTGATTCCTCAAAAGTGTTGGATGGAACATTGTCTTCTCCAACTGATTCGAGTGTTTCTATAACATGGACTGCTTTCTCAGGAGGAGTAATTGAAGCTGGTGAAGCCAATGTGATTTCACCAAGAGTCAGTCTACCTGGAACGTATGTCCTAGAGATTGCTTTTAAAGAGACTGGATGTTCTGAAACGGATACCGTACGAGTAGAAAGTGTGGAAGAATTCACGCCGGTATCAGCAGGACCCGATGTGGAATTAAACTGCGATACGAATGGTGTCACTTTATTTGCCAATATTGATAACTCCGTAAGGGACTTTAATTTCTCGTGGTTTGATGAAAATGACTCGCTTATTATTGTCGATGACCGCGTAAATGTCAATACACCAGGTTTATATCGCATCGTTGCGCAGGATAGAGATAACTTCTGCGAAACTACAGATACCATAGAAGTACTGCCTAATAGTCGTCAACCAGTAATCGATTTGATAGATTCCTCAGCACTCGACTGTACGAATCCGACCCTAGACTTGATGGCTGTGGTGAGTAATACCGATAGCTTCACCGTTGCTTGGCAAGCATCAGCTGGTGGTGTATTCGAGCAAGATACCACCGATGCTTTAGCCATAACAGCTACTGCTGCAGGTGTGTTTACGCTTACGATTACAGATACCACCACTAGTTGTATAACCATTGATTCGGTAATGGTCGACAACCAAATCGAAACGATCAGTGTAGATGCAGGTATAGGTGGCGACTTGACTTGTGAGGCTCCAAACTTGACGCTGCGATCAACAGTAGATACCAGTCTGTCGCTGGAATGGACGCTCAATGACAATCCAATTGGCGACCAAGACACGCTAGCCGTAACCACCGCAGGAACCTATTTCCTAACTGCGACCAACCTAGCAACGGGTTGTAATAATATAGATTCGGTGGCCGTAACTAGCTCGGCTGACTTACCAGAAATCACGGCTCCTAATTTGCCTACTATTACCTGCGAAGAAACCACTGTGGTTTTAAATGCAGAGGTTATGCCTAGTGATGCTGATTATGCCTACAGCTGGTCTGTAGTAGATCAAGGAGAAATTGTAAGCGGTGAAAATACGGCTGCGCTTACAGTGGGTGCCGCTGGAACCTATCTATTACAGGCTACAAATACAGCAACGGGTTGTACTAGTTCCAATAGCTTCACCGTACCAACCGATACCATTACTCCTACGGCTATTGCTGGAGATGATCAGGTACTCACTTGTACCCAAAATTCTGTCTCTCTGAATGGTGTAGGTTCAGAAGTTGGACTAAATATTGTTTACAATTGGTCTACCCTTGAAGGTAATGGCATGGCTAGTCCTGCTAATCAGCTACAAACAACAGTGGATGGTCCTGGTACATATATGTTGGAAGTAAGAGATACCCTTACCGGTTGCTCAAGTACAGATATGGTAGTGGTTACTCCAGATACTGCTTTACCCAATGTTACATTGGCTCCACTTACAGAAGTGTTGACTTGTACCACAAATATGCTAATGCTTGATGGAACTGGATCTGACTCTGGTGCAGGCTTTTCTGCCAACTGGAATGCCCTAGATGGACAACTTGCCCCACAGACGGGTAACGATCCTTTGATGGCCTCCGTCACACAAGCAGGAGATTATGAACTTGTCATATTGAACCTAGCCACCGGATGCCAAAGTAATGCCAATATCACCGTAACAGAGGACCGCGACTTGCCAATGGCTTCTGCAGGAGAAGATGTGACTGTAACCTGTCCAGGAAATCCTGTCAGTCTAGATGGTTCCCTATCAGAACAAGGGCCTAATTTATCCTATAGCTGGACAACGATCTCTGGCGGTGAATTATCCAATCCTACTTCTTTGGCACCAACTGTTAATGAACCAGGAGAATTTGAAATCGTTGTTACCGATTCTACTAATGGCTGTACCAACTCAGATATCGTACTAGCGATCTTAGATCCAAACCTAACAGTAGCTAATGCTGGAATGGACGATTCCAGCTGTGATTCCCTTGCTTTAATTGTAGCAGAACCACCATTAGGCGCAACGGGCTTATGGACGACAACGGGTGCTGCAATTATTGATGTAGCAGATGGAAACTCAACGACCATCAATAACTTGCAACCTGGTCCAAACGTATTTGTATGGACACTTTCTACTGCTGACTGTCCTAATTATAGTAGTGATTCTGTCACTGTCATTAGAGAGCAGGCACCACAGGCAAATATTGATGCCGTTGATTTACCCGTAGGAACAAATCAGACCACGATTAGTGTGACTGCTAATGATATCATCACCTCCCAAAGTGGTGCCAATATCAGCATCGTTTCTAATCCTACTTTAGGTGCGGTTGACTCGGTGACGGGCAACACCGTTACTTATCGGGTAGCGCGAGGAATTGTTGGTGAGGATATGTTTACTTATGAGATTTGTAATAATGAATGTCCCAACTTATGTGATAGAGCTACGGTCTCTGTAAACGTACCTTTTGACCCTAACTACAGCCCGACGCTCGCCAATGGTATCACGCCCAACGGCGATGGACAAAATGATGAGCTCAGGTTTGAGGTATTAGAAATTGAGCCAGATGCTTTCCCTGATAATGAGATTATTATCTTCAATAGATGGGGAGATATTGTTTTCCAAGCCAAACCTTACAACAACAATTGGCGAGGCACCAATGATTCTGGACAAGAATTACCACAAGGAACCTACTACTATATTTTGAGACTAGATATCTCAGAAGGTAATATCGTCTCGGGAGATGTGACCATCGTCAAATAAATCGATGTAAACCATCTTTAAAAGTCCCGTTTGGCATGGCCAAGCGGGACTTTTTTTTTACTTTTGTCCTACCTATCATAAACACCTCCACGAATTTAGACCTCAAATACTCTTTTCGTCAGTATTCCCTTGATGAAGTTTCTCGGTTTTTTTAATCAATCGACTGACACCTCTGATAGCTCTACTTATCTACTCAACTTGTGTAGCTAGATAGTAGTTGGCCATTAGCTAAAGTCAGTCCCGTAAAATGTTGAGGCGACATGTTTTCAAATATTAAGATTAATGGGCTTAAACTAGGCTATTTTTTATTAGCATTCCTAGGTTTTCAAGTAGGATCGTATGCTCAAGGGCAAGTAGCGCTGGAGATCATCGGCGCCAATGTATTTTCAAATTGTACAGATATTGTCACTCAGGAGGACTTTATGTACGGTGTCAGCATCGAAGGAGGAGATTATCTTTATTATCCCAAAATTGGCCCCTGTCATACTGCTGCACCTAATGTACAATGGAGTCTATCCTACGAATGCTCTAGCGAATTACGAGATAGCATTAACCTCTGTTTTCAAATCTTCGAAAACGACGGACTTCCTTTCACTTGTCAAATACTAAAAGAATGCCTAGTAGAAAGATGTTTTAAGGTGCCCCTCAGTAAAAACCAAGGCAATACCAACTCTACACTCAGCATAAGTCCAGGAAATGATTCCTGGGGAGATCTTTTTATTAGCTTGAGAAACTCTAACGATGCCAACGACGAGAATGATCTCATCTGCAATGCTGTCGACTTGGGTAGTCTCACCTTTCAAGACACGATAGGTACTAAACTTCGCTCTGACTATCAAAATCTTTGTGCCACCAACTTTGACGAATTCAACCCCGCAGATGAGGGTAGCTTTCAAAACGACGCTGGTGTTTGGTTTAGGTTTCAAACAAGGGATATGCCTAGTTCGATTATTCAAATTGAAGCCAATAGCGATCCGTCCAACTTAGGTGACCCTATCGATTTGGAGTTGGCCTTATTTACCAGCGATCAGACCTGCTCTGGCAATTTAAGTCTGCTCAAAACAGGCTATGATCTCAATAGCAATAACGCCAGCCTCACCCTTACTTGCCTCAACCCCAATCAAACCTACTATCTCTTGGTAGATGGACGCTCTAATCCTGTAGATTTCGTCAAAGGCTATTTTGGCCTACAGATCTCTGCTCAAGGCGTCATCGAAGGTCAGGATATTATTTGCAATGCAGCCCAATTACAAAGCAGCAGCGGAGAAGGATCGGTAATAGGCGAAGCCTTATTTTCTAATTTCTGCTCTTCGGATCAAAGTGATTCTACCAGTGCTTGGTTTGAGTTTACAGCTCCCGAATCAGGAAATGTGCTCATCAATAATTTAAGTCAAAGCACCCTCAGCAGTACAGATATCGAGCTCGCTTTATTCCAACTCGGTAATGGAGACTGCCAAGGTCAGTTGGAATTGATTACCAGCACTGATAATGGCCAATCATTAGAAGCCTCTTGCTTGTATCCAGGCGAAGACTATTATGTTCTAGTAAAAAGTAATGGTACCCTGGCGCAGGGTATTTTCAATCTTACGGTTGCTGATGCCGGATTATCTCTACCACCCCAAACTAGCATTGAAAGTGTACAATGCTATGGTGGCTCCTATACGATTGGCGATACGACCTTTACCGCTTCGGGAGATTATAGTTGGCGTATTCCGCAAGCAGGTACCTGCGACAGTCTTGTCAATTTGAATCTAACCATTCTAGATTCCCTAACTGCTGAGATCGACATTGTTCGTCCCGCTACAAATCTAGGCATACAAGATGGTGCAGCGAGAGTCAGAATAAGCGGTGGTTCAGGCAATTATACTATCGAATGGTGCGATGGTTCTAATACCATTGGAGTTGATAATTTAGAAGGTGGTCAGACCTGCTGTGTTCAAATTACTGATGAGATTGGTTGTTCCGTTGAGGTCTGTTTTGAAGTGCCCTATCTCGATAAAATTGTCTTGGATTCACTAGACATCAATACGGTTAATTGTGCGGGAGAGGCTACAGGTATGATCCAATTCATTCCTAAAGGCGGTGTTGCTCCTTATCGAGCCGTTTTACAAGGGCCACTGCCATGCGACAACTGCGGTATAGTCTATCGTAGAATCACTGGTCCTGTTAACTTTAGTGCCCTTAAAGCAGGCCAATACCAATTACAAGTTTTTTCAAGATTCCAGGATACGATTTTGCAAATTGAAATTGCAGAAAACACCATTCTTCAGGTAGATACGATTAGTGTCCAAGCTACCAGCTGTGCTGGTGTCTGCGATGGCTTACTCGAAATAGCTCCTAAAGGTGGCCTCCCTCCTTACAACTTGATCTGGCAAGACAATTTGAGCAATACCACACTTCGGAGTAATTTATGTGCAGGAAGCTATACCCTAAACCTGATAGATAGCCTTGGTTGTGCGATAGATACCTCCTTTGTAATCAATGCTCCACCACCCATCGATGTGCAAGCCCAGGTTATCCAAGCGGTGTCTTGTGAAGGGGCCAACAATGGAATCATCCAAGCTGTAGCCTCCGAAAACGATCTCAACTACCAGTGGAACAGTGGCCAAACCTCCAATCAGATTGAAGGACTTGGCCTAGGAACTTATAGTGTATCTGTCACCAACAGCGAAGGATGTACAGGCCAAGCAAGTGTTTCTTTTGAGAATTATGAAGCCCCACTTAGCCTTTCTTTAGCATTACAAAAATCTGTCTCCTGTAATGGCGGCAGCGATGGGTTCATAGAGGCGCAACTCAATGGCGCAGGCCAAAATTTCACCTATATCTGGAGTGATGGAAGTACTCAAAAAAACAATACTAAAGCCAGTGCTGGTCTCAATTCCTTGATAGTACAAAACGAATTGGGCTGCACCGCACAGGATGCTATTTCCTTAGACCAACCGACCGCTATTGAAGTCGCTTTTGCAATCAAAAATATCGACTGTATTGGTGGTCCCATCAGTGGGCGCTTGAATATCGACTCCGTTTCTGGTGGTAATGGTGGTTACAGCTATGCCATTGATGGTGGAGGCTTCACCTTTGACCCCGAGCTGAATTATATCCCAGAAGGTAATTATATGCTACAGGTCAGAGATCAAAAAGGTTGCCAAGCCTCCTTCCCTTTTGAGCTAGAAGGTCCGCCAGATGTAAAAGTCACCATACCCGAAAATGAAGATTTACTTTTAGGCGATTCAATCACGATAAGGCCAAGGGTTAATATTAGAAATTTAGAATTTTTCTGGTTCCAGGGACAAGAAAATTTCTCCTTTGATCAGACTGTAAAGCTATCTCCACAACAGACCACTGGGTATATTGTCCAAGCATTTGATCCAATATCCGGCTGTAGTGGTTTCGATACTTTACTTGTTTCGGTTGATCAGCGCAGAAGAGTCTACATTGCTAATGTCTTTAGTCCAAATGGTGATCAGGTGAATGACTATTTCGGCATCCAAGGCGATTTTGATATCGTATCCATTGCTCAGCTTTCTATTTATAACCGAAATGGAGCCCTCCTCTTTAACAAGGAGAACTTAATGCCCAATCAGCTTGAGACCGGATGGGATGGTCTGATGCCTAGTGGCGAACCGGCTCCGGCGGGCACCTATATCTATCTAGCTAAGATTACTTTTATTGATGGCAAGACAGAAGTCTTTAGAGGAGATGTGAGTGTAATAAGGTAGCCATTGATCTTAAAAGGAGACAGCAGCCCGTTTTTTCTTTTTATTTAAAATCATGGATCCTTCTTTTTTTCCTGCTATCCGAAGGTGTACCATGTTTTTTTGATCATCGAAGTGCTCTAATAAAAGGGTATTCTCGATTTCAAAGGATTGGACTTCTTTAGGCGGAGATTTGAATTGCATATAGCAGGTAACCGCAGGAAAATTACTCTCTGTTTCTTGGATGGCATATTTCATGGTTTTGCCATTCACTTTGATTTTCAACTTCTCCTCTAGGTGCTGGAGGATGAAATCATCGACAGTCATTTTACCACGATTTATTTTATCGACATAGGCATTATAATCGGCAGCAGCCCCAAAGTCATCCATAAAAAAAGTGATAGAAAAGGCCAAATCTTCACTGGCCTCTATTCGGTAGACTTCTGTAACCGTTAGATGAATCGGATGAGGATTGAAAGTATAAAGAAAAATTAACAATAATGGATACATACAATTGGATGCTATTCTAATTAAATAACAAACGCTATCTAACTCCCAAATGATAGCATGCAAGTCCTACTTTAACGAAACTTTAGATCGAGAGACTTTGAATACTTTTACAAAAGCTAAAATTTCGTCAAAGCACTTTTATTTTTTAGCGATGCGTGACTTAAACAACAACTGCGTATCTGGATCTAGGCGGATAGATTTCGGCACAGCTCCTCGTATCTCTATCTTTTTTGACACCTCTTTCTCATCTATTTCTAGTTCAAAAAGTAAAAGATCTTCGCCCTTTTCATCTAGTACTTGCACCTTTAATGGAAAAGCAAATGGAGCAGCCTGCTTTTGCACTACCTCTATCGAAAGGGCATTCGTCGTGGAGTTGAAATCCCAATTCACCTGTAAGTCTGGTAAACCAGGTTGGAAAAACCACTGCTGAAAAAAAGTATCTAGTTCCTGGCCAGAAACCACCTCCATGATGTGCTTAAAATCTTCGGTATAAGCGTTGGAAAATTGATATTTCTGATAATACCTTTTTATCCCTTTCCAAAAAACATCCGTCCCCACTTTTTGCCGAAGCATATGTAATACCCAAGCGGCTTTTTGGTAAGTATTAGTACTTAAGACCTGATTATAATCGGTGATCGTCGTATCTACAATGGGCTGCTTGGGGTTTTGACCAGCGTAGCGAATGATATTGGTGCGATCTGTCTGTAGGCGATCAACGAGTACATCTCTGCCGTGATTATGCTCGAAATAAAGGTGGGTAAAATAAGTAGCAAAGCCTTCACTCAACCACACGTGATGCCAATCGGCCTCAGAGGCGGAATTGCCAAACCACTGGTGGGCAATCTCATGAGCAATGAGTCCCTCGCGTTCTTCCTTACCAGTCACGCTATTCTCAAAATAGAAAATGTTCGAGGCGTTCTCCATACCTCCCCATCGAGTTTTAGATTGCACATTGGCCAATTTGGTATAGGGATAAGGCGCGACATGTGTATGGAACCAGTCGAGTACGCCCACGGCATCATCATAATCTACAAAACCCGCTGTCCGATTTTGTGGAAAAACCCAGCTGGTCACTGGTATCTGATCTACCATGCCCGCCAATTGAACTGCAAATTCGGCAGCGCCTACCACCATCACTTTAGTTGGGAGTGGTACATCACAACGCCAGGTGGTGCGCTTGGTACCATCCAGGAGATTGGTCTCTTCTATTTTTCTACCGGTACCTACTACCTCATATTTTGCAGGAGCATGAACAGTGAAGGCTACCGTCGCTTTCTCCGAAGGGTGATCTACAGTGGGCAACCAATGTCTAGCCCGATTAGGCCAATTATCACCAAAAAATGTCCTTCCCCCAAACTTATTTTCACCGATGACCATACCATCCTCTGGTATCCCTTCGTAACTAATGTTAAATTGGTAGGGTTCGTTGATCAATAGATTTTTAGGTATTTCTATAAACAATTGATCTTGCCAATGTCTGTAGGCTACTTCCTGGCCATCCAGCTCCACCTGACGAACCAACATCCCTTTCCCTGTGGTCTTTTTCACAATTAAGTCCAAGGCCAGCTCTTCGACTGCTTTTTTAAGTACAAAATCTATCCTAGCCTGACCTTTGATCAGGTTGCTCTCATCTGATAATTCAAGTTGAAAATCGTAGTGTAGAATATCAAGGCTGGCTTTTCGCTCTAAATGCTGCTGTGCGCATAAAAAAGAGGAAAAACAGCACAGACATAGGACTAGAAAAAGGTGACGCATCTTTTTATGCCTAAATTAAGAGGAAATTTTGATTGGAGACTAGTCCTATTTCCTATTTTTCTTCCAAATAGCTGCCGACTCCTATTTCTTCCTGCCCAAAAAATGCACTTTCACCATTCCATACTCCCTGAATACTGGCGTATTTTTCTCTTTAAAATAGAAGGATTCTATGGTGTGTTTTTTCTTTACATAAGGGGCCGTTTAGCTCGTTGGGGCACCATCAATATTCGATTTCTGATAAATAAAAGCCTACTCTAGAGGGATCAGATTTGGATTGTTTTAATATCTTGAATACATGCTTGAGTATCATTCTTTTATAAGACAATCCATTCAACTAGCTCGGCAATCCGCCGAGAAAGGTTTTGATCCTTTTGCCGCTCTACTTGTCAAAGACGGAATGGTAGTCGCACAGACCGTAGACCAGTGTATCATTCAATCTGATCCAACCGCTCATGCAGAGTTGAGTCTCATCAGGGAATCCTGTAGAAAAGAAGGGCTTATTGATTTAGCAGGCTACACCTTGGTCGCTAATGTAGAACCCTGCCTGATGTGCTGTGGCGCTATCCATTGGGCCAAGATAGAAAAAGTGGTATTCTCCGTTCCACAAAGTAGCTTACAAAAAACAAGTGGAGGCACACCCAAACCAAGTAGCCGAGAATTGCTAAATTTAGGTGGCCGTACAGTAGAAGTGATTGGACCTCTATTGCTAGAAGAAGGCCAAAGTATTTTAAATGAATTTGAATGGAAATCAAAACGAGACCGACATCAGCAATACTGGAGGTCTTAGTCTTTACGCAGGTTTCCCATTTATCAAATAAAAACATATGAAATGAGCATGATCTTATTTAATCATAAAATCACCAAACGGTGATGATTAAAAAAGATTATGCGCAATCGAAGATTCATGAACTCCTTTAAAGTCATTAATGCGTAAGTGAATAAAGCGAAGCGGTTGCAGATGTTTAAAATTTCTGCAAAAACTTAGCTTTCAAGCATTTGCATAAATTTTAAACACATGAAATATCTCCTACATCTGATTTTATTAGCGGTCATCTTTAGTAGCTGCCAAGGCGAGCAAGCAGCAACATTAACAGAGCAACAACAACCCAATATCCTGTGGATCGTCGTGGAGGACCAATCGCCTGAGTTTTTTCCATTTTATGGAAATGAAGTAGTACAATTACCCAATTTAGAGCGTCTGGCCGCTGAGTCCGTTATCTATGACAAAGCTTGGGCAGTCGTACCAGTTTGTGCTCCTGCCAGAAGTGGTATTGCTACGGGTATGTATCCAAGTACCTTAGGTACGCATAATATGCGCGTGTTTACCGCTTATAAACCCACGAATCAGCCAAAGATCAATATTCCGAGCTACTCCCCTATCCCACCAGATGGCGTAAAACCATTTACGGAGTACCTGCGTAAAGCTGGTTATTATTGCACTAATAATGCAAAAGAGGATTATAATTTCCAGACCCGCTCCTCGCAATGGGATGAAAGAGGTAGGACTGCCACCTGGAAGAACCGAGGAAAAGATCAGCCTTTTTTCTCCATCTTCAACTATGAATATTGTCATGAATCTGGAATCTGGCGCTTTGGTAAAGATTCTCTTTTTGTTGATCCGGCCGATGTACCTGTTCCACCCTATTTTCCTGACGACTCCATTATCCGGCATGATCTAGCAGTGAACTATAGTAACTTAATACGCATTGACCGTCAAATTGGACAGATGATCGCCAAGCTGGAAGCAGATTCTCTTTTGGACGAGACCATTATTTTCTTTTATAGCGACCACGGTGGCCCTTTCCCAAGGCATAAGCGCTCCTTGTACGAAACAGGTACAAGAGTACCCATGTTTGTTCGATTTCCGGGAGGAGAAAGGAAAGGTGAACGGATCCAAGATATGGTCAACTTCATAGATTTAGGGCCTACTGCCTTATCTCTTGCAGGTATAGCGCCTCCGGCCGTCATGCAGGGTGTACCTTTCTTGGGCAAGTATAAACCAGCAGCGCCTAGAGCCTACAATTTTGCCACTTCTGATCGTTTCGATGGGAAATATGATCGCAAAAGGGCCGTTCGAGATCAACGCTATAAGTATATCCGCAATTTCAAACCGGAGGTACCTTATGATCTTGAAGTTAGTTATCGTCAACAGATGCCAATGATGCGTCGACTCATGGAGTTGGATAGTCTAGAGCAACTCGAAGGAACAGCAGCTTTGTGGATGGCCGATTCTAAACCAGCAGAAGAGCTCTACGACCTAGAGCAGGATCCATATGAATTAAACAATCTGGCTGGCGAAGCAGCACAAGCCGAACGACTAGCTAGCTTCAGACAGGTATTAGAAGAATGGATTGTAGAGACTGGAGACCTAGGTGGCACAGAAGAGCAAGTACTTATTGATCGATGGTTAGTTGATCGAAAACAGCAAATCCTCCCAACACCACGCGTCACCCTTCAGGACGGGAAAGTAGAAATTCAGTGTGATCACCAAGAGGCAACTGTACTCTGGCGTACTAGTCCCGAAGCACCCTGGACAATCTACCAATCACCATTGGCGAGTAATAGCATTACAGATACGCTCTGGACTAGAGCTACACGTATTGGCTATCAGGAATCTGATTTTACTTTTGTCCCTTAAGTAACGGATATAGAATTAGGGCAAACGCATTAAAATAAAAACTTAAAAAGAAATAGTTGTTTCTCGAAGTTAAGTGCAAAAAAGGTCATAAGTAAAGTGCGGGAGGCCGCCTAGGCATTGTCTGAGCGGAGCGAGTTTGGCTAGGCAAGATTTTTTTGCTTCGTTTTTGTATCGAATGACAAAAATGAAGATGCTAGAGCGGTTTTGAATTGGAGTTTCAGTAAGAATTATAAAAAATTGCAGGGTAATTTTTTGGTGCGTTTGCCCTAACATAGAATAAGTCTCGCATTTTGATCGGGAAGATTCCATCAAAATCGAAAAATTATTTTTTTGGCTGTTACTGAAAATCAATAGGAGCTGGGTCCCTACATCCAGCTCCTATATAAGATTGACCTTAATGTGGCAAGCGATCACGCACAGCACCATAGACATAAGCACCTAAGATGCCTCCTAAAAGAATCAGCCCTACAATCCAGTATCCTTGCCCTAAGAGTACATACATTGGTCCAGGGCAGCAACCTGTAATCGCCCAACCCAAACCAAAAATAGTACCTGCCATCAGGTGTCTTGGAATATGTAGCTTCATCGGTAAGTAGGTCACTACTGCATCGTTCAGGGTTTTCATCTTGGTGCCTTTCATCAGCGCTATTATAGCTGCACCTAAAACCACCGCAGTACCAATGATACCGTACATATGGAAGCTTTCAAAACGGAACATCTCATAAATTCTGAACCAGGAAATGGCCTCTGATTTAGTCATGACAATTCCAAAAAATACACCTACACTTAGAAATGCTATATTTTTCATTCGTTTAATAGTTAGTTAAGGCAATAAAAAAGGTAAAAAGAGGTGCGTCATGATCAAGCCCCCAATAAAAAATCCAATAACCGTGATCAAAGAAGGTAATTGTAGATGAGATAAGCCAGTAATGGCATGTCCTGAAGTGCAGCCACCACCGTAACGAGCTCCAAACCCCACCAGAAAACCTCCTACAATCGCCATCAAGACGCCTTTTAAGCTAGTGAAATTCAGTAATTGAGTAGGCACAAATCCGGCACCTGTAGCATCCATTTCGGGATAACTATAACCGTAGCTACCTAGCGCGGTGATAGTATCTTCTGAAATAGCGACTGCTTCTGGACTACTCAAGAAGGTAGAAGCAATCCAACCACCAATCATGGCTCCAATCACAAAAGCGAATCGCCACCGTTCCTGTTTTAAATCCAATTTAAAATAGTCTAAGCGCTTGCCAGCTCCTGCTACTGCACAAATGCCTCTAAAACTACTCGACACCCCAAAGCTACGCCCTAGCCAGGTCATTAAAAATACGATCAAAGCAATAGCAGCTCCTGAAGTAAACCAATGCCAGGGCTGTCTGATGACATCCAACAGCATACTTGGATTAGAAGTTAATTCCATTGTTGTTGTTTCTATTTTCTATTTAGAATAACCATTCCATTATCTAATGGTTGATGGCCTTTCCTCTTCAATGTCCGAGTCCAGACCATCAGACAAAGACAAAAATGACAGGAATTAAAGAAGATAATGGTGACAAAAGTCACAAAGCACACATTGCAGCCTAGGATTATACTTTAAGCATAATTTAAAAATGCCCTAGATAAAGTAAATAAAAAAAGAGCAGCCGTAAAATCAATACGTAACTGCTCTCATGCAAGGGAAACTGTCTGTCCTAAAAATTTTGTACTTATATTTTCTGCAATTAATGGTACCAGGCAACGTCCTTTTTACAGCAAATCTTTGGTCGTCGTCTTTATTATGCATCATGAAGATAGAGGCAAAAAAAGTAGGAATGGGCCACTTTTCAGCGATTGGTAAGAATCAACATTTTTTTGGTAGAGAATGCTTGGGAATCAGAAAATGAGGTCTTTCACTTTATCCATATATCCACGACTTACTCGGACTACGTCCCCATTTTGCATCACCAGATCATAGCTTCCTGTATACTTATCTAAGCTTCGAATAGCGTTGATATTGACCATTGCAGAGCGGTGGACCCTTAAAAACAGAGACGGATTAAGCTTTTCCTCCAATTTGGAGATTCCATAATTACTGAGATAATTATGCTGCGGGGTCACCAGTACAGAATAGTCTCCATCTGCTTCGACTCTGATGATATCACTCACGGCTATCGTCACCAACTTTTTCCCATTCTGGACTAGAATTCGCTCGGGATAAGTCTGCTTTTCCATAATGATAGCCTCAGCTAGTGGGCTTACCTTGGCGATGGCATTATTCTGATCTAGGCGTTCTACAGCAGCTTTAAACCGCTCTTTCGTATACGGTTTCAGTAAATAGTCGACCGCATGCACCTCGAATGCTTTCAAGGCGTATTGGTCGTATGCGGTAGAAAAGATAATGTTCGGAATTTCTTCCAGATGAGCTAATACCTCAAAACCCGTTAAGCCAGGCATTTGTATGTCTAGAAATATCAAATCAGGTTTGAATTCATTGATAACCTTTATGGCATCTACTCCATTATTCGCTTCTCCTACTACAATCAAGTCTGGAAAAGCTTGTAAATATTCTTTAATTAATTTCCTACCTGATGTTTCGTCATCGACGATGACCACTTTCTTCATCTTCAAAGTTTATTTGGAGTAAAATCCTCAAATTGCAAACTGAATCTTCAATCCCCGCGGTTGATTATCACTGATTACCATTTCACTATCATATTGCTTCTCTAGACGCAACTTGGTATTGGTCAAGCCTACACCTTCTTTGAAGAGTACGCTTTTGTCTTGTACACCAGTTCCGGTATCGGAGACCTCGAAATGTATCTTTTCGCCCTTTTTTTCTGCTTTAATATACACTTCACCTCCTTCAATCAAGGAAGAAATGCCATGCTTGACCGAGTTCTCTACTAGAGGCTGTAAAATCATAGGTGGTATCAATGCATTCTCTAGGATTTGTGGAATATCAATTCGCACCTGCAAGCGCTCCTCAAAGCGGGCTTTTTCCAGAGACAGGTATTTCTTTATAAAATCAATTTCCTCCTGTAAGGGCACTAGATCAGAACGGCTAGCTTTTAATTGATACCGAAATAAATCAGAAAGAGTAGCAATCATCTCGCGGGTCTGTTCTTGCTCAGGAGGTAGAGAAGCACTAATCGTGTTGAAGGTATTGTATAAAAAGTGAGGATTGAGTTGAGCTTTTAGAGCTGACAATTCACTTTTAAGTGCGGCCTCGGTTAACTGTGCTTTCAATTTGAGGTTGCGTTGATTATTATGATAATGCTCATAGGCATGAAAAACCCCAAATTGTAATAAATAAAACAAAGCAGGTATGAAAATATCCCAAATGGAGGAAGAACCACTCAAATGCCCCCAATCCAACCAGTCTGAGATCTGATAGTAAATACGCTGACCTACAATCACAAAAAAAGGTCCAGTCACCACATGAATCAGCAACCTATATTTCAACGGCCAGTGCCCAAACTTTCTAAAAATTAGCCACCATATGATAATAGTGAGCAACAGCATAACAATGTAATGCAGTCCAGAATATTCCAGGAAAACCGCAGGTGTATAAAGATCACTAAGAGGAGGTTGATAATTTTGGGAAAAACTATTGATCCAAATACTCAAAGCATAGGAATAGGCAATGAAGAAATAAAAACCCAAAACGAGTAAATATTCCTGTAGCTGAATGCCTAAAAACCGGTATTGTAATAAAGAGGAGTGCATAGTAATTGGTGTATCTCCCTACAAATAAAGCAGGATTAGCTCCTAAAATACAGTTATTTCCGTCGAATCGACAAATAAGCCGATGAATGAAGCGTCCTGCTACTCATCGATCTATTTGGTCACTCAACGGATAACACTTTTATATAAAGGCGTACTAGTGCAATTTTGAAGCATCAAGAAACAAATCACCCAAAGTTTATGAAAAGCGTTATTTACAAAATCACCCTACTGTTTTTATTAACAGGTCTTAGCTTACAAATCAAGGCTCAATCAGGCAGAATTCAAGGTCAATTGACTAGTGCAGAAGGACCACTCGCCTACGCCAATTTGCTCCTCAATCTGACGAAAGACTCCTCTATGGTCAAAGCGGCTATCACCGATGAGCAAGGCCAATTTGTTTTCCCAGGCCTTGCAGCTGGCGACTACTTCATCGAGGCCTCTTACGTAGGTCTACAGACTTACCAATCTCAAAAGATACTAGTAGAAAGTCGTACCATTAATCTTCCTCCTATTATTCTTGAGCCCAATACTGCCGAAATCGATGCGGTAGAAGTAACGGCTAAAAGACCGATGATCGAGGCTTTAGCTGACAAGACCGTTTTCAATATAGAAAACACCCTCAACTCTACTGGTACCGATGGCTTCGAGTTGCTACGCAAGGCGCCAGGTGTAGTAGTCGACAACAATAATAACATTATTGTAGATGGGAAAACCGGCGTACAAATTTTCATTAATGGCAAGCCTTCTATTTTGGCGGGAGATGACCTAGTCGCTTACTTACAGACGCTGCAAGCCTCTGATATCTCCGCCATTGAAATCATTACGCAGCCTTCCTCTAAATATGATGCTGCTGGAAATGCCGGCATTATCAATATTAAACTCAAAAAAGACAAGCGATTAGGGACCAATGGTAATCTAAGTGTCGGTTTTGCTCATGGTAGAAATAGTCGTTACAATAGCTCCCTTTCTCTGAACAATCGATCTAAGAAGACCAATATTTTTGGAACTTATAGCAATCGCTTTGGTGACTCCTGGGACTTTATCAATTTGAATCGATTCCAAAATGGTGTACAATACGATTCAAGAACAGAAGGTGTCAATTCTAATACAGCTCATAATGGCAAAATAGGCTTGGACTACTTTGCCAATGACAAGCATACTTTTGGTGTCTTATTTAATGGAAATTTCTTTGACCGAGAAAGAAATGAAGTCAATAGAACGCCTATTATTCCCTTGAACACAGGCGAATTGAGCCAAACGCTGATTGCCAACAACTATGATGTAAGTAATAATTATAATATCACTAGCAACTTCAACTATCGTTTCCAAGATACGCTTGGTAATGAGGTGACCTTTGATATCGATTATGGCCAATATAGCCGCGATGCCAATAATTTTCAGCCCAACACTTATATTACAGGAGATGATGGCCCTACGATCTTCGAGAATAACTCTCGGATGATTACACCTACGAATATTGACATCTTTACGGTTAAACTGGATTATGCCTTAAATGCATTAGGTGGAAAAGCTACGGTCGGATTGAAATATTCAAGCGTTATCACTGACAATGATTTCCAATTTTTTGATGTATTTGATGAGATGGACTTTCTCAACGAAATGCGTAGTAACCGATTTGAATATAACGAACAGATTAATGCAGCCTATGTAAACTATAATAAAAAATGGAATAAATGGAATCTTCAAGTCGGTCTAAGAGCAGAGCAAACCGTTTCAGAAGGAGACCTGACCAGCGCGCAATCTACGACCCAAGACAATGTCAAGCGCAACTACCTAGACTGGTTTCCTAGTGGTGGCTTGACATTCGCACCTAGTTATAAAAGCTCTTGGGCTTTGACTTACAGTCGTCGGATTCAAAGGCCCACTTACCAGTCCTTAAACCCTTTCGAGAGCCAACTCAATGAATTAAGCTTTTCTAGAGGAAATCCATTTTTACAACCTCAATACACCGACAATCTCAAACTTTCTCATACACATAAATACCGCCTCACTACTTCCATCAGCTATAGTTACATCAGCGACTTTTTCGCTAAGGTGACCGTACCTGAAGGAGAGACGCGCAATTATTTAATCACTAAAAATGTCGCTGACCAGGAGATCATTAATCTAGGGATAAGCTATCCTTTCGATGTTAATAAATGGTGGAGCGTGTACATGAGTGTCAATGCTTACCGAGCATCCTATATCGGTACCGATGAGAGTTTTGTTTCTGTCGATCAGAATACATTAAGCTTTTATGCCCAAAACTCTTTCAGCTTGCCAGCAGGACTCCGGTTTGAAGTGTCTGGTTGGTACAACTCGCCTTCGGTTTGGGGAGGGACTTACTTGACCAAGAGTATGGGTTCCTTGGACCTGGCGGTACAAAAGAAATTCCTAAATGATAAATTATCCTTGCGTATTTCGATGAGTGATGTCCTATTTACCTCTCCTTGGAAAGCTGATATGCGCTTTGGTGATCTGTACATCGATGGCAGCGGAGGCTGGGAAAGCCGCCAAGTGAGAGTCAACCTGAGCTATGCATTCGGCAATCAGAATGTAAAGAAATCGCGCAGTCGCAAAACGGGTCTCGAAGCGGAAGGTAATCGAGTTGGAAACTAGCGCAGCAAGGCAAAATCTCCAGATATCACTTCCCGCTGACCATTGGTAAACTCTACTTCAGCACTGAAGATGTAGGTGCCTGATTGTGCAAGTTGGCCTTGGTAAATACCATTCCAACCATTGAGTTCATCGTTGGGCAAGAGTGTAGGACGTTCATAGATCAAAGTGCCCCAGCGGTTAAAGATGCGGAAACTATTGAATTGAGCAACGTTTGCTCCTCCAAATAAGGTAAAGGTGTCATTAAAGCCATCTTCGTTGGGTGAGAAGCCGGTGGGTGCGTAGTATCCCCGGTTTTCCTCAACGAAGACATTTATAAAATCTGTAGCCGTACAGCCATTAGCACTTTCCACGGTAATCCCATAGGTAGCACTAATCTCTGGAGTCACCCTCAATTCAAGATCATTAAGAAAGGTGCCAGATGCTGCATTAACCCAAGATATACTAGTTGGGGCGAAAGTGGTACTCGCAACAAGCACAATACTTTCTCCTTGTTTGATACTAGTATCGGGTCCAAAACTGACCGTTAGGGCCTCCTCACTTCCAAGTGTTATTCCTAAATCTGTAGTACAGTTATTGTCATCAATGACATTGAGGGTGTAGCTGCCTGGTGTTAAACTATTATCGGTTAATGGCAAGCTATTCACCGAATTGAAGGTGCCACCATCTATCGCATAGCGATATCCACCAACACCGCCGGTGATCTGTTCTATAACCAATTCGCTAGCTTGACCAGAGCATGCTGTGGTATCCAAGTCTAATTGCACATTTACAGGGCTGGGCGCATCGATGGTAATAGAGGCATTTTGGGAACAACCTGCAATATCCAGCACATCTAGTTCGTAGGTACCTGCCGTTAAACCACTTATCAGAGCCGTGGTATCTCCATTGCTCCAAATATAGGAATAAGGGCCTGTATTCCCTGTGACATTAGCCCTGAGAGCACCATCTGAAGCAATAGGGCAACTTACGCTAAAGCCATTGTAATCAACCGCTGGTTCTATATCAATTGTATAATCACTTACTTCGACGGTAGCGATGCTTCCGGGCATATCTACACAGGTGGAGCCATCTGAGCGGACGCTCACCAAGGTGTAATTCGTAGTAGTGCTGGGGTTGATTGGAAATTGCGCGCCATCTTGCACACCACTCAAACTGAGGGTAGTACCATCATCTCCCAATAATTCAAGGGTATATCCAACGCCACTTCCTCCTGATAATTCAAAAGTCAGAAAGGCTTGATCACCAGGACAAATAGCGGCAGGAGCACTTAAGCTACCCGAGGCAGGGAGCTCAAAATTGAGGGTCACATTGATGATACTATCACAACCATTAGCTGCACCGCCTGGAATAATTTCCTGCCCGCTTGGATTGAGTTCATCATATACTACGCCATTCACCAGGACACTGTCTCCCGTACAAAGTGTTTGTACCAGATCAGACTCTGCCGGTCCTCCATTATACACGACGACTGTATCATTCAATGGAATCGTACAACTAAAGTCTGCAATCGATACAAACCGAATACTGACGGGCGTAGAGCCTAGCGGAAAGTCAGCTGGACAAATATCTATTGACTGGCTAGGTGTCAAAGAAATTAAAGTATCCAATTCGTTATCATCCTCAAAACTAAAGCCATATACTAGGAAAAAAGGTCTTTGGCCCGAGAAATTGACATCCATTGTAAAGCAGGTAGAGTCACATACATCTCCATTAAAAGTAAAGGAAAAATCGGGTCTTGGATTGACAAACAGATCCACACCTACAGCCACTGAGGGGCAACCTTGATCTATAACTTGTGCAAACACACGGCTGCTATCAGCTGCCTCAAAACTACTAGGATCTGCGATCTGTTGTAGACTTCCATTATTGGTAAACCAAAGCACTGTACCACTATTAGGGCCTTTAATTAGCGTATCACCTGCTGTCAAGTCAAAGATACCGAGCCCATTAGTTTCTTCACAAGTACGCAATCGAGATAAAGAGTTGGCCGTAGGGAAAGGGGTAATCGAAGTCGTAAATCCGCCTTCAAAATTAGAAAACACTGGACAGGAATTAGCATCCGTCACGGAGACGATGTCAAAAACGGTGGTAGTATCTAATATCAAAGCCAAGGAATCGCCATTCAGCACATTAGCAGCGAGCATGGTATCACCATTGACGGTATATTCCACCATAAAAGGTCCACCAAAATCTGGTAAATTGAAGAAAAAGGTCTCCTCGATAATCCCACAACCATCACAGATACTACAGCTCAATGAAATGCCACTTGGAGAGATTGGAATACTTCCGAAAGGTGCTAAAAAAGTGGTGCAATCAGAGAATGATTGCCAATTAGCGGGGTTGGCTACCCGATCGATCCACTCCAATTGGGTTGCCGTTGTGAAGAGCCCATTATAACTCAGAAAGTCACTCGCAGCACCAGCAGGTGCCATATTAAAGCAATTCGCGATTTCGGGATGTAATCCCGAGTTCTGCGTATCGTCCAGAAAAGCATTCCATTGGGTAGTCGTATTGAACCCGAATAAGACTCTTCCACCAGTATAGCTTGCATCTTGACTAAAGCCTCCCAGACCAACAGAGCTACCATCAAACCAAGTACCACCTTGCATAAAAAGGAGTTGATCGCCTCCGGCATTGAGGTTGACGACGTTGGCCAAAGTATTCAGAGGCGTAAAATCCCAATTAGAATCTGGAGCCGTACCGAAATAGTCTCCTCCAATTGCAGGTAATAAGATGCTAATAACTGTTCCTGCCGGAATAGTATTTCCTGTACGCGTCATCCGTACAATAGATTCTGAATTTCCAAAAGTATTGGGGTTGAGTCGCTCCCAGCCATTATCAGTAATATCAATCGTAGTACCAGGTTCGATATCTTTGAAGCAGACAAAACTGATACGATCCTCTCCATTACCGCCCATACAGGCCCCATTGTTAGTATTGACCCCTAATACAAGCAGGTCCCCAGGTTCGAGGACTGTTTGCCCGTTCAAGGAATTGGAAATAAAAAACAGCAATAGAATGGGAAGAAACCATAGAGTGCCATGCCCTGGCTGTAATCTTGCATTCATGGGAGTGAGTCCGTTTTTGGGTTAAACTGTATAGATCAGTTTTGCTTTCTATACACTTACTTCGTATAAGATATTAACGTCTAGCCTTCAGATAAAGTATATCTGAATAGGTCAACGAAACGCCACAAAAGTAGTAATTATTTATCCTTCTTGATCCAGAATCTCCCAAGTATGATCAGAAAGCATTTTGACCGAGCTAATAAAAGTATAAGGAGGATTTCCACCCCACTCCTTTGGGCCGACCATAGACAAGACATATTTGCCGTTACTCCGTTCGTAAAGGTGGTAGTTAAAACCGATTAGAGGTTCAAAACCAATATCTGCTTGGTAGATTTTTTCTGAGATAGCTACCCTGTCATAGATATTTTGGGCCTGTTTAGCCAAAAGCTCGATTTGCTTGCGCAATTGATCCAATTGCATATCAGTCTGCTCATACATAGCTGATACCGCGCGGCCTTTCACCCGACCTTTGTCGATGGGTTTAATGACTACACCACCTACGGTATGCGCATAAGGTAGTAGATGAGGATTCTCCGCCACCTTATCTTTATCAATTGGATTGAAACTTAGATGTTCTTGTTCTTGCTTTTCTTGCTGCTCGGTCATTCCTCTACGATTTGATTCCTTCAGATTTTTCAATACAAAGATCAGGATTATTCACCTGATTTGCAATTCACTCTCATGGCAAACGGATAGCAGTGACTTTAGTTTAAGGCTTAGCTGGATTGATTGTAAAATTTGTTTGGGTTTAGGGTTTAGGGGGGTATGAGTTTATAAGTTTACTAGGTTAGGAGGCATGCTGACAGAGGTGACGCTGGGAACCTTTCGTTAGTGGAGATTTAGGGGTTTAGGGAGGAAATAGGTTATGGGGTTATTTGTTTATAGGGTTAATGGGTTAAGAGGAATACTGACAAAGGGGAGGTTTAAGCGTTTAGTATGTTTTGGGGTTTTGGCAAAGCATCCCAACATCCCCTTACGCTCCGCCGGGATTAATTCGACCAACGCTGCTGAAGCATCGGGTCTCATTAACTTGACACCTGACACCTGACACTTGGCACTTGACACTTGGCACTTGGCACCTGACAAAGCATCCCAACATCCCCTTACGCTCCGCCGGGATTAATTCGACCAACGCTGCTGAAGCATCGGGTCTCATTAACTTGACACCTGACACCTGACACTTGGCACTTGGCACATAACACAGTAGAGGTATACTGTAATTCATGAATTTCCTTAAGCTATTATTTCAAAATATAGGGGAGACTGTCGTATCATTACGACATCAATTGAGAAACCATACAGCATCATGCATATAGACCAGCTATTACAACAAATGACCCTGGAGGAAAAAGTGGGTCAGATGACACAAGTCTCTATCGACATTCTACATCATGGAGAACCTATGAAAATTGAGCTTCCTCCACGGATCAATGAAGAAGCTTTCGACACTCTTGTCCGCAAAAAAATGGTGGGTTCTATTTTGAACGTACCGAGTGGCTACCTACCTAGCCGCCAAGAATGGTATGAGTTGATCAAAAAGATTCAAGACAAAGCAGAAGAAACCCGCTTGAAAATTCCCGTTCTCTATGGTATTGATGCCATCCACGGCGTCAACTATTGTAAAGATGCTACGCTTTTTCCGCAACCCTTAAGTATAGGCGCCTCTTTCAATCTCGAAAAAGCAGCACAAATCGCTGAAGCTACTGCTTACGAATGCAGAGCCGCATCTATGCCCTGGAATTTTTCCCCAGCCCTTGATGTGGGACGCAACGTAGAGTGGCCCAGAATGTGGGAGTCTTTCGGTGAGGATGTCTACCTCAATACTGTCATGGGGGTCGCTACCGTGAAAGGATACCAGGGAGATGACCCTAGCGCTAAAGACAAAGTCGCCGCTTGCCTCAAACATTTTACGGGCTATGGTATACCCTTGAGTGGTAAAGATCGAACACCAGCCTGGATTCCCGAGCGCTACCTGAGAGAATATTTCCTCCCTGCCTATGAAGCAACCATTGAAGCTGGCGCCTTAAGTATCATGATTAATTCAGGTGAAATCAACGGTATACCTGTACACGCTAGCCATTATTTATTGACAGAAATTCTACGCGGTGAGCTCGGCTTTGAAGGGCTATTGGTGACCGATTGGAGAGACATTATCTATCTACATACTCGCCACCGCATTGCTCCTACCATGAAAGAAGCGGTACGCTTGGCAGTAGAAGCAGGTGTAGATATGAGCATGACTCCTTTTAATACAGAATTCACCGATCTATTGATAGAATTGGTGAGAGAAGGCAGTATCAGTATGGATAGAATCGACACTTCCGTACGAAGAATTCTAGCAGTCAAACAACAATTGGGTTTATTTGACGAAGCGGTACATCTACCTGCTGATTATCCAGCCTTTGGAGGACAAGAGCATCAACAATTGAGCTACGACAGTGCTGCGGAGTCTATTGTTTTATTAAAAAATGAAGATCAGCTCCTCCCTTTAGCCAAGGACGCCAAAATTTTAGTCTGCGGTCCTGCAGCCAATAACCAGCGGGCCCTTAATGGTGGATGGACCTCCTCCTGGCAAGGAGATATGGCAGACGAGGCCCTCCGTAATCATCCTACTATTTTGGAAGCCATTAAAGATCGACAAGGCGATCACTTCTTTGAATACCGTGAAGGAGTCAATTATGAGGTTGAAGTCGATTTCCGAGAAGCCATTTGGAAAGCCCAGGAAGCAGACTATATCGTACTTTGCTTAGGAGAAGATAGCTATACAGAAGATTGTGGAAACCTCAATGATTTGCACATTCCTGACCATCAAATGCACCTCGCTTTAGCTATGGTAGAGACTGGCAAGCCCGTCATTTTGGTACTTGCTGAAGGTCGCCCAAGAATCATTAGTCAATTTGAAAAAGAAGTAAAAGCGGTATTAGCTTGCTTTTATCCGGGCCCGAGAGGTGGAGAAGCCCTGGCAGATATTCTTTTCGGAAAAGTGAACCCAAGCGCTAAAATGCCCTTCACCTATCCGCAATATGCCAACTCTCTCGTTCCTTATGATCATAAATATACCGAAGATAGAGATGTCGATGAATCTGGTCTATCCTTCAACCCACAATATGCGTTTGGACATGGCCTAAGCTACACTAGCTTTGAATACAGTGATCTACAACTAAACCAAAAGAGCTATAAAGCCGACGAACATATTCAACTGAGCCTCATCGTAAAAAATACCGGCCAACGCAGTGGTAAAGAAGCCGTACTCGTCTATATAAGTGATCTCTATGCCAGTATCACCCCTCCAGTAAAACGGTTAAGAGCATTCGACAAAATCGAGCTTGCCGCCGGCGAAAGTAAAGAAATCCGCTTCTCGATCAACCCTTCAGACTTATCTTTTGTTGGTCAAAACAACGAGTGGATATTAGAGGCAGGGACTTTCAAAGTAGAGATTGGTTCGTTGTCGCAGGAGTTTGAATTGTTGGGTTAATGGGCTTAGAGTTTAGGGGGTTATGAGGTTATATGTTTATGAGTTTATGAGTTTATGAGGTTAAGAAGGCGACGCTTGGAATCTTTCGTTAGTAGAAGGTTAGGGGGTTATGAGTTTAGTGGGTTATGAGGTTATGAGTTTATGAGGTTATGAAGGCGACGCTTGGAACCTTTCGTTAGTAGAGGGTTAGTGGGTTATGAGTTTATGAGATTTAGGTAGGTATACTTCTATGTAACCTATTGTTCCTATTGTGGTTTAAAATAGAATACTATGTCAGCAAGTGCAACTATGCCATACTTTATCAAACCGTCTGTCCAACTCAGCAGGCAGGAGAAAAAGGCCGCTTACGAAGAAGCGATCGCAGGAATTGAGGCCAATCTAATCGGCATTGACAACCCAGTGACGAAGATGGCGACCATCAACGCTCTGCTCAAGACTTATCTCCCCTACTACTATTGGGTAGGCTTCTATTTGGTAGAAAATGGACGATTGGTTGTGGGGCCTTACCAGGGTACGCTTGGATGTATTTTTATTGATTTTTCTAGAGGCGTCTGTGGTAAAGCAGCTAGAGAGCAAAAAACCCAAATCGTCGGTGATGTACACGCACTAGACCAAAGCAAGGATCACATCGCCTGCGATCCCAACTCTGCTTCTGAGATTGTTGTCCCTGTTTTTAATGATAAAAAAGAGTTGATAGCTGTCTTTGATGTAGATAGCACCTTGCCTAAGTCATTTGATGAAATAGATCAGCAGTATTTAGAAGCTTTAATCCAAAAGCATTTTGCAGGGTGAATCTAGATTTCTTCTTATTTGATTTTGGCTCTTGAGCTACGAGGCTTGGCAAAACGAGGTACTTTAGAGGAAATTCCTCTTCCTTCGTGTGGAAACCTACGCCAAAGCGGTATTTTTCCTAGGCAACTTTCTATATTTTTCTAGCTCGACTATTTCTCCGAAATAACGTCGATTGGAGTCTCTAAAAAAGCTTGATCTTATTGAGATCGCAACTCTTCTTTTTCAATTTCACTCAATTGTTGAGCATTCATAAATAAAGGTTAGCAAGCGAATACTACTAGTATCATATTTTTTCATAGTGGTGGTTTTTAATAGCAACGCGCAAGAAGGGAATCAAGTCTTAAATTGAGAATTTTTCAAAAAACCAAGGCGTACTACTTGACTAGTACACTAAAAGTATTTATACTTGCAGTGCACTAATCAACTAGTACACTAAAACACTTCGGGTATGATTGAACTCCATAACATACATTTTAGCTATAAAAAGAAGAAGCCTCTACTACAAGGTATCCATTTGGACCTTGATCCAGGAGTCGTATATGGTCTCTTTGGACTCAACGGTGAAGGAAAATCTACACTACTCCGTCTTCTACAAGGTTTATTATTTCCTAAGAAAGGGAATATCATTATTGAGGGTTACCAACCTAAAAGAAGGCAAGTTACATTTCTGCAAAAGGTATTTCTACTACCTGAAAATCACGTAAAAGGTGGACAAGGGACACTAGGGAAATTTAAGTCGATTTACGCTCCTTTTTATCCTAATTTCTCTAACGAGCAATACCAATCTATCCTATCTCAATTTGGATTGCATGAAAAACTGCGCTTCGCTAAATTATCGACAGGAGAGCTTAAAAAAGCATGGCTCAGTTTTGCCTTAGCTAGCAACACGCCCATCCTACTGCTAGACGAACCTACCAATGGACTAGATATTCCCTCTAAAACTATTTTCAGGCGACTACTCGCCGACACGATTGACGATGACCGTACAATCCTCATTGCAACGCACCAAATCAGAGATGTGCACCATCTGATAGATCATTTCCTGATGCTAAAAGAGGGCCAAATGGTCTTCGATCAAAGCTTGCTTGAGATACAAGAACATTTCCATTTTGAAATTGTACGCAAAGAACCTGATCCAGCAACCTATCTCTACTACGAGCGCGTACCTGGCGGCTACTTCACTCTCTCAAAATCAAACGGCTACCAGGAATCCTTAGACCCTGATCTTGAGTTTCTGTTCAACGCGATCAATGCTCAGCCATCTAATTTTATTTCTAAAGCCCAAAAAGTCAATAGCCATGCATAATAAAACATTTTCCTGGCAGCGAGTGCTGCTGCTACTTCGGCAGGATTGGTATAATATTCGATCATTCATTTTATTCACATTGGTTGGTTCTTATGCCTCTATGATTGGTTTTATGTTGTATCAACAAAGTCAAAAATGGGCCCGGCTCAATCTATCTTCTTTGGGGCTTCGTGAAGAATTGGTTTTAGACATGTTCTTTTATTACATCGAGTATTTTCCTCTATATTTTGGAATTAATCTATTTGCTTGTTGCAGTGTGGCCTACGCTAATCATATCACCAAACAGGGAACAAGTTGGCACCTGGGTTTGCCAGGATCGCTAAATGAGAAATGGTTGAGCAAAATCATATTGTTTCTGATCATCACTCCGGTACTCATTTCGCTAATCTTTCTGTTAATCGCTAACGTGCACATGGTATTCATATCCACAAAAGGTCATGCTGTGCGTTGGATAATGCCTCATGACTTACAGGTACTGGCATATGTAGTTCCGATATGGGTATTTGGGGCTTCTATATTTCTCATTTCTAGCTGGCAGCCTCGCTACACGTGGGCAAAGGCCCTTGTCTTTTTAGTGGGGATTTTGTTCATCTTTTTTTTTGTTGGACCTTTTATTTCAACGAGAGTAAGCGGATTACCTTTCATGCATACTTTTCAAGATCCAGCAATTCGTTCACTACCTTCCGAAATTTGGGATTTAAGCAGAGCAGAAAATGATTTCCTACAGACCTACCTCAGGACAGCTGTTTACCTCTTTTCTTTATGTTGTTTAGTTGCCAGCTATTTTTCCATTCGCGAAAAACAAGTGTAGTTATGCAGTTCCAAGATCCAAAACCAATCTATCGGCAAATTGCTGACTTCATTTTAGAGAATATTCTTTCTGAAGTGCTAAAACCAGGTGATCGTGTTCGGTCCGTAAGAGCTTTAGCCAAGGAAATTGAAGTCAACCCAAATACGGTAGTTCGTAGCTATAACTACCTCAACGAAGTAGGAGTTATTGAGAATAAGCGTGGGGTTGGCTACTTTATTAGCTCGGCTGCTGCATCTACTGCCAAAACCATTAAGCGTAAAGAGTTCATTGAGAATCAATTACCGACCATCTACCATAATATGGAATTACTGGGAATTGAATTGACCGAACTTGAAGAACTATTTAACGATATTCCAGAAATAAAATATTCATTCATATTAAATAAACTCTAAATTCATGACTCGTAGTTATCAAATTTTCACCCTAGGATTATTCCTTTCAAGTATCATTTTTTTTCAGAGTTACAGCAAACAAGGAAATATTCGCCTGACCAAAAAGCAGGAATTCAGGGCAGATAAAACGCTTTATTCTTGGCAAAGCGATTTTGGCCCAACTGAAGCTATTCAATTGCCAATAATCCGACATGTAGTAGCAGATTTTCCTAAATATGACATCCTCATCAACCACTCTGAAAGCTTCAATGGCATAAAATACCGTACCCTTATCCCTGAATTAAAGCTAAATGATGTAGTTGAGTTTAGAATGAGTAGAGATACTCTTTTTATATACGGTAAAATCAACTTAAATAAAAAGCGTTACCGCAATTCTGAAGGAAAGGTTTTTCGTTTCGAAGAAGCTGGTACAATCGGTTTTCCTAGTATGAAATCAATCCATATAAGTGTCCAAACCGATTCTCTACAAAGTTTTACTTTATTAAATGATACCTATGGGCAGGTATTCATGCAATTCCCAGAATATACTGATGATAATTTAGGTCGAGTAACTGAATATTTAGATGAAATTCTAGAGCAAGACTACCATCAAAATAGAATTGAATACCATCTCCATAAAGGAGCCCTCTTATTCTCTTATTTAAACACCAAAAAAATGGATATTACTTATTACGATGGAGTTCCTTTATTAAATTTAATCCATTTAGTAGGCAAACTAGATCGTCTTAACGTTAACAATCCTGCAGGCAGGGTTGGCTATACAAACGGTTTTGTTGTTGATTCTTTAATCCTCAAAGGAGAACCCAATATTTATGACTTCTGGGAATTCAGAATCAAAGACTACCTCTATACCGACCTCAAAGGCAAAAATAAATTCCATCTCAAATACCTACCTTATAAAGAGCCAATCACAGTAGAAGGGCAATTCAGTAAGTATCATTTACTTAGTGAGGTGCAGTAAAAACAAAAATACCATCTTGAGTTCCTCAAGATGGTATTTTTTGAAAGCATTAAGACCAAAAACTTACTGCTTCAAAGCATCAATTCTAGATTGAGCTGCTGCTTTGTATTTTTCATTTTTCTCGCCTTTCACCATAGAGTAGGCTTCGATCGCCGCATCGTTGTTTCCTAAAATTTGGTTGACGATACCGTGTAGGAGATGATACTTATCTGCATCTTCACCTTCTGGAAGAGCCGCCACAGAAGCTTGGATTACAGGAAGTGCATCTTCGTTCTTGTCCATTTTGTTAAGAGAAGCTGCTTTGTAATAGTTGGCAATGTAGGCATCATTCACCTCTTCTCCTCTTGCTGCCAAGTAAGCATCTGCTAAAGCGATAGACTGCTCATAGTCCTTAGCCTTCACATATGCCGAAGAAGAAAAGCGCTGTGCCTTGCTATACATTTTTGGCATTTGCTTCATGGTCTTTTCTGACTTTGCAGCCATGTCTCCTGCCATTACATAGGCGTTGAGAGCCGCAATCTTATCTTCTCCAATTCCTTCGATTGCCTGGGCTTTTCCAAGGTAGTTACCAAAGTAATCAGGATTCATGGCGATTCCTTTTTCAAAAAGCTCCAATGCTTTCGCATGATCTCCCCCTTTTCTAGTAGCAGAACCTAAGCGGTAGGCACAAGAAGCACCATTGCGGTTGGCCAACCTAATAACTTTGAGATCATTTTCTTTGGTAGTATCCGCCTTTGCAAGCGCCTCTTCAAACATAGGAAAGGCTTCTTCGTAAGCTTTCTCTTTCATCTTTGCTAATGCATTATTATACAATTTAGCCGGAGATAAATCTTCCTGAGCGATTAAAGAAACGGAGCTTGCGAATAGTAAAGCGAATGTGATTAATTGTGTAGTAAATTTCAACATAACAGTAGTAATATCTTAGTAATTTGAATGAATTAATGTGTTAATCAATTAATGCTGATCCCTCAAATACCCCTTCATTATTTTCATCGAGAGTACTGAAAGCCGCAAAATACCTTCTACAATATTTAATATACAAACCATCAAAGTCCAACATAGATGCTTAGCATCTTGGTATGAATAGCGATGATCTCAGACGTAATTAGTGGTTTGTCGTAGTGTTTGTGTTTGCTTTGTATAACTGTCTAGGTGCTCTATAATAACGTTTCAATATTCCTATTTCAGGAAATAAATATTCCTTTTGCCTACCCAAAAAGATGCATTTTTTTTGGCTTAGGCCAAAAAAAAGGACCGCTTTAACAAAATTTTTATTCTTCTATTTATGCTTTTCAACTTGATTTCAAGTAAAAAATTATGTCTCAAATAATTGATTATCAACACGCTACCCTTCATAAACGTGGCGCACTGCTACTACGCTGCGTCAAGGTCAATAATAAAGGTCGTTCCTACCTTTTCTACGGTTTCAAAGTAAATTCGACCACCAAATTGCTCAATAATGTTCCTACTCATCGATAAACCAATCCCTGTTCCAGAGGATTTTGTTGTGAAATTTGGATAAAAGACTTTCTCCTGGAGTTCAGGCGCTATGCCCTGGCCATTATCCTTAATGCGCACCTGATATCCCTTTCCATTTTCTATCAAGGATACTTCAATACAAGCCTGCCGATCATCGGGAATAGCCTGAATAGCATTGGTCATTAAATTATTAAACACCCGAATCAACTGATCTTTGTCTGCCCTAATCATCGCAGTACTCACCTCCATCGAGAGTTGAATGTCTGTACCCGACTCTTGAGTTCTAAATAAATCGACTACCGAAGCTAATTGGCTTGCAAGATCCAAATCGACCATTTCCGCTTTTGGCATTTTAGCAAAATTCGAAAACTCATTCGCAATTTTGGTAAGACCTTCAATTTGTTCTACTAGAGTAGCCGATACTCTTTTTAATAAGGGCCCAATTTCATCGGGATTCATTTGGTAGGCTCTCAATAGGTGCTGTACACTCAGCTTCATAGGCGTCAAAGGATTCTTGATCTCATGCGCTACTTGCTTGGCCATTTCGCGCCAAGCGCCTTCTCGCTCTGATAAACGTAGCTGTCGGGTGCTATCCTCTAACTTATCCAAAGCTTGGTTGTATTCTTGAATGAGTAGACCTATTTCATCTTCATTTTTCCATACCAATGGCGTATTTGACCCCAACTTCAGTTGCCGCAGCCCTCGACCTATTGCATTGATGGGCTCTGTAATCGAATTGGCTACCCAGATCGCTACACCCCCCGCGATGAACATAAAGAAAACATATAAACTAAAGATAGAGCCTACAAAATTATTGATCTCCAACTGACTAGCTGGATCAGAGTAGGAAAATGGAATGGCGATATAAGATTCAATACTACCGCTTGGTCCATTGATGGTATTAAAAATGGTCTGCCGTTGGGATTCCCTACTGATCGCATAAGGTAGCAACTGAATTTTTAATATTTCTAGAACACTCGGTGGCATATACTGCTGCACAATAGGTTGAGGGAGCTTGGAATAAATCAAAGCGCCTTGTCGGTTGTAGAGTGCAAATGATTGGGTACTGCCCTCCAAGCCTAGCCTATCAATACTTCTTCCATTGGCATCCAACAGCACCAGGTCCTCTTCTAATGCAGCCTTCAAAGTCTCCATTTCGCTCAGCACCAATCGATCTTTGCGTTCTGTAGCTATCGACTTGAAATAGAAAATCGTCACTACTGCAATCACAATGGAGCTCGCCAAGATGATCCCAATAATAGAAAGCTGTATCCGATTCTGTAGGGAATGGCGCGTTTGAAAAAGGCCATAGAAAAAAGGAGGCAGTACAGGTGTAAGCGTTTGCAAAGCGACCATAATCAAGATAATGGCCAAGAGCAACACAAAAAACACCGCAAAAAGAGACAAGGGTTTAAAGTAGCTCCCCAGCGTCCGCTGTAGGATCGCTATTTTTCCTTCCTTTATTTTTTGTACATAGGTTAGCCTATTATTTTGGATAATCAGTTTACGATCCTCTCCTTCAAAAGTGCCGAGGTTTAAATCTTCTAAGCCGACGACTTCTCGTTGTTTATCCAGTAATTGTCCATTCTCTAAGACTACATATTCGTATCGACCGATATGATTCATTGCCAGATAAGGCGTCTTATTTTGTTGGCTAAACTGTTCGATCAAGGCTCGTTTTGCATAAGAAAGTCTGCGCAGTGTATAGCTAGAATCGCTGCGCTGTTGCCATTCATAATGTTGTTGCAGATAAGTCTGATTAGCCAGCCAGTCTTTGCGTACCTGAGCGGTTGCTTGCTTTAGTTCCTCAAAACTACTTTCTTCTAGCAAGGGGTCTTTATCGAGTAGACGCTGGCCATAATCTTGCATCAAGGCCGCATCTTTATCTAGGATATACTTATAAGAAAGACTAGCTGAAAAAGCAGACAAAGTAATGGCCCAAACCAACAACCAAGTCAGGTTGAAATCTTCTCCTTCTACAAACAAATCGAATAAGATCAAAAAGATAAGTCCCGTGAGCAACCATATCCAAGCAGGGAACCCTAAGGATAAAACCAAGATAATCGGCAAGGCCAATAACAAACTAACAACCATTAAAAGTAAACGGTCATTCAGTTTGATCATCCAACTTTTTATAGGTAAAAAGAGGGTATACACCAATAGAAATGCTCCTAATAAAAGAAACAAAATACTCAAGGCTACCACCAAGCCCAACCAGGATATTTGCAGGCTATTCTCAAAATTAAAAAAGAAACGGCTGTCCATCAGGATATGCTTTAAGCACAAAGCAATCCCGCCCAACATTAAGACACTCACCCAATAATACAACATAGCCCACCTTGTGGGATGTTTAAAGGTCTGATGGTCATGAACATGGCCCAGAATCGTATGCAACCAAGTCATCCCCCATAAAAATATAGCACTCTTCAGCAAGAGTCCAATCCCATTTGGCCCAAGCCAAGGATCACTATAAATAGCTTGTAATAAAGTAGCTGAACTCTCCAGAAAAGACAAACTCGACAAATAGAACAAGACACCAACAGCAGTTGAAAGGACTAAAGCGCTCCTTCCCATTTTTTGGGTCTGAAATACTGCTCCAAGCAAAAGATGGAAGGCATACCAAGATAGGAGCAACCCTAAAAGAAACAACAGAACCGGTCCTAGTCGCTGGGTTTTATTTTCCTTAAAAGGATAAAATGCTATAGCTGAAATGTCATTATCTAATGGGTAGCTTTTGTGTAACCATTGCTCCAAACCTAGTTGAAATCTACCCGAGGGGCCCATTTTCAATAAACTATCTGCTCTGATATTGAGTTTGGGACTAGCAAAAAGCAAGTCATCGCCCTTAAATAAAAAAGTAGCAAATGGCTCCTTTTCCAAGCGTTCTAGCTTACTAATCACTGTTTGGATGTTCTCCATATACCGCAGCTGGGTACGATCACTAAAATAAGAGATCAACTCAGCATCATCTAGGTAGATCATTAAGGCTTGCTCTTGACGCTCCGAAGGGGCAGAAGTTGATAGCAAGGAAGCATCCTGCCCGTCTTCTCCAAAGGACGACCACCAAGCACCAGCCATCAGTGCCAGCGCTCCTAGCAGGAACCACCAAATCGGAAATATCAACTTCATCTTTGCAAGATAGTACGGTTTTCAGGAGTATACCTAAGCTCCTATACGTAATTTACTACAAAAGGTGGCAAACTTGATCATCTAGCGCAAAGTGTTTCTGGCAGGAGCGGTGAATTCTACGTACTTTTGTCAGCTAATGTCGCAAGCCGACCTATCGCGGTTCCAAAGTATTTTGGAAATGAGGAAAGTCCGGACAACGTAGGGCACCACACCATCTAACGGATGGGGTTCTGAAGTAAATTCGGAATACAGCAAGTGTCACAGAAAATATACCGCTAGCATTCACCCGAGCCTTGGCGAAGGTGAATATGCTGTAGACGAAGCGTAGGCTTGCCTGCGCTATCCGCTTACGCTCAGGCTATAGCGGAGAGTAAGCTACGGCAGATGCAGTAAGGGTGAAAATGTGCGGTAAGAGCGCACACCTCAGCCAGGTAACTGGTTGGGCGGATAAACCTTGTGGGTTGAAACGTCACATATATCTCGATTCTGCCAGACGCGTTCTGGGAGAGCAGGCTTGCCCGGCTTGTTTCTACGTGAAGTCGTGAAGGGTAGACGGATAGATGCTGAGGGTAACCTCAGTGCTAGATAAATGATAGGTGAAAACAGAATCCGGCTTATAGGCTTGCGGCATTTTTTACCATATAAGGGATTATAAGGGGATTAAAGAAAAGAACAAGACCTATTTAAGATTTCTTATTTTCTCTCTTTGGGAAGAAATACCTATAGCCCCAATATCCTATCAAAATAAATAGAAGCTTCAAATACCAAAACCTGAAATAAATGGCTGCCACTCCTAAGGTCAAAAATCCAATCCAAAGCAGTACATTTTTTAATTGATGGTTCATTTTTAATTCAGTTGAGTTTTGAATAGTTCCCTTTGCATTTTTACCATATAAGGGATTATAAGGGCATTAAAGATTGGGGCAAACGCACCAAAAAATTACCCTGATTTTTTTTATAATTCCTACTAAAGCTCCAATTCAAAACCGCTCTAGCATCTTCATTTTTGTCATTCGATACAAAAACGAAGCAAAAAAATCTTGCCTAGCCAAACTCGTTCCACTCGAACAGTGCCTAGGCGGCATCCCGCACTTCGCTTATCACCTTTTTCACACTTAGTAAAGTGGTTTAAATAATTTAGACCAAGTTAAGGTTTTATAAAATAATTGAATTGAGGCAAATCGGGATGTTGATAGATTCTGTTCCAGTCAATTTCCTCTTTTTTGGTTTTCAAACCAATTTGATATTGTTTATCCTCGATTCTAACTTCAACGCTTAATGGCTGGTCAACATTCTGAGTTTTCGTTCTTTGAAATAATGTTTTCACTTGCTCATGAGACGATAGAATTGAACCGCTTAAGGTTCTTTCGACATGGCAGAATAATCTTCTTTCAATAGGGTTGTATTTTGAGCAATATGGCGGATAATGAGCTACTACTATAATCTTGCCTATAGTGCTGGCAGCTCGGAGTAATGCTTTTTTAAAGGCATGATGTCTATAAGAATTTGCGCCACCACTATCGCATAAAACAAGGATTTGAGTGGCATCAGGATACAAATTTAATCCGAATGTTTCCCACCACCAGATCAGATTGTCGGCTATAAAATCTGCCGTTTCATAATTCGTACCGATTGTAATGTAGCCCTTGTTTTGTTTGGTATCATATACAGCTTGAGGTACTACTTTTCCTTCGCTCAGGTAATCATAGTCGTGATCAAACAACGGAACATTTCGATTGCTTAATATGGCTTGTCCTCTTGTTAAAAGACCCAGTCTCTCCTTTTTCTTAGTATCTATGGAAAGTATAGGGTTATTTTCCATTTTAGTGAAAAGACTTGTAAGAAATTTGATAATCTCAAATTGCTCTTTTCTATGAGGACTTTTCCCTATAGTTATACTTTTACTCGGTTTCCGTTTGACATATCCGGCTTGTTTTAATATCCGTTTGACAACTTTTTTACAGATTCTTTCTCCATGTTCTTTCTCGTATTCTTGGGCAATTTCTTGAGGTTTTAAATAAGTCCATTTAACCTTTTCATCTACTGGACTGCCCGCAGTATGGGATCCTACAATTGATAGAATATCAGCGATTAATTCAGCCTTTGTCAATTCTTTTTTTTCGACCGCCTCCTACTTTACGTTGACGGCTATAATCTACCTTAAAGTCTTTTGCTTCAAGGTCTTTTACCCCGTTTATTATCGTTTGACGCGAGCAATCAAAGAGCCTTGACAAATACCTTTGACTCCCTGGGCCTAGTTGTAAGTACTCTTGAGCTAAAAAGTGACGACGTTGTTTTTCTGGCAAACTGCTGAAATAGTTCATTTTTTGTCTTGCTATTTCTTCAGTCTCGTAGGTTACTGTTTTTGTGGTTTTGGCCATAAACGTTTTTCGCAAAGATAAAAATTTGGCCCAAATTATTTATTTCTTTTTACTTAATTTCGAGTAATAAGCATTTCTTTTTAAGTTTTTATTTCAATGAGTTTGC
>JBELML010000011.1:0-88192 GCA_042095835.1 Saprospiraceae bacterium
CGCTCCGCTCAGACAATGCCTAGGCGGCATCCCGCACTTCACTTATCACCTTTTTTGCACTTAATTTCGAGAAATAACCATTCCTTTTTAAGTTTTTATTTTAATGCGTTTGCCCTATTCCAAGATGCTGTAAAGATTCGCTGGTTCTAAGATCATCCATCAGAGCTACTTAGACTCATCATACGGTCCTTGAATTTCTCTTGGGTGATCTGCTGAACGGTTTTTCCAGAAATTTTACTTTCCAGCCAGGAGATAATATCTAAGTAGAGAAATGGCCTACGCTCAAAGGGATCATCCTGAAGCTCCAACAGTTTTTCTCGAAGTTCAATAAAGGCTTGTTTCAAATCGGCCTCCCTGATTCGCGGAAGCCTACGAAGGAAACGGAAGATTTCTTTTTGTACAGCGCCTAAGTCTCCCATTTTTCCGAGAAAACGGTAAACCGATTTCACTTGGTACTCAACAAGTTGTGCATTACCCAATTCAAAATGAGCTATCAAATTGAGAATTCTAGAAAAGCTTTGAATATCTGTTCTATAGTCAGGATTTTTCTGATTAATGATCAAATTAAGGTAAGTAATGGCACTATCATTATCACCACTCCCAAAGTAGAGGCAAGCAATTCTATAATAAAAGAGCATGACCCTGTGATCATCCCAGCCGTATTCGTCCTTATCTATTTTTTCTACCAGCTCTGGTACAAGTTCGGTGCCTTCGCTAAAGGTACCTCGCAAGAAATGCAGTTTGATCTGGTGGATATATTTATATAAATAATAAAGGCCTTCTACATTTTTTCTGGAGGTGACATCTAATTTATTAGGCAGGTCATTCAGTTCGCCCAAAACCGTCTCCAGTTTCTCAAAATGCAAGGCATTATACAGCGAACTCAATAAATTGTGCAAAGACTTTAGGTATAATGAGGTATGGGCCTGAATCTTCTCCGGCTCCTGTCTAAATAAATCTACCCACTTCTGGGCCCAACGGTAACAGAGGGCAAATTCCTGTGTCATCATAAAATACCAGACTTGCGCCTGGCAGTAATGAAGGCGGCTCATGAAATCTAGCTCATTATAATCGTAGTTTGGCAAGTTAGATTTAAAGAATTCTTTTAAGAAGTAGTAGTCCTTTTCGTCCTTGACATAACCAACGCGTAAATAAAGCCCATAAAGTTGGAGTGCCAGGTTAGAGAGTTGGTTAGATCTACTAATTTTGGTAGAAAGTTCCTCAGCCTCCTGAGAAAGTGCCTCTGCCCTGCCAGCCAAGCTCCTGGTGATGTATTGAGCCTCAATATGTTTCTCAAACTCTAATATCTCCAGATTTAAAGGATGATAACTAGCTTGTGCCGCCTTATTCTTTGCTTTGGATAAGACATCCAGGCTTTGGCGATAGAGTCCTTTATCATAAAGCACCCTAGCATAGTCCATCATCTCTCGGATTTGTATATCCGGAGCACTTTTAGTAGCCAGCAACCGTAAACTAATCAATAGCTGCTTGTACAAATGCGCCTTCAAATTGGACAGTTGTCTTTTTTTAATTCCAGGTAGACGTTTGAGGATTAGCTCCTCATCATATTCATTTCTTTTCTCCAAAAAATCGAAGAGTTGTAGAAAGAGAATTTCCTCGGAAGCTTGGTTCCTTTTTACAAAAAGTCTAAAGTGCCGCTTTTCGGCCCTGGTAAGCGAATTGATTAATTGAATTAAGTCGTCGGTTTTTTGTTTAGGCATTGTAACTCTAACCTTTTTAAATAGCTAATAATCAGTATCTTAAAAAAAGAGGTATTCTTTGTTGTCTTGTAAGAATTACCTATTTTTTATTTATGGCGCCTAGCCAACCACTCTATATTTGATGTTAAACACCCTAAGAGGAAAATACGAAATCATCTTGACTTCCATTGACCTTCCTAAATGGCGTTTAACAAACATACAAAAATATTCAAAATCATGGCTTCTAACCGGATTCACATTTTTGACACAACCCTAAGAGATGGAGAGCAAGTTCCTGGATGTAAACTCATTACTGAACAAAAAGTAGAAATTGCTCGCCACCTGGAAAAACTCGGGGTCGATGTTATCGAAGCCGGGTTCCCTATTTCTAGTCCAGGAGACTTCAGAAGTGTACAGGCAATTTGTGAGGCAGTAACTAATGTGACCGTCTGTGGACTTTCCAGAAGTGTTGAAAAAGATATCAAGCGGGCTGCAGAAGCTTTAGAAAAAGCCAAAAGACCAAGGATACACACTGGCATTGGCACCTCCGACTCTCACATCAAATACAAATTCAAAACTAACAGAGAAAAGATTATTGAGCGAGCAGTCTCTGCTGTAAAATACGCCAAGTCTTTTGTGGAGGATGTAGAGTTCTATGCAGAAGATGCTGGTCGGACAGACAATGAATTTCTAGCACAAGTTATCGAAGCCGTAGTGGCAGCTGGTGCCACAGTCCTAAATATTCCAGATACAACGGGCTACTGTTTACCGGAGGAATACGGCCAAAAGATCAAATACTTATACGAAAATGTAAAAGGTATTCACAAAGCCACTATCTCGACCCATTGCCACAATGATCTAGGACTGGCTACCGCCAATTCAATTGCAGGTATTCAAAATGGTGCGCGCCAAATCGAGTGTACTATCAATGGTATCGGTGAGCGTGCAGGGAATACCTCCTTAGAAGAGGTCGTCATGATCATGAAGCAGCATCCTGCACTCAACTTTGAGACTGGTATTAATACTCAATTACTCAATCCGATGAGTCATTTGGTGAGTGATCGTATGGGTATGGTCGTACAACCGAATAAAGCAATCGTAGGAGCCAATGCCTTTGCCCATTCCTCTGGAATCCACCAAGATGGTGTTATCAAACAAAGAGAGACCTACGAAATCATCAACCCACTTGATGTAGGTGTGGATCAATCTAAAATCGTACTTACTGCCCGTAGCGGAAGAGCGGCGCTAGCCTATAGAGCAAAAAATCTTGGCTATAACTTGACAAAATTGGAGTTAGACGCTGTTTATCAACGCTTCTTGGAGGTAGCCGATCGCAAGAAGGAAGTACAAGATGATGATTTACACGGTATCATGAAGTTGGAAAAGGTGACGGCTTAGATTTGATTAAGGTTGATTTTAGGGTTCCAGAACTTTACCTTTGGACTCTAAAATCAAGCCAAACAACAATGACACAAAAAACTATCCACATTGTCCGACACGGACAAACCGATTTCAATAAACATAAAATTGTTCAAGGCAGTGGCGTCAACTCCAGCCTTAATGAAACGGGGCGCAAGCAAGCTAATGCCTTCTTCCAAAAATACCAGAACATTGGTTTTGAAGTAGTCTTGACTTCAAAGTTGGTACGTACGCATGAAACGATGGCTCCATTCATTCAGCAAGGCTTATCCTGGGAGCAATTTGGAGAAATTGACGAAATGAGTTGGGGTGCTCACGAAGGCAAACAAAGTAACCCTGCAATGATAGAAGAATACCGCTGGATGATTGAGCAGTGGAAATCAGGCAATTACCAAGTCGGTATTTCTGGTGGCGAAACCGCTCTAGACTTAGCAAAACGTATTCAGACCTTTGTAGATCACCTCAAGCAAAGACCAGAAGAAAAGATCTTGGTTTGTAGTCATGGTAGAGCCATGCGCTGCCTCATGGCCCTGCTTAGGCAAGAGGAGCTACTACACATGGAACAATACCATCATTCTAATACGGGCCTCTACTTGGTAGACTATCAGCCTGATGAATTCACCTTTCAGCTTAAGAATGATACTAGTCATTTCTTATTAGATCCTTCATTGACAAATTGAGCCAGGAGGCGATGAAAATGATGTACACCTTGCTCTCTTTTTGGGGAAAATCGTCCAGATTGATAGTAGGCACTTTGGATGCCTTGGTAAACGCCTTCTACCACAAATTCATCTTCTCGTTCGACCTTATCTAGATCGGCACCAGCACCTTGATCCAGTTTGGATGGATCAAAAACATAACTTAAAAACGACACCCTCGTCCGATTGATACTGATGGGTTTCACGATATTGATAGATAGCCCCCAAGGATAAAAATTAAACATCATATTTGGGAATATCCAATAATAGTATCCTGCAACCTTCCGCCCATAATCGGGGTGCCCAGAAGGTAGATCAAAGACCTCAAGTGCATCATCGGTATAACCAATTTGCAGATTGAAATAATCGTAAATTTCCGTCTTATAGGCATCATAATCGATCACGGCATTTAAGCCCTGATGTACAAAGGGAATGTGGAAGCCTTCCAGGTAATTATCACAATACAAGGCCCAATGTGCTTTCACCAAATAATCTTTTGATCGTTCTTGATCGAGTTTCATCTCGTCTAATGGGAGAAAACCGATTCTTTCTTCCATTTTATTTAAAATGGCTCTTAAATCAAAGCTAGGTGATAATCCGACAAACAATAATTGCTTCCATGATTGTAATGGAAAGGATTTAAGATGGTCACAAGGAGCTGGAAAATTTTCTACCTCTTCAAATTCTGGCATATACTGAAACTGCCCATCCAAATGAAAACGCCTTCCGTGGTACAGACAGCTTAGCCTACGCTGCTGGCCTGGATGGTGGACGACAATGTTACCTCGATGAGTGCATACATTCGAAAGGCAATGGATCGCTCCATTTTTGTCTTTAGATAACACAAGTGGTTCTGAAAGGAAGCCATCCAAATAAGCAATAGGATAGGCATATTGATCAAAAGGTAATAAGCTATGGTCTCCAACCCACTGCCAACTCCTTCTAAAAATGGAGTCTTTTAGGGACTGGAACAAGAGTTCATCTTTGTAAAAATCAGATGGCAGAGTACGCGCTTTTTTAATATCGCCATCTACGTAGAAATTGTAATTCATCTGTTAAAAATTTATGCAAATGCTTGAAAGCTAATTTTTTGCAGAAATTTTTAACATCTGCAACCGCTTCGCTTTATTCACTTACGTTTTAATGGTTTTAAAGGTTTTAAAGGAGTTCATGAATCTTCGATTGCGCATGAATTTTTTTAATCATCATCCTTTAGTGAACTTATGATTAAAAAAGTTCATTCTCATTTCATGTGTAATAACTTATCTTGTTGAATAAAGCGTTCGCTGGGGAATTTTTGGTTTTTAGAAAATCAGTTTTACTATCAATAATATGCATAAACCACAAAAAATAGGTTTGGTTGGGGCCATTGCCCTAGTTATGGGAAATATGATCGGTGGTGGTATTTTTCTACTACCCTCTACCCTAGCCTCCTATGGAGGAATCAGTATGATTGGATGGGTATTCTCTGGTCTAGGTGTGCTATTGCTAGCCTATATTTTTAGCCAATTGAGTCAAATGGTAGGTAGTAAAGATGGTGGTCCTTATACCTATACTCGGGAAGGTTTTGGTGATTTTATGGGTTTTCTTATAGCCTGGGGTTATTGGGTGTCTATCTGGGTAGCCAATGCTGCGATTACGGTAGCTTTTGTAGGAGCAGTGAGTGTATTTTTTCCCATTTTAAAGGAGAATACCGCCATTGCTTTATTCTTTGGGCTAAGTACCATTTGGCTCCTTGTCTGGATCAACACCAGAGGTGTAAAGACCATTGAAGGTATACAAATCATGACAACTATCCTAAAGATAGTGCCCATATTGTTAGTAAGCATAGGTGGCCTATTCTTTTTTAATCCAGAATATTTCCAGCCTTTCAATACCAGTAGTCACAGCGATCTCGGTGCCATACAACTTTCAGCCGCCGTCACCTTGTATGCTTTTTTAGGTTTTGAAAGTGCCACCATCCCGGTAGGTTTAATTGACAAACCCAAGGTCAATATTCCCAAAGCTACAGTCTGGGGAACGCTTTTGACAGCCCTAGTCTATATTGTATGTACCTTTTCCATAATGGGGATGATTGAGCCGGGAACGCTCAAAGACGATCCTGCGCCTTTTGCCACAGCCGCTATACAAATCGGTGGCTCGGGTATGCGCTATTTCATTGCCGCCGGTGTTGCAATCGCTACTTTCGGTGCATTAAATGGTTGGATGCTCATTTTGGGACAGATTCCTAAATCTATTGCTGAAGATGATTTATTTCCGAAGGTGTTTCGGCAGGTTAATGCCAAGGGAGTACCTGCTCGTGGTATTGTGATCGGGAGTTTGTTGGTGTCTCTGATTTTAGCGATGAATTACAGCGCTACCTTGGTCAAGCAATTCGAGTTTCTGACCTTGCTCACCACCTTATCGGTATTGACACCTTACCTGTTCTCTAGTGCGGCATATATCCTGCTAAGAATTAAACAAAAACCTGACAAAGGAATGCTAAAAACATACATCCTTTCTGGCCTCGCTTTTGTTTATTGTATGTGGTCAGTAATTGGAGCTGGCCAGGAAGTCGTTTTTTGGGGTTTTATCTTATTATTACTTGGTGTACCCTTTTATCTTTACATTAAGATTAGTAAAGAAAATAATTCTCATTAGTTCAGCTCCGCTGCCAAGGTTATGGCAGAGGTGGATTAAATCAACAGCTCATTGAGTAAATATAAAGCAACAGCAGTAAGCTATTTGAATACCAAACCATTACTATATGGTTTAGTGACGAATCCTGTTTTGGATCTAATGGAATTACAAACCGATATTCCATCAGTTTGCGCTGATAAATTGATTAAACAGGAAGTAGACTTGGCATTAATCCCAGTCGCCGCGATTCCCAAGGTCCCCAATGCGGAGATCATTTCTGATTATTGTATCGGAACCAAAGGCACGGTGAGAACGGTATGTATTTATAGCGATTGCCCCATTGAGGACATAGATGTGCTTTATTTAGATTATCATTCCAGGACTTCAGTAGCTTTGACCAAAATCCTGGTTGAAGAATATTGGAAAATCAAGCCACTACTTTTGGATGCTAGTCCAGGATATATCGATAAAATCGAAGGCACTAGCGCAGGTTTAGTAATTGGCGATCGCACCATTGATTTAGAAAATCGTTTTAGCTACACCTATGATTTAGGTGAAATTTGGGAGCAACACACAGGGATGCCCTTTGTTTTTGCGGCCTGGGTGAGCAACAGAACACTAGACCCGGCCTTTATTAAGGCATTTAATGCCGCTTTGGATTATGGCCTAGCACATATCAATGAATTAATGCTCATTTTGCCAAGCCCCGCGCCTGGTTTTGATTTAAAAACCTATTTCACGCATTACATCAGCTATGAGCTTGATCGCCCCAAAAGACAAGCATTAGACTTATTTTTAAATAAAATACAGGTGAATACCCTTGGATAATCAAGCATCCAAGTAGGGATACCTAAAAAATTACACATCATCATAATATTTCAAGATACATGAATCTACAAACAGCCACTTTTGGCGGAGGTTGCTTTTGGTGCACTGAAGCCATGTTTAAGCAACTCATCGGTGTTGAGAAAGTTGTCTCTGGGTATTCAGGAGGAACAGCTGAAACCGCCACCTATGAGCAAGTTTGCTCCAAGACTACAGGTCATGCTGAAGTTATCCAGCTGGAATTTGATGCCGACAAAATTAGCTATGCAGAGCTTTTGGAGGTATTCTTTTCTACTCATGATCCAACCACCCTTAATCGCCAAGGTAATGATGTTGGGCCACAGTACAGATCTGCTATTTTTTATCATAATGAAGAGCAAAAAATTGCAGCTGAAAAAGCGAAACAAGAGCTTGCTCCACAAATCTGGGACGAGCCTATCGTTACAGAGATCAGTCCCTTAGATGGTTTTTGGTCAGCAGAGGCTTATCACCACAATTACTATAATAATACAGGAGATCGTAATCCATACTGTACTTTTGTGATTACACCAAAGGTCTCCAAGTTCCGCAAAAAATTCGCGAATCGCTTGAAAAAGGAAACCTCTTAGGATACAGAAGCTGTTTAAAGTTTCCTTGTTGGGCTATCAAAAACATCTTTTAAGGCTACTCTTTGTTAATCCCGGAGTGAATCCGGGACAGCTATGCGATGCATTGCTTACGTTTTTTGCCTCGATTGGCCTTAAAATACTGTTTTCTCGCCTGCAACAGAAAACCTTAGACAACTTCATAGTTTAAAACTCAAACTAAGTTACAAATCGGGCCAAATATCCAGGATTTTCTAAATCCCATGGTATTTGGCCTACTTTTTTCAAGCATAGTGCAAGCCCTACTGCCTTTCCTTTTTCTTCGCTCTACTTTTTCGGATCGTAAAAAGTTGTATTTCTATTATCCTTCAGAACAATCTTATTCCTGTAAAAAGAATATCATTGTTTTATCATATTGCTAGTTTTTCAAAACCTACTACCTCTAATTGCCATTAGAAGAAATATCTAATTTATTTGCTTAAATTTAATTGTGCGATATAAAAAATTACAATTCATCAACATTTTGCCATATCCTTTGCTCATAGGTCTTCAGCATGGTATTTTCCACCTCCGAAGAGAAGGAAACCGGTAAGATGGCTTTGTAATACATGAGCAACAAAAAGAATCACATTTAATGATAAGAAGTAGTTTTTCTACTTCTCTATAAAACGAAGAACCACCTATGAAACTAGGAATTCTAAAAGAGGCTTCCGATACAAGAGTGGCCATTATTCCTGACACCTTAAAGAAATTTAAGGATTTAGGCCTGGACATCTTGGTCGAAAAGGGTGCCGGGCAAAAAGCAAGCTTCGATGACGAAAGCTACCAGGCAGAAGCCAAGCTTCATGAGCGTCAGGAGCTGCTAAAAAATGCAGACATCTTGGTCAGTGTTTTACCCCCGGAAGATTTAGACAAGTTTCCCGCAGGCAAGTTTCTTGTCAGCCAGTTTCAGCCTTATAATGATACTGGCATTACCGAACGGTTAAATAAACTGGGCATTCATGCTTTTAGCATGGATATGATCCCTAGAACAAGTCTAGCACAGTCTATGGATGTTTTATCCTCGATGGCATCAGTGGCCGGCTATAAGGCGGTACTTGAGGCAGGAAGGCTACTTCCACGCTATATGCCTATGATGATCACCGCTGCGGGTAGTATAAAACCGGCCAGGGTACTAGTATTAGGCGCTGGTGTAGCTGGTTTGCAAGCTATTGCGACAGCTCGTCGCTTAGGTGCTATGGTAGAAGCCTTTGATACCCGCTCCGCAGCTAAGGAAGAAGTCCTATCGCTTGGTGCAAAGTTTGTGGAGGTAGAAGGTGCCAAAGATGATAAAGATGCCGGTGGCTACGCCGTAGAACAAAGTGAGGAATACCTAAAAAGACAACGCGCCGAAGTGCAAGCCAGGGCCATAAAAGCAGACATCATCATTACTACAGCGCAAGTCAGAGGTCGAAAAGCCCCCATTTTGGTACCGACAAGTACGGTTGAGCAGATGAAAAAAGGAAGCGTCATCATCGATTTGGCCTCCTCAACTGGCGGCAATGTAGAGCTTTCAAAAGATAATGAATTAATCGAGCATCAAGGCGTCTCTATTTATGGCAACTCGAATCTTGCTGCTTTAATGCCCCAAGATTCAAGTACGCTTTACAGTAATAACTTGTATAATTTCTTTAAATATTTTATGAAAGATGGAGCACTTAATTGGCGCGAAAACGATGAAATCATCGAGGGCGCATTAATCACTCCAAAAGATAAAATCCTTAGTAATGGCTAGTATTCTCGAATTTTTCAATACACCGGAAAATTACCTCCTCATTTTCCTATTGATATTTACCATTATCTTAGGATTTGAGGTCATTTCCAAAGTACCAACTGTGCTCCATACGCCTTTAATGTCTGGAGCGAATGCCATCAGTGGCGTGGTTATTATTGGTGCTATTTTATTAATCCGACAAGCAGCAGCAGATGATTATCTAATCCTCAGCTTAGGCGTATTGGGTATCCTACTAGGCATGATTAATGTGGTGGGTGGATTTGCTGTGACGGATCGAATGCTTGAAATGTTTAAAAAGAAAAAGAAATGATCACATTTATAATAAATCTATCTTATCTCATTGGAGCAGTAGCCTTCGTCTGGGGGCTTCGTCTACTTAGTAGTCCGGATACTGCTCGCAAAGGAAATATTTATGCGGCAATAGGCATGGGCATCGCCATCTTGGCTACCCTGATCATCCCGCTTGAGGGAGGTGCCAACAATTATGGCTGGATCTTCGGTGGTATGGCCGGTGGAGCCCTCATAGGTATGCTGGCCTCTAGAAGGGTACAAATGACCGCTATGCCTCAACTGGTCTCTATCTTCAATGGTTTGGGTGGAGCATGTGCCGTCGTCTTAGCAATGGCTGAGCTGAGTCAATATTATAGTGGAGCCAAAGTGATGAGCAATGGAGAGGTATTAATCATTTTATCAACCCTCTTTATTGGTGGAGTAGCCTTCACAGGAAGCATCTTGGCTTATGCCAAATTGGATGGTTTGATTTGGGATTCTCAGGTAACTTTACCCAAACATAGCCTCATCAACCTCCTCTTGTTGGCTGGTGTGATTGCCTTGGGCGTAGTGCTATATTTAGGTGGTCCATCTGCTGGAATCACGATGGCTCTTCTGTTTTTAGGCTTGACCTTGATTTATGGTTTTTCTTTTGTAGCTCCCATTGGTGGAGCCGATATGCCTGTGGTGATCTCTCTTTTGAACTCCTTTACTGGGCTATCTGCTGCCGCCGCAGGTCTAGTTTACAACAACCAAATCATGCTCGTAGGTGGGATATTGGTTGGAGCTTCGGGGACCATACTTACCGTCTTGATGTGTGAAGCTATGAATCGTTCTCTGCTGAGTGTCATCATTGGAGGATTTGGTGGAGGTGCCAGCGCTACTCAAAGCAGTACCGATGGACAGGTCGTCAAAGAAGTCGCTCTTAATGATCTTGCAATCCAGCTTTTCTACTCTCAATCGGTCATGTTTGTTCCTGGATATGGTCTAGCGGTTGCTCAGGCTCAAAAAGTGGTAAAAGAGGTCGATGATATGCTGGAAGCCAATGGTGTAGAGGTAAAATATGCTATCCACCCTGTAGCTGGACGGATGCCTGGTCATATGAACGTCTTATTAGCCGAAGCGGATGTCCCCTACCCCAAGCTTTTAGACCTAGAAGATGCGAATGCTGCTTTACCTAATACAGATGTAGTCATCGTGGTTGGTGCTAATGATGTAGTCAATCCTTCGGCAGAAGATGAGCCAGGTAGCCCTATCTATGGAATGCCCGTCTTACAGGTATGGAATGCCAAAAGTACCATTGTAATCAAGCGCTCGATGAGTCCGGGTTATGCAGGTATTCCTAATCCGCTCTTTTTCCATGACAAAAATAAAATGCTCTTTGGTGATGCTAAGAAAGTCATGCAAGAAATTGTTGGGGCTTTAAAGGAAATGTAATAGGGAGACTTCAGCGATTTTTTACTTGGATTAATCGACAAAGGCTTTTATTCCATAAATTAAATTGTAAATTGGTAGAGTTAATGTGGTAGAAACATTAGCCAAAATAATTTAATTACACACCTTCTAAAACTATAAGTAAATGGGACCAACAGCTTTAGCGATTATTGCATTTGGCGTATTTGTTGTTTTTTCTGGATTGTTTACCGTCAAACAGCAAACTGCTGCCATTATTGAAAGACTAGGTCGTTATCATAGCATCAGGCGTCCTGGCCTACAATTCAAAATTCCATTTATTGATCGGGTTTCAGGTAGAATCAGCTTGCGCGTGATGCAATTGGATGTTTTGGTTGAAACGAAAACGCTTGATAATGTTTTCGTCAAACTGAAAGTATCTGTCCAATATTATATTCTGACAGATAAAATATACGATGCCTTTTATCGACTTTCTAACCCAACCGATCAAATTACATCCTACGTTTTTGATACCATCCGTGCTGAGGCACCAAAAATGAAACTGGATGATGTATTCGAGCGTAAAGATGATATCGCGATTGCCATTCGTAGAGAATTAGAAGACGCGATGCTAGATTATGGCTACGGAATTGTGAAAACATTAGTGACGGACATTGATCCTGACCAAGCTGTAAAAAATGCCATGAACCGAATCAACGCTGCCGAAAGAGAAAAACTTGCTGCAGAGTACGAAGCCGAAGCAGATAGAATTCGAATCGTCGCCAAAGCAAAAGCAGAGGCAGAATCTAAGCGCTTGCAAGGTCAAGGTATTGCTGATCAGCGTCGGGAAATTGCCCGTGGTTTAGAGGAGTCAGTTGAAGTACTCAACAAAGTAGGGATCAACTCTCAGGAAGCTTCCGCTTTGATTGTAGTTACACAGCACTACGACACGCTACAATCTATGGGCGAGAGTACCAATAGTAATTTAATTTTACTTCCGAACTCTCCTGCCTCAGCAAGTAATATGCTGAGTGATATGGTTACTTCTTTTGTGGCTTCTCAGCAGATTGGAGAAGATATGAAAAAAGCAAATAAAGAGACAGAGAAGTTGAAGTTGAGAAACTAAAATAATATCGCTATTTAACTTCAGTGAATGCTGCACGAGCTTGTCTTTGTGCAGCATTTTTATTTCTAGTCCTGCCGTTGGTAGTATTTATTCTGCTGTCTGTCCTCAATCTATAATCTTCTGCAAGCCAGAGCGAACTAGAATAGCAGAAAATTGTCATATTAGCAGAAAAGAGGACAGAATAGCCTATAGTTTTTGATCTAATCATAAATTACAAGGTTCATTTTTTCTAATTCTCTATCCTTGTAAGAAATCACTACTGTTATTTAAAATCGAAGATCACACCTAAAGCACATAGAATGTGCTACACATTCACTTCCTTTTTTCCTCAGACCAAACCAAATAAATAAAGCCAAAACCACACAGGGCCGGTACTCACCGGCCCTGTATTATTTTCTGAACCAAATATCGGGCCCTTCGCCTGGTATACGTCCCATTCTTTTATCAAAAAATCGACCATTTCCTCTTAGTCCAAGGGATTCATCATTGGAATTGATCCCAGATTTTGGTAATATCACTTTTCCAGGTTTAATCTTCTTAGAAGAAGTAGAAATGCGGTGTGTATAGCTTTGCGAATCGCCAGGATGATAAAAAGAGGCACAGGAATTGAGGCCTATAGCGATCAACACTATTGGTAGATATTTCTTCATTATTAATCCGATTTAGATTTTTGCTTTGTTTAAATTTAGCGATAAAATTCAGAAAAACAACTACGAACAACCTTTTTTTATCGATAAAATCAATAATTATCTATTTTGAGAAAAGCGCAATCTCCCATTTTTTCTACTATTGAATCGTCATCTCACGAATTGTTACCTGTTTTAAGCAGCACTCAAATCAGGACCTGGGACCAATTCACCATCCAAAAGGAAAGTATCGATAGCATAGACTTAATGGAGCGGGCTTCACTCGCTTTTTGTGAGCAGTTATTTCAATTATATCCAACTATCTCTTCTGTTGTCCTCTTTTGTGGACCAGGGAACAATGGTGGTGATGGATTAGCTATCGCCAGATTATTGCATCAACGAGCACTTGCTGTTGAAGTATACTGCTGTGAGATTGGGAATAGTAAGAGTCCGGATTATCAAGTCAATTTAGAACGACTGCAAACCATCCCTGAAATACCTATACATTTTCTAGAGGAGGGAGATCGCCTTCCCGAATTACCTCCATCAAGCTTATTGATTGATGCTATCTTTGGCTCGGGCTTAAACAGAGCGGTGACTGGATATTGGGATCAACTAATCCAGCATTTGAATGAGTACTTGTCCCCTATCGTCGCTGTGGATATCCCAAGTGGATTATTCAGTGATCAGTTATTAGCGCATTCCGCAGCTATTAGGGCAACAGATACTATTAGTTTCCAGGTACCCAAGCTATCCTTTTTTTTACCTGAACTTGGTCCTTTCACCGGGCAATGGCATATTATCGATATAGGCTTACATCCTCAATATTTAAAAAACATCACCGCTAGCAAATATTGCTTAACTGCTAATTTCATTTCCACCCTCCTTGAGGCACGGCCCGCATATTCTCATAAAGGAAGCTTTGGTCATGCCTTAATTGTGGCCGGAAGCAAAGGCATGATGGGTGCCGCTCAACTAGCTGCTAAAGCTTGCCTAAGGTCAGGAGTAGGATTACTGACTACCCATATACCACAGATAGCTTATCAAATTATGCAGATCGCCTTGCCAGAGGCCATGGTTCACCTTGACCAAGAGGAAACCCATTTTTCTACAACACCAAATCTTGAACGATACACCAGTATCGGAGTAGGCCCAGGCTTAGGTCAACACAAGGATACTTTAGCTGCCTTAAAAGATTTATTGATTAAAGCAGAAGTACCGCTGGTCATAGACGCAGATGCGCTCAATCTCATCGCTCAAAATCCTGCATTCCTTGATTTGGTTCCCAAACAGAGTATCCTCACTCCGCATCCAGGTGAATTTAGACGCCTTTTTGGAGCAAGCAAAGATAGCCTGGAAGCCATCAAGGTCGCCCTGGATATAGCAAAAGCAAAGCAGATCTTTATTGTTCTCAAAGGAGCATTCACCAGAATTGTTTGTCCCGATGGAAATCTTTATTTTAACAGTACCGGCAATCCAGGAATGGCCACCGCAGGCAGTGGTGATACGCTTACTGGTATCTTAGTGGGTTTATTGTCACAAGGCTATTCGTCTAAATCCGCTGCCTTATTAGGCGTTTATCTGCATGGTTTGGCAGGTGATTTGGCCGCTTCAAAAGTTGGTGAACCAAGTTTAATCGCCAGTGATATTATTGAGGAACTTCCTGGTGCCTTTCAATTGTTAAGTAGAAAGTAGTTTTAATTCTAAACGATAATTAATGAAAAAACTAGTCGTGCTCAGTGGTGCTGGCATGAGTGCCGAAAGCGGAATTAGCACCTTTCGCGATCAAGACGGACTTTGGGAAAACCACGATGTCATGGAAGTGGCCTCTCCACAAGGTTGGAGCAATAACCAAGAACTCGTCCTGCGATTTTATAATCAACGAAGACAGCAACTCAAAGAAGTACGACCCAATCAAGGACATTTAAACTTGGTGCAACTAGAAAAATATTATGACACCAATATTGTCACCCAAAATGTAGATGATCTACACGAGCGAGCTGGAAGTAGCCAAATCTATCATTTGCATGGCGAGCTACGGAAAGTGCGATCAACGGTTGATCGAAGCCTCATTTATGATTGGACAGAAGACCTTAACATTGGTGATCGCTGTGAAAAAGGCAGTCAACTAAGGCCTCACATTGTTTGGTTCGGAGAGAGTGTGCCCATGATCGAAACGGCTTTAAACCTGGTATTAGAGGCAGAAATCATCGTGATTATTGGCACTTCTATGCAAGTTTATCCTGCAGCTGGCCTCGTTGGCTATGCCAGAAGTGACGCCCAAATTTACTACATCGACCCCAAGCCCAAAATCAACTACGAACTATCTCAGTTCAACAACTTAGAGATCATTGAGAAAGGGGCTGGCAAAGGCACTCAAGACTTGCTCGATAAATTGTTATAAAAAACTGGTAGGAGGCCTTCCAAAACATTGGTAGAACTCCTTAGAGCTGACTTTAATTATTAAAGAACCGATAATAAAAGGTCAATCCAGAGATAAAATAAATATCATCATTGTCAGGATTGCCAGATTGACTAATTCCATCTAGGTAATCAGAAAATACTAGCCGCCATCCAAAATCAAGCGCCAGCGTGATATGATTAGAGACATCTCCTTTGATGCCGAAACCCATAGGTACTACAAAAGCCATTTTTGAGTTCCCTTCTGCCCTATCCATGCGAATACCCGTATTGATGCGCTCACTTGGACCAGTGAAGCCAGAGTAGTCGGTATTCAATGTGGCAAAGGCCAAACCAGCACCAGCATATAAATAAGGAGAGATCAATTTATCCATTTGTACACCACCATCTGCATCTGTATAATAGCGATCTGCTCCAAAAGGCTCCCACTCGGCAATACCCACAAATTCAATTACATTGGTACTAAAGTTGAATGCTCTGTTTTGGCGCTCTTCGTAGTTGAGATCATCCCCCTTAAAGTTTCCATAAATCAAGCTTCCTTTAAAGCCCAACTTGTTGGTGAAATCGACACGACCCGACAGGCCAAAGGCAAAGCTAATTTCGTTTAAATCAGGAGTTGCATTAGGGTTTACATCTCCAGAGAATGCAGTAGTTCCTACAAAAACACCACCCTGCCAATAATCTGCTTTCTGTGCAGAACCCACATTAGGAAGAATAAGTAAAAATGCGATCGCTGTCAATAAGTACTTCATGGTTGTAGATATAATTCAAGGCAAAATACGATTTTTTAAAATGTAATAACTGATGCTAGTGTTAAAATGATCAATAATCCGCTTTTGATGCTTGCATCTACCAGAAAGTCAGTAGATTAAAGGCTGAAAATGAAAAACAACTTAGCATGAATAATCAAGTACAAACAATCTGGATAGCCGCCATTGTATCTCTTGGAGGTTTCCTTTTTGGCTTCGATGCCGCCATTATTTCAGGTGTGATAGGCTCAGTAGAGACCTTGTTTGATCTCAATCTAGCCCAAAAAGGATGGGTTGTCAGCTCGCCAAGTGCAGCAGCCATGGTGGCTATGGTTATCGCTGGGTCGATTAGCAACCGTTTGGGACGTAAACCCTTATTGATATTTGTCGCCTTCTTATACGCCTTATCTGCTTTATTCTCCGCCTATGCCACTTCGTATGAGATGCTCTATATTGCAAGAATGGTAGGTGGTTTGGCCTTTGGCTCCGCCCTCATTTTAGCACCACTATATATTGCCGAAGTTTCGAATCCAGAAAATCGCGGCAAACTGGTATCAGTTCAGCAACTCAATATCGTACTTGGTTTTTCGGCTGCCTATTTTGCTAGCTATTACCTCAATCGAATGAGTTCCTCCGGGGCTGGTTTGATTAATGAGGATAACGCCTGGCGATGGATGCTAGGGATTGAATTGATCCCCGCAGTATTTTATATGATTATGATGTTTTTCGTGCCCAATAGCCCTCGTTGGTTAATGATGAAAAACAAACCCGCCAAAGCCACTAAGGTCTTAGAACGGTTGCATGGTCCGGCCTATGCCAAGACTGAGTTTGAAGAAATACAAAAAAATCTCTCCCAAGAGCAAAATAAAACTAAGGTTGGATTAATTGACCTACTTAACCCAGGTTTGAGATATGTACTCGTCATCGGTTTGGTGGTTGGTGTTTTACAACAAATAACGGGTATCAATGCCGTCTTCTTTTATGCGACTTCCATTTTTGAGCAGACAGGTATAGGTACAGACGCCGCCTTTGCGCAATCCGTTATCGTAGGATTGATCAATGTGGCCTTTACCATCCTTGTCATGGTACTAATTGATCGGATGGGCCGTCGTCCACTGCTATTAATTGGTATAGCAGGTATTGCCATCAGTATGTCCATTACAGCTTATGGTTTCCGACAAGCTACTTATCAATTGACTAGCGAAAGTATTGCTACTTTGGAGGACATTGATCAGACCCAACTGGCATCGATCGCCAATATCGAATATTCGAATGACATTACATTCAATAAAGCAGTAGAAGAAGCGCTTGGAGAAAGCACCTATAAGGCCAATCGAGGCGCTATCCTCAAAGCTGCTACAAACATGAATGCCTACCTCATCCTATTTGGTATTTTGGGTTTTGTGGCCTCCTTTGCTTTTTCCCTGGGGCCAGTGATGTGGGTATTACTATCAGAAATGTTCCCTACCCGAATCAGGGCCGTAGCCATTGGGGTGATTGGTTTTATCAACTCATTTACTAGCTGGCTGATCCAGCAAATTTTCCCTTGGGAACTTTCTACTTTAGGAAATGCTACCACCTATTTCTTGTTTGCACTTTTTGCGGCGATTGGTTTCTTTGTTTTATACCGCATTTTACCAGAAACAAAAGGAAAATCGCTTGAAGATCTAGAAAGAGAATTAATTCGATGAAGACTATTAAAAACCCTATCCTTCGTGGATTCAACCCTGACCCTTCGATTATACGCGTAGGAGCAGATTATTATATTGCTACTTCAACTTTTGAATGGTTTCCTGGTGTACAAATTCACCACTCCAGAGATTTGGTTCATTGGGAATTAATTGCCCGTCCTTTGAATCGACGATCACAGCTGAACATGCTAGGCAATCCAGACTCTTGTGGCGTATGGGCACCCTGTTTGAGTTATAAAGATGGTGTCTTCTACCTGGTGTATAGTAATGTTAGATCATTTGATGGTGTTTGGAAGGATACTCCCAATTACTTGGTCACCACAACTGATATCAGAGGAGATTGGTCGGAACCTATCTTTTTGAGTGCAAGTGGTTTTGATGGCTCCCTTTTCCACGATGATGATGGTAGAAAATGGTTTACTAGCATGGTTGTAGATCAGCGAGGAGGTACTTTCTTCGGAGGAATTATTCTACAGGAATTAGATCTTATAAAAAAGCGATTAGTAGGTCCGGTTTACCACATTTTCAAGGGAACTGAACTTGGCAAAACCGAGGCACCACACCTTTATAAAAGAAATGGATATTATTATTTACTTACTGCCGAAGGTGGGACCGAATACGGTCATGCCGTCACCTTAGCGAGGTCTAAAAAGCTCAGGGGGCCTTATCAGCTGCATCCGCAAAATCCTATTATTTCTACTAGAGATCAGCCCCAAGCTCCCTTACAAAAGTGTGGCCATTCAGATCTGGTAGAAACGCCAAATGGAGGCTGGTTTGCGGTATTTCTGGTGGGGCGACCATTAAGCGAATTGGGACCTTGTACCCTCGGCAGAGAAACCGCCATCGAGGAAGTAGAATGGCGGTCCGATGGTTGGCTGTATTTAAAAAATAGCACCCTTCCTCGCTTGGAGATTCCTTTATCTGATTTAGAAGACGAAATATTAGTCGAGCAGAGCAAGGAATACCTAGATTTCGAGGATCAGCAATTGCCTTTGGCTTTCCAATCTCTACGCCTACCAATCAGTGAAGAATGGCTTTCCCTCACAGTGCGCAAGTCTTATCTTAGGTTATACGGGAAAGAGTCTTTAAACTCCTTGCACCATCAAAGTCTTGTGGCGCGCAGGATACAGCATTTTCATATTCAAGCAACGAGTTGTCTGGAGTTTTTTCCCTTGCACTACCAGCAGATGGCAGGCTTGGTTTGTTATTACAACACTGGGCATTGGTTTTATTTGCATCTATTAGGAGGAGAAATGGAAGAACCCTCTGGGAAAAAATTCCTGCAAATCACTAGCTGCGACAACTTCGAGGTAAAGGAACATTTGGAAGAAGTCATAGATCTAAGTGCCTATGAGCAGGTGCACCTCCGGGCCAAATTTGACCATGCCGACCTACAATTCTGGTATAGTACCAATGGACAGAATTGGATTCCTATTGGCCCTAAGCTGGATGGTAGTATCCTTTCAGATGATTATGTAAGAGATGGAAGTAGTCGGTACCGGCCTGCTTTTACAGGGGCTTTTGTCGGTATTTGCTGCCAAGACCTCAGTGGTCAAAAACAGTCAGCAGATTTTGAGTACTTCCACTATGAAGAAATGTGATCAACCACCCTCTTCTTGAGTCACCTGGATTAAATCTAGTTTGAACTCTACTCTTCTATTCATCTCTCGGCCTGCTCGGGTTTTATTATTCCCGATTGGATTGGCTTCTCCAAAACCTTGATAGTGCATTCGATCCGCAGAGATACCCTCGTCAATTAAATACTGATAACAGGCTTTTGCCCGTTTTTCAGAAAGCATTTGATTACTGACAGCCCGACCAACATTATCTGTATAGCCTCCCATACTCAACTTGTAACTCGGATAGCGTTGCATAATATCAACTACCTTATTGAGAATCTCTATAGAGCTATTTAATATTTCAGCACTACCCGTGCGGAAGCGCACTTCCCGCATAGCAACATCTAAAAGTAGCTTATCTTCCTTAGCGATTTCTGGACAACCATTGGTGCTGTCTGGTCCAGGTATTTCCGGGCATTGATCCAGTGAATCGATTATGCCATCCTGATCTAAATCGGGGCAACCCGTAAAGCCTATGGTATCCGGTATATCTGGGCAAGCATCCAATAAATCAATAATGCCGTCACAATCTCTATCAAGCAGCGGACAGCCATCATTTTCTAGCAAACCTCTCTCATTCGGACACAAATCTTTTGGATCAGGAATACCGTCTTCATCTGTATCTGCACAACCATCAAAAACCACTAAACCAGGTATATCCGGACAGACATCCAAGCTATCGGTCACGCAATCATTATCCCGATCTGGGCAACCATTGGTCTCTTCATATCCATAGTCTAGTGGACAATTATCTACAGGATCCATAATGCCATCTTTGTCGGTATCTGGGCATCCGCTGAATTCAATGGGTCCAGCAAGGTCGGGACAGACGTCCTCATCATCCTCTACGCCATCGCCATCTCGATCTGGGCAGCCTTTTGCAGATTCAACTCCTGCCACAAATTTACAAGCATCCATTTTATCAGGAATACCATCTCCATCGCTGTCTTTTTTATTCATCCGGATCGTAAGGTTCACCCCTGTATGCCAGTACCAATCGCGCGCATCAGGGTTTCCGGCCTCTGAAATTCCATCAAAGAGGTCATTAAATCCGTAATGCAAGGCCGATTCAAAAGATAGAGTGGTCTGCTTACTGAGATCGAATTTGATTCCCATTCCCGCGGGGAGGGAAAAGTAGATATCTTGCTCTGCTAAAGCATCCAAATCTGCTTTTACCAGATCAGGTATACTGCCATCCTGCTCTTGTGGAAAGGAGTTGGTAAGATTATAATGCCCTAGGCCAATACCCGTAAAAAAGTAGGGTGTAATCCGCGTTTTAAAATGATAGGGGCCCTCTCGGAATCTAGCTTTACCAAAGGGGTCCCATTCTAATAAAAGGGTGCCTTCGGTAAGGGTATTCCTGAACTGAAAATCTCGCCTATCATTAGCGAAAGTTTCAAAATCAATATCGCTGCCTGTCCAATTCCCTCTCAGGAAATGCACTCGCCAGGCCCAGGTAGGTGTAAAATTATTCCTCAAAAAGAGACCATAAGCTAGGTCTGTAGCCTGAGGTAAAGGATAATTATTGGGATTCACATCTCCTTGATAGCCGGTAGCACCGACTACAACGCCCCCTTCCCAATAGGACTGCCCTATAAGGTGGAGGCTGAATACTCCAAGTAATAAAGTCAACAGGTAGTTTCTCATTTTACAGGCTATTTTACTGCGTTTTTTTGGCTTGCAGAAGTGGTCTAATCTAGGGACCTCCTTTGTCAAAGGATAGCGAGGGGATGTGAAATACTTATATATCAAAAAACGATCTTTAAATCTTTATCGTATAACAAAGTAAAGATATTCTATTCTTTTATAAGAAATTTTTGAATAGAAAATTCAACTTATTGCTTGATATAGGAGCAAAAAAATAGCGAGTCTTTAACAAAAGACTCGCATTCGTATCAGTAAGTTAACAAAGGAGGGTTTCGGTAAAAAAACCCAATAAATAACCTTATGGTATTAATTATTCGAAATGTAACTATAATTTGTTAATTACGTGGAAAAAGTTTTCCACATTAGTGCTTTTTTAGACTTATACTATTGAACAACAAGACCTTATGCTTGTTGATAAAGTTTTCCACAATTGTGGATAAACCCCACTTAAAAGGTCCGCTTGCGTTGAAAATACCAGGTCAGGAGTAGACTTAGGATTACTGCAAAGAGTAGAATAAAGTAAACAGCGTAATCATTTTTCTCAAATGGCAAGCCTTCTACGTTCATGCCATAAAAACTCGTAATCAGAGTAGGAACTGCGAGCACAATGGTGATGAGCGTCAACCTCCGGATGGTCTCATTCATATTATTAGAAATGATAGAGGCATAAGTATCCATTGTTCCACTCAAGATATTGTTATAGACATTGGCCATTTCAAGGGCCTGTCCGTTGTCAATAATTATATCCTCGAAGAGATCCGAAAGGTCTTCATCTTGGTGTACGCCCAGGAAATTGGTTCGCTTCATCTTCATCTTGAGTAGATCATTGGCACTCAAGGAGTTGAGAAAATAAACCAAACTTTTCTCAATACTTAATAATTGCTTAAGCTCTCGATTCCGGCTGCTATGATAAAGCTCCTGCTCGATAAGATTGCGCTTGAGATCCAATTTTTTCAAACAAATCAGAAAGCGATATACATTATGCTCTAAAATCTGTAGGATGAATAGTTTTCGATTGGAAGGATTGAAATTCTTGACTTTTTCATCCAAGAATCGCTTCAAAACAGGATTCTTTACTGAGGTAATTGTGATCAGGTTTTGCTCTGCAATGATAATCCCTACTGGCACCGTAGTATAGATGGCATCCTTCTCCTCTTCTACCTGATTGAGTACAGGTGTATTAATCAAAATGAGGCGGGCCTCTTCTTCCACTTCATACCTAGATCGCTCATCAATATCCAAGGAATCGGTGAGAAAGTCCAAGGGTACATCGAAGCGAGCGGCCACTTCTTCTAGTTCTTCTTGGTTGAAAGGCGGTGAGATATTAACCCATGCACCTGGCTGTGGTTTCTCCAGCTCCTTAAGTCTTCCATCCTCCTTGGCGTAATACTGTACCATAGATCACAGGTATTGTGCTTGGTCAATTGCGAATTCGCACAAACATACAATATCTTCAAATCAAATGCCGGATTTTATACGGGTAAATTCTGCTCCTTTGCCTGATCAATAAAATATTGGTAGGTGCTTAAGTTTTGTCGATTCCCATTTCCCCAAACAGGGCGTAGGCCAAGTTGAATTCTCATAAAATCAGCCATAATATCGGCCTGCTGTTCATAATTAAATGATTGCAAGCGCTGCCCTATTGCTTGTGCTTCCTGGAGCGCTTCTACTCCACCATAATTATAGCCTACTTCAGAGTGGTAGGCTCGTAGTGCTCTAGGAATATAGGCCAATCCAAGGTGATAAAACTGCCAAACATGCATGAGTTCATGGATCAATAAAGGAATGGGCATCCTCCCCCAAGCATTGATAGTCGCCCCACTCACATAAGCAATATGCATTTGAGGTGGCCCCAAAAAGGCTTTCTCATCTACCCGAACAAGATGATACGGAATAGCGTCTCCATAAACTAAACGAGACCATTGTATTTCTTGTGGACTTAATGGTCGGCTATCTTTTTTCAATAGATTAGCCAGCCCTTCATAGATGTCCATTATACCTAGAACACCTAATATAAGGAAGAACAAATCCATCCACCAGTAGATAATCTCGTTGGATTTAAACCCGATTAAACCAGCTCTAAGGTGTTTCATTAAAAGCCCTATTCGGTGTGGGAGGTAAAGAAATACGCCCAGGGTTCTTAAACCAAGATATTGGATTCGATCTAGCATAACAGCATTAGAATTTAAGACTCATGCTCAGGTTGAGGGTACGATCCAAAAGTCTGGTCGTGGTGCCCACCACTTCGCTAGATACTTTGGTCTTACCATCTTCTTCTTTCAAATGAGGTAAGGCATAAATATATTGTTGGTAGCTGACATTAGAAGCGTTGGTCACGTTAAAAACAGAAAGACCAAAGGTCATTTTGGTCCAATTGACATCGAAGGTGTAGTTCACCCCTAAATCTAGTCTATTATAACTAGGTAATCGATTGATTAGATCCCTAAAGCGGAGATCTTTAATCTTTTGAGCTTCAGCCAATTTGGACAAGTCCGTAAAAGGGCGGCCACTGGCATAAGTAAAATTCGCCGAAAAATTAAACCTCCCCATCTGATAGTTATTCACAAAACTGATTTGGTGTCGCCGATCATCCTCCGCCGGAAATCGCTCATTGCGATAAATCTCCTTGAATTGATTTTCGGTTAAACTTAGGGTATAAGACAGCCAAGAATGATACTTTTCTTTTTTAAACTCTACTAATACATCTAATCCCTGAACAAAACCTTCGCCTACAAACAAGTTATACTCTTCGCCATTAGAGGGTCGGATTCGTTCACTATCAAAACCGGGGGCAATTCTACGAAACTCAATTTCTCCAGTTTGATATTTGTTATACAATTCTACATCGAATAGAAAAGCGCCAGTTCGATAGCTAGCACCTAGCATAATATTCCTAGACGTTCCGGCCGCAAACTCGTCTTGGTTACTCAATAAGAAAAAATCAATATTTTGACCTAAACGGTTTTCATAATTCACCTCTCTGACAAATTGATTCGATATACTCCATGAGCCTTTTAGGTTGAAGCCATCCCCAAGTTGGTAGGTCGTATTAATTCTTGGTGAAAAAAACCATTGATCCTGCAAGGAATAATAGGTACTTCTCGCACCGACATCTAGGTGGAATTTTGGTTGATTTATCAATGGGAAAGCCCCAAAAAGGCTCCATTCCGAGGCTTCGAGTTGGCCATTCAGAATACTTTCTTCATCCTCAAACAGTTCGAATTCGTTCTGGTGTTTAATGACCTCTGCCCCAAGGATGATGGAGCGATTGTAATCTTTTTTCTTTAAAACATGGACATTGAAACCTACATCCTCAATTTTATTTTCCTGATTATTTTCGAAAGACCAAAGGGAAAGCTCAAGATCTCTAATCTCTCTACTCAATTCCGACTCGATGAGGCCATCATTTTTATATTCGGTATAATAGCCTGTAGCATTGACGGCCCAATCGTTTTTTAATGATAATTTATAGCGCAGACTAGCACCTGTATTTTCCCAGGCTTCCGCGTTGGAGAAAGATTCCTCATCAATTGCAGGTCGATCATTGGGCGTCCGAACATTATAAGATTGCTCATAATCATTCAATAGATCATCAAAGCTGCGGTAGAAGCTAAAAGACAAATTTTGTCTGTCATTAATTTTATATAAAAGCTTAGCATTCCAATCATAAAATGAAAAAGAAGGTGTCGTTTCTATCAAACCCGGGCGACCTAAACCTTGAGTAGCGTCGTTGGCTACATTGGCCAAATTATCTTCGAATGCATTAAATAAAGGATTGTCGGCTGCATCACTATAAGTCGTTCGGCCACTTAAAATAAGGGAAAGCTTATTCCCTATCGGCGAATTAAATACAAGTGAAGTATTCAACAGATTGATATCGATAATGCCATTGGTTCTATTGTACCTAGAGCCTTCTGATTCCATCAAAAGCATGCCTCCGGTCTTCCCGCCATAGGCTACTGGCAAAGCATTCTTATACACCTCGGTGGACTGGACATAATTGGCATTGATCGCACTGAAAACACCAAAGTAGTGTTCTGCTTTATAGATAGGAATGCCGTCGAGAATGGTCAAGGTTTCATCACCGCTACTTCCACGTATTTTTACCGCTGCACTTAGATCATTATTCGCACTGATCCCAGGTAAGGTCTGTATGCTTCTGAACAAATCATTGCCAGCTAGGCTACTCCCATTATTTTGCAGTAATGGACTAGTATTTAACTGGATGGCTCCGCTAGATTTATTTTGTAAAACGGGTATGGTCTCGGTAACCGTCACCGGCCCAAGTGAAACCGGATTAGCTTGAATAGCGATTTCTCCATTTTTCTTTAGTCCCTGCACCGAGACTCGTTTTTGTTCGTAGCCTATGATTTGGGCAATCACCTGTCGGTCCTGCATATTTTCGGGTATCTCAAAGGAGAAGTTGCCAGCCTCATCAGTGAGAGCCCCAAGTGCCAGCGTATCTAAATACACGGCAACATCAGAAAGTGCTTGCTTCGTTTTTGAGTCAGTGACACTTCCAGACAAAATGATTTTTTCTATACGAGGAGCTTGTGGTGTATCTAGCAAGGAACGTCTCAATAAAACACGTTGCTGATCGACAATTTTATACTCGAGTTGTTGGTTGGCAAATAGCGTATTCAAGAAGGTCTCTAAATCCTCTTTCTTTACAGAACAGGCCGGCAATTCTAGGTTTTTCAGCGCACTCACTTGGTAAGAAAAAACAATACCATTTTGTTCCTCCAGCAATGCCAAGACCTCCGTTAATGCTTTTGGTGCCTCGTTCAAATAGGAATAGGTACTAGACTGTGCAAAGTTTAGTACCCAAAGTATTCCAAATAGCTTGACTAATAGTAAGCGTTTGATCAAGGGCCTGGTTATTTTCTTATTATTCTGATATCTGATCGATCAAATTGTACTTCATAATCGGATAAGGCAAATTTGAGCTCATCCAAAGCTTTAGTAAACCCATCATTCTTATTAAACGCAAAAGCACTAATGGTTTCTTGCCCAATCGTCGCATCTTCAAAACGAATAGTTCGGTTAAATTGTCTCTCTAACTCCTCGGTTATTTGTTGTAAAGATGATTCTTCAAATTTGAAAAGACCATTTCGCCAAGTGGCCACTTTTCCCTCAGCAATCCCTTCTTTGTTCAATTGGCCATTAGACTGTAAGACGACTTCTTCACCGGCAGTAATAATGATTGCTTGCTGGCCAGCTACCTCTACCGATACGCGCCCTTCTTCACAAGACACTTTAAAGTCATCATTCCATGCTTGCACATTAAAAGCCGTACCTAATACAGTCACTGAACCATTATTGGTATTGACAGTAAAAGTTTCTCCCTTGGCTACTTTAAAGAAACCTTCTCCTTTCAATTCTACTTCTCTTTGGTCAAACCAGCTTTTCTTGTTGTACTTCAGACTACTACCTGCATTTAAGGTGACCCTTGATTCGTCTGGCAAAAAATGGGTCTCCGTAGCTGCCAGAGCAGCTTGTACAGTAGTCGACCGATTGTTCCCTAGAATGAAGACCATCAAGATCGCAACGCTTGCCGCCGCTGCCCAGGCGATATAAGATAGCCGTCTGGGCTTGGTCCGCAGTTGGCGAACCTTGGCCTCCTCTGGTGCTTGATTAAGCTGACCAGTAGTACCCTGGATTCTCGCCCAGAGCTGGGCAGTATCGGTATCGATCGGTTTTTCTTTGAACCGCATCACTTTTTTTAGCAACTCCTCTCCTTCCATTTCCTCCTTATTTTTATCCTTGTGTAGATTATTTTCCATAAGTTAATTTTTGAGCTGTAGACTGATTTAGAAATGAGTCAATAATAAATTAAACATACTCTAATTCGCAAAAAGTTCGTCTAAGTAATCATCTCGGGTGCTTATATTGTAGTCATTCCTACAGTTGGTCAAGCCGCTATGCATCATACTTAGGCAGCTTCCTTCATTGTCTTGTGAATCTAGGTGAGTGCGCTCCAAAAAGCAATGCCCTAATTCATGAAAGACAACAAATTCTTTTTCCATTGAGCTGGCTATTCGCCAGAATTCGCTGTCAACAAATATTTTATTAGGATCCACACTATTGAATTGGCACTTGCCTGTTACATCTTCTTCCTGAATATCTTCCAGATAACCTTCTATTCTGGCCGATTGATAATCAAAAGCTACTCCTCTAGCAGCAGCCTCATCTGAAAAGGCCTCGAAATAAGGTAACAACTCAGATGATACAAATATCGTTTCGTCTTTCTGGCATGCTTGGATGCCTAATACTAGTAGGATGATTAATGTGATTCTATACTGCATACTGGTTTTTTTGATGTAGACTTCTTTAAGAATGGAAACGCTTTTGTTCTATGTTCCCCTACTCCTCTTGATAAGTCCTTTATTACAGTAAGTCGCTTAGAAATATTTTGTAATCATTTTTAAGAAAAAAAATGAAATAATTACGGAGCCCATATATTTTCTCATTGCCCTGAGCGCATTAGAAACCAGGTTGCGTACTGATTGGTAGCTGATATCCATTAGCTCAGAAATCTCTTCGTAGGGTACTTCTTGATAGTATTTCAGGTAGAGTACTTCGCGTTGGCGCTTGGAGAGTTCATCAAATGCCTTTTGCAGTTTCTGGGCATTTTCTTCTGAAAGCTCCGCATTCACAATAATATCTTCAATGGCTAGGTCTGCCGAAAACTGATACTCCTCAGGTTCATTTCCCGTCAAATGCTTTTGTTTCTTTTGGACCTTTTTGATAATACTGCGCCGTAAAGACACCAATAAATAGGCTCTGATGGAATTGGTCATACTCAGACCGCTTCGATTCCTCCATAAGTCCACAAACAAATCATGGACGCAATCTTCTACCAATAAACTATCATGACTAAATCTATTTCCATACTGTAATAGATAATCGATGTGTGTGGTGTATATTTTTTCTAAAGCTAGTTGATCTCCTTCTTTCAGTTGACCCCATAGCTGTTGATCTGTTGGTTTCAAATGATGTAATGATTTAATGATGCCTGCCTACCGCAGCGTACACAAGTAGCGGAGGTAGGTAATGATTTAATGCTTCATATATACTGACAGAAATCTTCTCGTCAGTAATGATGTATACGGCCTAGGCTTAAATAAAAGTAGGAAGTTAAAAAGGAACTTGTTTATTCCCTATTTCCTGACTCGATAAATAAGGTGTTGGGCATAAAAAATATTGTAATCAAGTAGAAGTCTTTTTTCTTAACATTTTTTTAACAAATTAATTTGATTACAATTCCCCACCATCCTTCTTTTCCCAATGTACGTCCGAAAGATGTACGCTAATAAAGCAAAAACTAATTGAACAATCTTAATTAAAAACAATCACTTATGAACAAGCTTTTGAAATTAACTTGGCTAGCTGCTTTCGCTGTAATGGCACTTGTAAGCTCTTGTGACAAAGACGAAGTCAACGTAACAGAAGATGTAGAATTCTACGTCAACAGTGCAGTATTCGACATGGAAGAAAGAGGAAATCTCGGAAAATTTGGCTGCTACGAATTCGTTTTCCCAGTCACCCTAGCATTCCCTGATAGTACCTCTACCGAAGTAGACGACTACGAAGCACTACGCACCGCAATTGGAGATTGGAAAGAAGCCAATCCTGAAGCAGAAGATCGTCCAAGCTTTGCTTTCCCCGTAGAATTAACCAATGAAGACGGAGAAATTCTTTCTGTAGCAAATAGCGAAGAGCTACGTGAAATTGCAAAAGAATGTAGAAGAGATTTCTTCAAGCGCAAGCGTGGTAAGCGTGGTAAGCACCGTGGTGGAAAATGCTTCAAACTCGTTTACCCAATCACCTTGACACTTCCTGATGGTTCAACGCTTACTGGAGACACTGCCAGAGACCTCAAACAACAAGTAAGAGCCTGGAAAGCAGACAACCCAGATGCAGAGGAACGCCCAGAGATTCTATTCCCTATCCAAGTACAGTATAGAGATAGCTCTGTAGTCGATGTCGCTGATCTTGATGCTTTAAAATTGCTAAAAGAAGATTGCGCGAATGACGAAGATGATGATGAATAATCACAGCTTGCATTAAAGATAAAACAAGAACTATAAACTGGTGAACAATGTGGTTTTTTGCCCGGTCTCTTCCAAGAGCCGGGCTTTTTTCGTAAAATAAGCCTTTCAAAGTTCATTCATGCAATATCAGGAATTCAAGATTCGTCCCTTCCGTTTGACCGACCAGGTTGCGATTAAAAGTCTTTACACTCAAGTCGCCCAACAAGGCAACGGCATCATTCGTTATCCTTTTGAGATCACCGAAGCTTATGTACAAGGATTTATGACCAAGAGTATCCAAACAGGACTGGGCTTGGTCATGTGTACCTCAGATGATCAAATCGTCGGAGAAATTCACGCTTATATGCCAGACATCTTTGCCTCCAGGCACATGCTTGTCGGTCTTACTGTTTTGGTTCATCCCGATTACCGAGGTCGAGACATCGGCAAGCAGCTGTTTGTTTACTTTCTAGAACTCGTTCAAAAAGGCAGAAAAGATATTTTGCGTATTGAACTCTACGTGCGCTCCCAAAACACTAAAGTCATCAAACTCTACGAATCACTGGGTTTTCAAACAGAGGGTCGACTCCATAATCGTATTCTCACTCAAGAAAACTCCTTCCAGACCCCAATACAGATGGCCTGGATGAATCCTAGTTTCAGAAAAGACACGATCGCTTTAAGCACTAAAAATCAGGTCCATTTCAACTTGACGCCTGTAATAGCCGAAGACCTCCCAAAGTTATCAAAGCTAGCGCGGCAGGTCTATAGCCAACACTTTTTATACCTTTGGAAAGACGATGGCAACTGGTATCGACAATGGGCCTTTTCCAAAGAAAAACTCGCCAAGGAGTTAGAAGAAGATGGTGCCCAATGGTATATCACCCATACACATGGCCAAGCTATCGGCTTTCTCAAAACCATCGATGCGAAAAACTGCAACGGTCCCAATGATTCCTATTTCAAAATCGAAAGGATTTATCTCCTAAAAGAAGCGATGGGCAGTGGTATAGGCAAGGGCATGCTCAATTATGCGCTTGAAAAAGCAAAAGCAGCCAAAAGAAGCTATATCTACTTGGAAGTTATGGACTCCAATGACGAATCCATTCTCTTCTACGAAAAGAATGGATTCGAAAAGTGTGGTCAACACAGCTTGGAGTATGAACAGATTCACCCTCATTTGCGCGGGATGTTCAAAATGCAGCGACCTATTTAGGCGCCTTATTCATTTCCAATGCCTGGTAAACTCACTCCAGGTCCGCTACCATTCCAATCAAAATTGGGGGCTTTGCGCTGTCTTGGGTATATTTCGTCGAGGCTGTCTCCTTGATAAAGACGACCATTCTTCATAATATATTTTATGGTATTAGAATTCCGAATATCCGTTAATGGGTTTTTATCAAGAATTAAAAGGTCCGCAATTTTCCCTACTTCAATCGAACCTAAATCTTTATCCAAGCCGATACCTTTTGCGCCTAAGATGGTAGCTGTTTTCAGGGCATCGAGATTAGAAATGCCTCCTGCGGCCATTGCCCAAAGTTCCCAGTGGTAGCCAAGACCTTGTAGTTGACCATGTGATCCAACCCCAGAAATACCGCCTGCTTCAACCAGATCTTTTACAAATGTAGCATGGCGCTGGAAGACATGCTCCTCCTCCATAAACCAACTACCTCTGCGCCTAGATTTTGCATCTAACTCTGCCTTAGGCGTAAAGTGATTAAGCTTTTGATCTCCTTGTACATCTTCAGTTGCATAAAAATACTCCTCTGCCCAAGGTCCTCCATAGGCCACTAACAAAGTAGGTGTATAGGTCATCTGGCTTTGCTTAACCAGTTGGATGACATCGTCATAAATTGGATAAATCGGAAAAGCATGTTCGTGCCCAGGATAGCCATCAAGCATCTGGGTCATATTGAGCTTAAAGTCCAGGGCGCCCTCAGTGGTAGGCATCAACCCTTGTTCCTTGGCGGCTTGGATAATCCATTGACGGTGTTGGCGATTCCCTGTCATATACATCTTGATCGTCTTGGTATTATAATAGGCTGAATATTGCTTCAATACCGAGCGTGCATGCTTCAAGCTCTTGATATTGTAGGCCCAAAATCCTACCCCTGGTCCCGTAGAGTATACGCGAGGGCCCAGCATCTCTCCAGCATCTACCATATCACCATAAGTCAACACATCGGTGGTTGCCGTTTGAGGGTCTCGTGTAGTGGTCACACCATAAGCCAAATTGGCCGCATAAATCCAGATTTGATTTTTGTGGATGCCCCAATTAGGCCACATATGTGCGTGGGTGTCTACAAAACCAGGAACGATGGTTTTTCCGCGCATATCCATCACCTTGACGGCCTTATCGACTTTAATCTTTCCGCTTCGATCAAGGGCTTTAATGCGATTATTCTCAATTAAAACATCGCCTTTTTCTAAAACCAAATCTCCTTTCATCGTGATAATTCGGGCTCCTTTGAGTAGGACTTGACCTTCTGGCATATCCTTTTCAACCATGACTTTCACGCGAATTTCCTCAGCTTTATAAGCGTCGTCTTCTTTTTTCTCCTCCTTTTTCTCTTCGTCACCTTCCTCTTTTTTCTCTTTGGCTTTTTCGGCTTCTTCCTTCTTTTTTTGCTTGATCTCTTCTTCTTTTGCTTTAGCATCATCTAAATCGTAGGAGAAATGGGCATTACCCAGAGACCAAAACACTTTTCTACCTTCCTCATCCCATTCTGGAAATTCGCCGCCTAGCTCTGTTAATTTCCAAGAGGGGAAAGCTGCGCCTTTAGGATTGGCTACAGAAATGGTAGCTGCCTTTCCGCCAATAGGAGGTACCGTCACAACGTAGATATCGTTATTAATTTTTGCCAGAGCTTTATCACCTTTAGGAGCCATTTTGATAACAGCAGCATTGGAGGGCTTCCGCTGTGGCTCGGTATGAGTCTCTACCATCATGCAGTGGTTCAGGTTGAGCGCTGGATAAGTCATAATACCCGTGACTTTCAGGTGAGATTTTTCGTCCGTCCCATCCCATCGCATAGAGATTAAGCCTTTTGAACCATGGTACATATAAACGCGATCGTTGGTATCTACAAAATGCGGGGCACCTCTACCACCAGCAGCTTTGATGATAGTAGTCGCTCCACCATCACCTTCGATCCAGGCAATATCATTTTGGGTACCAAAAGCAGAAGGTCCGATAGCATCCTGGAAGGCCTGCGCTGGTCCCGTAATAAAAATAATTCGATTAGATTTGGAGTCCCAAGCTAGTTGTGAATAATAGCCACCATTGGTGGTCAGCTTAGTAGGCTGAGCTCCTGCGGTTGGGGCAACTTTATAGATATTTCCTTCTTGACCTTCCCAGGTGATAAAGGCGATAGCTGTACCGTCACCATTCCAAACAGGCTGAGCTTCGGTGAAGTCATTATTGGTTAAACGCTGTGGCTTGCCATCGGGATAATCCATAATATAAAGGCGATTCAGCGCACTGAACACCATTTGTTGGCCATCAGGAGACATGACTGCGTCGCGGATCTGGGTGACTTCCATTTCTTTATCATCCGAAATTGGAAAATCGAAGAATACTTCTGGGCCAAAATCTAGTTTTTCGTCAACCTCGAAAGGAATATTCTTTGCCTCTCCTCCCTCCACTGGGATACTCCATATTTTACCCCCATAATAGGCAATGACTTGCTTGGAGTCTGGCGTGAAGGACATACCTGGATAAACGCCTAAGCGGGCACGAGATTCCTGCTCGTCGCGTTGTACGGGATAAGCCAACCAATCTTCTTCGCCAGTTTCGAGATTTCTCTTAACAAGCCCCGTTTCTGTATTATGTCGTGTACCATAGACTAGCCATTTGCCATCAGGTGATAAGGTCGGGGTAAAAGCTGATCCATAGCGATTGGTTTTAGTAGTCATCTCGCTGGTTTCTTTATCAAAGACGGCGAGTTGGTATTGGGGCAATTGAGCATTGTAGTTCCAGTCTCCATTTCTTCTAGAGAACCAAATATACCTTGGATCTTTGCCGAAAGCGGGCTCTATGGTTTTCATCCCAGCAGGCGCTTTGATAAGTTGCGTCCCGGAACCTCCATCTTTATGGAACATATGTAGTTTCAAAGCGCGACCGCCTTTGGCGACGATTAAATAGTTGCCATCGGGCGTCCACTCCACGGCTTGACAATATTTGTCTTTGTCCTTGGATATTTGTGTTTGTTCTTCGGTAGCGATGTCCATAATCCAAGCATTCTCTGCTCCGCTTTTGTCGGAAGTAAATGCCAGCATTTTCCCATCAGGGCTAAATCGAGGATTGGTTTCGTAAGCTAGCCCTTTGGTTACTCTTTTAGCCTTTCCACCTGTAATGGGGAGCAGGTAGATATCGCCCATCATATCGAAGGTGATTTGCTGGCCATCGGGACTCACATCAAGATTAAGCCAAGTCCCTTCTGTTGTCTTGAGATGAAGGGTTCGTCCAGGTTCCAATGGGAGTTCCTTGGTCGCTTTTTTAGGTTTGGTGGTATCTTTTTTTGTAATTGTAGTGTCTTGTGCAAGGGTCGAACTTGCACAGCACAGAAGGAAGGCTAGAGACAGCCAGTAGGATTTTATCATTACAATCTATCGTTTGATGGACTGTAAAATAAAAAATATCAGCGATACTATTGAATTTGCAGGAGGTCTATGCGCCTAGTTCGCTCCAAGAGGACCAAAGGTATATCTATCAGGTTTAAAGAATAGGTATACAGTTTCTCTTTTGAAGGGGAGCTTATACCTTTCACTCTAGACAAGGCTAAGTCAAACTGACCAATACAGTCATTCCGTCGATCATATAATCCTAAGAGGATAAAGTTCTTTTTCTTCCCTTTTACCTTTTGAATTTGGATCGGCTGCCTACTTATAAATTCAAAATGCCAAGTTTGAAAAGCCATTCCGTTAGCAGAATTAAAATCTCCATCATAAAAGTAGTCTTTATAAGCTCTTTTAATCAATAATTGATCTTCGACTACCAATGCCATTGAATCCGTACTTATTCTGAAGCTAGTTTGGTGGGCTCCCAATTCAGTTGTAAGAACCTGAGCACTCAGGTTTATGGAGATTAAACTTAGTAGGGCAAAGAGAGGAATTAGTTTTAGTTTAGCTTTATGCATCTATTATCTGTTAATGATGGGAGCCTGAATATGTTAAGCTCCCAATATTTTTCAGTTAGCGATCATCGCCTTCTGCTTCTTTCTCTTTTTTATTCATTTCGATAATCTTATCCATGACTTCCTCCAATTGCTCTGCCCCAATTTTCTTCATAATGATTTCTTTGTCCTTATTGAGGATGTACATCTGTGGTGTAGTTTTTACATCATAATCTAGCATATACAAGCCATAGGGATCGACCGTATGCATCCAGTCTTCTACTTCATTCTCTTTGATATAATCCCAACAACCTGGAATCTCTTTCCCTTGTTTGGTACAGATGCTATATATCTTGACGCCTTGGTCCTTGTATTTGTTGTAGAAATCGCGCATAAATGGTGTAGACTTTTTACAATGTCCACAATCGTATCTCCAAAAATAGACGATGGTGTATTCTGCATTCACATCATACATTTCTACTTTTGTTCCATCTTGACGTTGAGATTTGATATTTGGCGCTTTTTTCCCAATCAGTAGAGGCTCCAATTTTTTAGCATCTTTCAGGATTTTGCCCAACTGCTCTTGCTCTACCCAATCTGCCTTCCCTTTACCATAATAATTCAAAGCCAAGTGTACGTATACCGCATCCATCCCTACTACTTTGGAGGAGGCATATTTATTGAGGTAGTGGATTAAAAAGAATTTATAAGTTTCGGGCGATGGTTCTATTTTATCTAAAAGATCATCCATTGCATTCTTCAGGGAATCTGGAGTTTGGAAATGTAATTTCTCGATATAGGTGTTGATCTTCTCGAAAAAGAAAGGTGTACGGATCAGTCTTTGGTCCGCAACATCGATATGGTCGAAGTAATGCTGTCTATGGAAATACCAATTTTTCCTTTGCACTTCTTCCTCGGCACCCTCAAAAGCCGGAGGACTAGGTACAGGCTTATTGGAATTGATAATCAAGGCTGTAAAACTCTTAGGGTGCTTGGCAACCAAATCGCTTTGAAAATCCTGGACTTTCTGATTCAGCTGATTGATTTGGCCTTCTATTTTTTGTTTTTCAGCTTTATCTTTGGCCTCAGCATAGGCCTTTTGCAGCTTTTCTGATGCAGGTCTGGCATCCCCTAAGTATTTCAAATAGGAATAGAACAATTCATTCTCAGGAGCATTCTCAAATTCGAGATTTTTGGTCAATTCTGCTTTCTTTGTTTGCACCTTAAAAAACTGCTCCGTTTGATCTATCAACAGTTGGAAGTAATTATTGTCTGGTTGCAGAACAACAAGGTACATGCCAGGATCAAGCGCTTCTTCTCCTTCGAAAACATAGGTGCCTTGGTCATTGACGTAGGCAGTATCTTTTAGGAGTGTTTTATCACCATAATAAAAACCAAGCATCAGGCTTTTCTCTTCATAACCCTCTATTCCAATTTCGATTCGATGTCCATTCTGTGCGGAAAGATTCGCCGTTAGGCAAAAGAAGAGTAGTATAAAGTATATACGGTTCATAGAAGATTTTTTGTTCATATGCATAAAGTCAAACACAAGGGAATTATTGTGCGAAATGCTCCCACAAATATCTAGTAATTTCAGCGCTTATTCTGTTATTGGATTGTTAAGTAACAATTGAAGCGTTAATCCTCAGAGACATTATCCTGGTTGGCTAGTAGAAATAAGACCGCCATGCGGATGGCTACTCCATTTTGAACCTGTTCTAAAATAATCGAATGCTTAGAATCTGCCACCTCACTCGTAATCTCCACTCCCCGATTGATAGGCCCAGGGTGCATAATGACAATCTTTTTGTCTAAATCGTCGAGTAATTGCTTGTTGACTCCAAAGTATTGAGCGTATTCGCGCAAAGTTGGAAAGTATTTGATATCCTGGCGCTCTAATTGGATACGCAGGATATTGGCAATATCACACCAAGCCAGCGTCTTTTTCACATCATAAGATACCCTTACACCTAGCTCATCAATGTGTTTTGGAATAAGTGTTGGAGGGCCACACACTTCTACTTCTGCTCCCAATTTTTTGAGGCAAAAAATATTACTCAAGGCTACCCGAGAATGTAGAATATCTCCAAGAATAGCTACTTTTTTACCACGCAAATCTCCAACTTGCTCTCGCATCGAAAAAGCATCGAGTAAAGCCTGGGTAGGATGCTCGTGAGTCCCATCTCCGGCATTGATAATGTTGGCATCAATATGTTGAGCCAGGAACTGATGTGCTCCTGGAGCTGGATGCCGCATCACCACCATATCTACCTTCATCGATAGGATATTATTCACGGTATCCAAGAGCGTCTCCCCTTTTTTTACAGAAGAGGAAGAGGCCGAGAAGTTCACGACATCTGCCGAAAGTCTTTTTTCTGCCAATTCAAAAGAAATGCGCGTGCGAGTGGAGTTCTCAAAAAACAGGTTGGCAATCGTAACGTCCCGCAGGGAAGGTACCTTCTTGATAGGACGATTGATGACATCCTTAAAGCGCTCTGCCGTGTAGAAAATTAAATTAATATCCTCTGGAGTTAAATCTTTGATTCCCAAGAGGTGTTTGGAACTTAATTTTTGAGCAGGCTGGGTAGACATTTGCGATGTATTGTGTTATGGAGATTTTTCATGGCAATGATTAGGGCATATCACTCTAAATCATCAACATCAAGTTTTTATCGTTTGCTTATATGCTTCCTTATTTTTGAAGAGGATGACCTCTCCGGGTGTAAAATCCTCCTCCCAACCTACGTAGACATAGGCTTCATCTACTGCATCGATCTGCATACCAGTAAAAGTAGAGTTAATCGGCAGATGACGGTTGAACCTACGGTCGATCAAAGAGAGCAGCTCTACTCTACCTGGTCTACCGTAGTGATTCAATGCAGTAAGCCCGGCTTGGACGGTCCTGCCAGTGTACAAGACATCATCTACCAAGATGACATTCTTCTTTTCTACCAAAAAATTGATGTCTGTAACATAAGCCTCTAGTGGCTTCTCCCGCCTCCTGAAGTCATCTCTATAAAAGGTGATATCCAATTTACCAATCAGCAATTCTGCCTTTGGAAGTTCCTCTTGTAAGATTTGACCGATACAATTAGCGAGGTAAATCCCCCTCGGCTGCAATCCAATCAAACAAGTATTAGAGAAATCATCAAACTCCTCAATAAGCTCATAGGCCAATCGCTGAACGATCAGCTGGAAGTGCCGTTTTTGAAGGATTACTCTTGATGTTTCTTCCATAATAATGGTTTTAATTAGACGTTATTTTTTCTTTTTCGACTTCGACCAAGAATCTTTTAGTGTGACCGTCTGGTTGAATACTGGTTTCTCGGCAGTTGTATCTACATCTACGCAGAAGTAGCCTTTCCTCATGAATTGAAGTCTCGTACCCGCTTCGGCTCCCTGTAAACTAGGCTCAACATAAGCTTTCTCAATCACCTTCAAGGAATCTGGATTTAGGAACTCCATAAAGTCTTTATCTGGATCGCTTAATGGTTCTGGATTTGTAAAGAGCGTACTATAGAGGCGTACTTCAGCTTCGACTGCATGTTCTACCGATACCCAATGCAGGGTTCCTTTTGCCTTAACCCCAGAAGTATCTTGCCCAGATTTGCTATCTGGATAGTAGCTACAATGTACTTCTAGTATTTCGCCACTTGCTTCATCTTTCACAAAACCATCGCAATGAAGAATATAGGCGTTTTTAAGCCGTACATTCCGACCTGGGCCTAAGCGGAAAAATTTCTTTGGCGGATCTTCCATAAAATCCTCGCGCTCAATATACAGCACTTTGGAGAAAGGCATTTCGCGAGTAGCACCGCTTTCCTCCTCCGGGTTGTTAACTGCTGTCATATATTCAGTCTCTCCCTCTGGATAATTGGTGACCACCAATTTGAGTGGATTCAGTACGGCCATCACCCGATCAGTTTCTCTATTGAGTTGCTCTCTTACGAAATACTCTAGCAAACTCAACTCAATGACATTATCTCTTTTGGCCACTCCAGTACGCTCACAAAAATTAACGATCGCCTCAGGTGGATAGCCTCTACGGCGTAGTCCTGCAATGGTAGGCATTCTTGGGTCGTCCCATCCAGTGACGATACCCTCCTCTACTAGCTTTAGCAATCTACGCTTGGAGGTGATCATATAAGCTACATTCATCCGAGCAAATTCAATTTGTCTGGATGGATATATTTCTAATTGCTCAATCAACCAATTATACAATGGTCGATGATGTCTAAACTCCAAAGAACAAAGCGAATGGGTCACATTTTCAATCGAATCAGACTGCCCGTGGGCAAAATCATACATAGGATAGATCGGCCACTTATCACCAGTACGATGATGATGAGCCTGCTTGATACGATACAGCACAGGGTCTCGCATATGTAGATTTGGAGAGCTCATATCAATTTTTGCTCTCAGTACTCGGGAGCCATCTGCAAATTCTCCTTTAGCCATTCGCTGGAAAAGATCAAGGTTCTCTGCGATACTACGGTTCCGATAAGGACTATTTGTACCAGTTTTGGTCGTATCTCCTTTCATCTCAGCCATTTCTTCTGGCGTAGAATCATCTACATAAGCCAGGCCTTTTTGGACTAAATCTATGGCAAAATCGTAAAGCTGATCAAAATAATCAGAAGCAAAGAACTCTCCATCCCATTGAAATCCTAGCCAAGCAACATCCCTACGGATACTATCAACAAATTCGGTACTTTCTGTGGTTGGATTGGTATCATCGAAACGCAGATTACATTTACCGCCATACTTTTGGGCGATGCCAAAAGAGATGGTGATTGCCTTGGCGTGACCGATATGCAGATAACCATTGGGCTCAGGAGGAAAGCGGGTCTGGATAGCGGTATGCTTTCCAGACTCGATATCTTCTTCGACGATAACTTCTATAAAATTCAGTGATTTATCTTCACTATTACTCATAAGACTTTACATTTTTTCAGGCATACCAATTCCTAATAAATCCATTCCAGAAGCCAGGGTATGGGCAACTGCTTTACTCAATTCTATTCTAAAAGCTTTAGCTGCTTCTGTTGGTGCTTTTAAGATAGAATAATCTGTATAAAATTTATGATATGCTTTAGCTAAATTGTAACAATAATTTGCAATGGAACTCGGATCGTAAGATTCGGCAGACTCCGCAATCAATCCTGGATAATCGTAAAGGTTAGCAATAAGCACCTTTTCTGCATTTTCCAATTGAGCATAGTCTTTAGCAGTGCTTAAATCCATATCCCCTGCTTTGCGTAGCACAGATTTGATCCGCACATAAGCATTTTGGACATAAGGTCCAGTTTGCCCCTGCATATCAACAGATTCCTTTGGGTTAAAGGTCATCCGTTTTTGGGGTTGGACTTTTATAATAAAGAATTTCAAGGCGGATAATCCAATCTTCTTGATGATCTCCTTTTGCTCCTCGTCGTTTAGGCCCTCGAGCGTCCCTCTCTCTTGGCTATTGTTGGCAGCCTCTTGGGTGACCTCCACCATCAGAACGTCGGCATCTACCACTGTCCCTTCCCGAGACTTCATTTTCCCGGTCGGTAGGTCTACCATTCCATAAGATAGATGAAATAGACCATCTGCGTAGGGGGCTTTCAATTTCTTCAAAATCTCGAAAAGTACTTGGAAGTGGTAGTTCTGCTCATCTGCCACGACGTAGACCATTTTATCTACTTTATGGTCATCGTACCGCGTTTGTGCCGTACCAATATCTTGAGTCATATAGACCGAGGTACCATCGCTCCGTAGTACAAGTTTATGATCCAACTTCACATCTTCTAAATCGATCCATACCGACTTATCTTCTTTTTGGTAAAAGATCTCCTCTATTAAGCCTTGTTCTATAAACTCCTTCCCCAGTAGATAAGTATTCGATTCGTAGTAGAGTTGATCAAAATGAACACCAAGGTCTTTATAGGTCTCGTCGAAACCAGCATAAACCCAATTGTTCATTTTCTGCCAAAGTGCCCGCGTATCTGGATCATTAGCTTCCCATTTGAGCAACATTTCTTTGGCTTCTCCACCTAGCGCACTGTACGCATTAAAATAAGTATTCTTATAAGCTTTGAAAAAAGCTTTTTCATCCTGCGCTTCTTTATGCTTTTCCTGGTAAACGGATTGCCCCTCCTCGCTTTCCTGCCATGCTGCGTATTCAGCTTTGAATTTCTGTTCGAAAAGCACATAATATTTACCGACAAAATGGTCGCTTTTCATATTGGCACTTTCAGGGGTGGCACCTTCTCCAAATTTTTGCCAAGCCAGCATACTTTTACAAATAGCAATGCCCCGATCATTAACGATCTGGACTTTGATCACCTCGTAGCCAGCTGCTTCTAAAATTTTAGAACTTGACCATCCTAAAAGGATATTCCGAATATGCCCAAGGTGCAGCGGTTTATTGGTATTAGGTGATGAAAACTCGACCATTACCTTCTTGCCATTGGCTGGATGGTAACCATATTTGGCATCATTAGACATACCCAGCAGAAATGTCTTCCAAAAGGTATCGCTGATGGTTAAATTCAGAAAACCTTTAATGACATTAAATTGAGTTACGTAGTCTACTTTTTCTAATAGATATTGTCCTAGCTCCTCTCCTAGTTGAACAGGATTCTTGCGGGCAGCTTTGGTGAAAGGGAATACAACAACCGTATAATCACCTTCGAACTCTTTGCGTGTGCTCGAAAGGCTAATTTTTTCCGCTTTAGTCTCTACACCATACAACTCATGGACACCATGAGCTACTGCTTCCTGAAGAATCTGGATAATGTTCATGCTTATTTTATTTATCATGGCCAAATCGCCTGCAAAGCTATTGAATTTGTGGCAAAAAACAACCTTGAGCTCTTGTAAGTTCCCCGTTCAGAAGATAAAATTACGACTAAGCCTCTTCCTCCTTTTTTAGGGTAAAAAAGGAGAAGATCGTCTTGCCATAATGCCGTTCCATTAGATAGTGTGGATGGGCTTTGAAATCATGATGTGGATTGTGCTCCATGACAAACCAACCACCTGGGCGTAGGAGTTGATGTTTGAAGATGAGATCTGGAATAGTATCGAGATTGGGTAATGGATAGGGAGGCCCTGCAAATATGTAATCAAAGTCTTGAGTGCACATCGCCATAAACTTGAACACATCCCCTTTTACAATATGCAAGTAGGGCTCAACCTCCAGGTCTTTAGCCATCTTTTTAGCGAAAGCTACACAACCATAAAACTTATCTACATAAGTCACATCGGTGCTACCTCTGGAGATAAATTCATAACTATGGTTGCCTGTACCGCCAAACAAGTCTAGTACTTTGAGTTCTGCAAAGTCAAAGTTATTCATTAGAATATTGAACAGACCTTCTTTGGCGTAATCTGTGGTTGGACGAGTGGGCCAGTTCTTGGCGGGCGGTGTGAATCGTCTTCCTTTAAATTGGCCTCCTATAATTCGCATATGTACTACTTCAAGATTAGTCTAATAAAGAAACAGCTGGAGCAATGATTTGTTTGAGCGGAGCATCGATCAAACTTTCTGCCACTTGGATAGTGAGCGGAAGTTCCAGAAATTGGACATTGCGGATATAGCGCTGAAGAAGGTCCGTATAGCTCCCACCTTCTTGAAAATCGCCCAAAAGATAAAGCTGCATTTCGGCAGCTTGTAATTTAAACTGGTTGATAATCAAACCCAGGAAATAGGTTAGATGAGCAACTGTTGTCACTTGAAAAATATTGGAAAATTGGAATTGTCCATCTTTACAAATCAAAAAGGCAAGCTGTTCTCCTAATCGATAGCAAAGGATAAAATCATTTCGGGTGTCTCCTATATCACTAGGAATTAATCGACTTAGAGCACTGATCAAATGGTGGTGATCTGAGGTAGGAAAACGATCGGAGCACCAATTTTTGATAAAATGATGCACACCAAATACGTTGTAGAAATCCATTTTCTTGGGAGCGTCTACCACCGCTTGATATCGGTTTTCTAAATTGGCCACTTGCTCGAGGTAAGCAGCTGCCATATCAGGTTTGTACAGTTTGCTAGGTACCAAAGTAAAATAAGGCGCGCAAGTGGTGACAATGGTTTGGGAATAAGCAGCTTGCAGCCACTCATCTGTTGAAAAAATATCTTCTAGTTCTAAATAAGAATTAGAAGATACGGGTTGTGCCAGCTGGATGGATTTAAAGGCTTCGACTTTGAGATTATCATCCGTTATGACATAACTAAAACTGTCCATTCCGATCAGAATGGACAGTTTGTAGAGTTTTTGGGAATCTATACGCAATTGGGGATTCCTCAAATTGTATATTAACCTTCCCAATTACCTGCTAGGTTTGGAGCGTAAAGGTTACCAAATTTGATAGGTTTCTCTGGATCATAGTTCTGATCATATCTTTTGTAAGACGGATCAGCAAATTTACCCATGAAATTCTTCCAAGGCGTGCCCACCTGGACTACAGGTACTTTTGTTTTCTGGTACTCAATTACTTTTGCTTCGATATCAAAAGAAACATTAGAGTAGGGACAATACCTTAGAGAATCAAAGTTGTTCATACCTAAGAGGCGACGCATCGAATCCTTTGCAGGCGAGTACGTTGTATCATAGGTAATAGTACCTCTAAAGTTGGGATCATCAGGATCACCTAAAACTTTGATAATTCTAAAGTCTCCGTTGGCTAATACGTCAGCTAATGTGTCGAAGTTAGGAGCAAATTCACCAGTGATGTCCCTGTATGCTTCTTGTGCCGTACGGATTTTCATTAATTTAGTTGTAACGGCATTTCTTCTTTTTTCAGTTTCGCTTTTGAAAGCAATAGGCTCGCGTATACTTTCATACAAAGCATAAACCAAAAACAAGGCAATAAGTACAAGAACAAGGTTAATTACTAATCTCATTTTCCGGTTTGTTTTAATGCAATAATAGTATTTTATCTTTAAATATTCGAAAACCTCCCTGTTTTTCAGGCACCTCTTCTATACTAGATGCAGAAAAAGCGCTTTGGGTGCTTGAAACAGATGTTTTTTAACGCTTTAACTTTAGCCAATCTTGGAGATTCCATCATATTTGGCCCCCTCATCAACGATGATTTTCTTGGCTACTATATCTCCTTTCACCACCGCTGTACCTTCTAGCTTTAATAAACCCCCAATGGTCACATCACCCACTACGGTACCCATTAAAACAGCTTCAGCAGCGGTCAAGGTCCCTTCAACATTGGCATTTTTACCCAATACCAGCTTTCGATCACATTTTATATGCCCCACAACACTACCATCAATCCTTACGTTTTCGGTAGTTGTGAAATCTCCTTCTATCTTTGTACCTGGAGCAATGACACAATTCAAGCCAGCATCTCCATAAGAAGAGGAGCTAGTAGTACTATCTTTCCTGGATGTTTTAGTAGCCATATGGTATTGGTAATTGAATTAAGGCCCAACATAGATAAAACTTTATTTTTATCAAAACAGTTAGTAAAAAATATGAGCACTACTTTATTAGCCCTAGAATCTTCCTGTGACGATACTTCAGCAGCCATTATTCAGGATGGCGCCATTTTGAGCAACATTATGGCCTCTCAAACTGTGCACCAAAAATATGGTGGTGTTGTTCCAGAGGTAGCATCCAGAGCACATCAGGCCAATATCATACCTGTAGTTCAAGAAGCTTTAAAAGTCGCTAAAACTGACCTACGTGAGCTAGATGGGATAGCCTTTACTCGTGGTCCTGGCTTGATGGGATCATTAATTGTAGGCGTCTCCTTTGCCAAGTCTTTAGCCTTGAGCTTAAACCTGCCCTTAATTGAGGTCAATCATATGATGGCCCATGTTTTAGCGCATTTTGCAGAAGACCCCAAACCTCAGTTCCCCTTCCTTTGCCTAACGGTATCTGGAGGACATACCCAAATTCTGATCGTACACTCTCCTTTTAAGATGGAAGTAATTGGATCGACCTTAGATGACGCCGCGGGTGAGGCTTTTGACAAAACCGGCAAACTCCTAGGTTTAAATTATCCCGCAGGGCCACTTATTGACCAATTGGCCAAGCAAGGCAAGGTGCGTTTTCCATTTCCTGAACCTAGAATCAAGGATTTGGATTTTAGTTTTAGTGGATTAAAAACCTCTATTTTATATTTTCTGAAAAAGGAAATCAAAAACAATCCTGATTTCATCAAAGAAAATCTAGCCGATCTATGTGCCTCAATTCAAGATAGAATTGTCAGTATACTGATGAATAAATTGATTAAAGCAAGTGAAAAAACGGGCATCCAGGAAATTGCTGTCGCAGGTGGTGTATCTGCCAATTCGCTACTTCGATCTGAACTCCAAAACACAGGCGATCAAAAAGGCTGGAAAACCTATATTCCGGCTTTCCAATATTGTACAGATAATGCGGCTATGATAGCCGTCGCTGCTTTTTTTAAATTCCAGCATCAGGAGTTTAGCTCCCAAGAAGTAACTCCTGATCCTAGATTACCGATACTGTTACCAGGCTAACGCGCTCCCGGAGGACAGTTTTCTTTTAAAAAGCGGGTAAACATGGTACTTAAGTGGCGACGTGTCCCTTCTCCTTCATAAATACCATGCGAACGATTAGGATAAGCCATCAATTCAAATTGCTTATTATGCTTCACTAATTCATTGATGAGTATTTCGGCATTTTGATAATGGACATTATCATCACCTGTACCGTGTATATAAAGTAGATTCCCTTCTAAATTCTTAGCATAAGTGACGGGCGATCCATTAATAAAATCTTCCTTATTTTCTTGTGGGAGTCCCATATAACGCTCCTGATAGATATTGTCATAGGTCAATTGATTGGCCACGGCTGCTACAGAAATCCCCGTTTGATACAATTCAGGATACTTGAAGAGCAGGTTCAAGGTGGCCGATCCACCTCCACTCCATCCGTGCACCGCAATCCGATCAGCATCTACAAAACTGTAGGTCTCCTGGATTTTCTTACAAGCCATTGCCTGATCATTAATATTGATTATGCCTATTTTTCTATAAATAGATTTACGCCACGCTCTTCCCTTGGGTGCTGGCGTACCTCGATTATCCACCGAAATATAGAGGTAGCCATCAGCAGCCATATTTCCTACATATAAGCCATTACGCCCGACACCATACCTATTCCGCGTTGTCATACCAGCAGGCTCAGTATACACATAAAACACAGTAGGATATTTTTTCTCTGGATCAAAATTGTCTGGTTTTGCCATCCAACCTTCCATTTCCACCCCTTCCTCGGTGGTTATAGAGAAAAATTCAACATTGGAGTTTGCTTTACGCGAGGGATCAAATTGGGCCGCAATACTTTCTGCTGAAAATACGGCTTTGTGATCAGGTAAAGAAACCCACTCCTGCATAGGTCTAGTATAATAATTCGAGAAACGATGCCTGGCGTATTGGCCATCTTTAGTAATTTGGTAGGAATGAGATCCCTCTTGAGGTGCTGGCGTCACGCGCTCTAAAGCTCCGCTGCCATCCAGTTTAGTTCTATAGAGATAACTATCTGTAGAAATATCGGGAGAAGCCATAAAATAAAGATAGCCATTGGCTTCATCTACACGCTCTGGATTGATGACATCATAATCTCCTTTCGTAATTAAAGTTTCTTTTTGACCATCTCTAGAGATCTGATAAACATGGCGCCAACCGTCTTTTTCGGTGATCCAAAGAAAAGCTTGCCGATCATCTAACCATCTCCAGGTATTTCCATTCTCCCAACTCGTACGAATGCTAATCCAGGCCTCGTCCTTTTCTTGATACAGGACTTTGGCTTTGCCGGTTTTGGCGTTCACACTGTATAATTTACATTCGTTTTGCTTGCGGTTGAGTTGTTGTAGAAATAATTCGTTATCGCCGATCCATTCCATCCTGGGAATATAATTCTGTTGAGGATCACCAGGAACATCCATCCACTTGGTTTTACCATTTTTTACATTTACTACTCCAATCCTACAGGCAGAAGGAGACTCTCCAACCTTGGGATACTCTACCGGAATGGCTCTAGAATAGATATCGTCTGTAGTATTAATCATTAAAAAATCCTTGATCTTATTGGCATCAATTTGCCAGAAAGCGATAGATTTTCCATCGGGACTCCACTGAAAACCATCTCTGCAATCAAATTCCTCCTCATAAGCCCAATCAAAAGTTCCGTTGATTAATTTCAGTTTACCATTACTAGAAGTGAGGGCCTTAGCTTTTCCAGAAGGAATCTCCTCTACATAAACATTATTTTCACTGACGTAGGCTACCTGACTGGCATCTGGAGATAACTTGGCGAACATTAAAGAAGCAGCAGGTCTGGATTTACCAAGCTGTTGTAATTGCTTAGTTGCAATATCTAGTACCCAATAATCACCTCTAGTTTCATAGCGCCAAACTCGCTGTGTATTGGTAAAGATCAACAGCTTTTTTTGATCTGCTGAGAAAAAGAAATCCCGAACCTCTAAAGGCTCCGATGCACCAACTGGTGTGAGCAGCTCTGCTGCAACAATCGTTTCTTTTTCTTTTTGAGTTGGTTTAAAAAGTTTAATGGCTCCATCTTCTGCCACGTAATACCCATCTCCAGCCGGAGACCAGTGGGTAGTACTTCCAGGCTGAGCAACAAGAATATTACTGAGGAGAAAAAAGCAAAATAGTAGGAAATAAGATATACGCATAGTGCTTTCGATTTTTTATGTAGGTATTATAGGATGCATTTGGTCTACTTATGTCGGGATTGTATAGACAAACCCCTAAAACAAGCGCCTAAAAATATATTTTTTTCTTTAACTTTAGACTTTCAGATACCAGTTCTCAATGCATTAATATGTTCGCCTGGCTTTTAAGAACTGGATTAATCATTTTAACATCTTGGACTATGGCAGTTTTTAATCTAAACATCAATGGAAAATCCCAATCTTTTGATGTTGATGCAGACACTCCACTTTTGTGGGTACTGCGCGACCATGCAGAACTAGTTGGGACCAAATTTGGTTGTGGTATCGCTCAGTGTGGAGCATGTACCATCCATATTGATGATACAGCAATGCGTTCTTGTTCTGTTCCTATTTCAGCCGCTCAAGGCAAAAAAATCACGACAATTGAAGGCTTAGGAGGTGAAGGCTTACATCCTGTGCAAGAAGCTTGGGTAGAGCATGATGTTGCTCAGTGCGGCTATTGCCAAGCTGGTCAGATCATGACTGCTGCTGCCTTCCTCAAAGACAACCCAAATCCAAACGACGAAGAAATTGAAGCAGCTATGCATGGCAATATTTGCCGTTGTGGCACCTACACGCGTATTAAAGCAGCCGTAAAAACAGCGGCTAGTAATATGTAAGTAGCATGTCCATTTCTTTATTCGTTTACTATCAATTTTTATCATTATGACAAAGATTACAACAAGATATAATCGTAGATCTTTTCTGAAAGTGTCTGCAGCAGCTGGTGGTGGTATGGCTATTGGTTTCAGTTGGTTGACCTCCTGTACTCCAGCAGAACAAGCGGCTTCGGCAGAATTAGTAATACCCGAAGAGTGGTTCGATGTGAACGCTTTTCTTAAAATTGGGGATAATGGCGTCGTGACCATTATGTCGCCTAATCCAGAAATCGGCCAAAATGTAAAAACAGCCATGCCGATGATCGTAGCTGAAGAGCTAGACGTAGACTGGAACAATGTAATGGTGGAGCAAGCTGGCTTAGATACTAAAAACTATAAGCGACAACTTGCCGGTGGTAGTCAATCGATCCGCCAAGGGTGGGAAAGCTTACGTATGGCTGGAGCTACTGCAAAAGCGATGCTGGTAGCCGCCGCTGCCGAAGAATTACAGGTTCCTGTTGGAGAACTTAATGTGAGCAAAGGGGTGATTACACATGAATCCTCTAATCGTAGCCTAGGCTATGGGGAAGTAGCAGCCAAAGCTGGTACGATGGAAGTCCCTGAGGAAGTGGATTTAAAAGACCCAAAAGATTTCACTATTATCGGCAAACCTACCAAGAATGTAGATGGGAAAGCTATCGTCACTGGCCAATCTTTATTTGGATTGGATGTCAAAAAAGAGGGAATGCTGATCGCTATGTTGGAGCATCCGCCTGCCTTTGGTATGAAACTAAAATCCGTACAGACTGATGCTATAAAAGCCATGCCAGGCATTGTTGATGTAGTGACGATTGATACCAATCCTGGTGGTAAAGACAAACGCTGGTCCTCTATCAATGCATTCCCGCAGGTAGTCGCAGTCGTAGGTGAATCAACCTGGCAGGTAATGAAGGCTAAAAAAGCACTTCAAGTGGAATGGGAAACTACTTCACCACTAGAAAATACAGCAGACCACGAAGCCTTAATGGAGCAACTCCTTGCTAAAGGCGGTGACGCGGCCCGTGAGGATGGCAGTCCTGATAATGCTTTCCGCAATGCAGAGCAAGTTATCGAAAGGACTTTTACTGCTCCTTTCTTGCCACACAATACAATGGAGCCTATGAACTTCTACGCCAATGTCACAGCTGACAAGGCAGAGCTAGAAGGTCCTATTCAAACTCCTGAATGGTTGAGAGGAAGCATCCAAGATCTAACCGGATTAGAGGAAGACCAAATTTCTATCATGATGACTCGTATGGGTGGTGGTTTTGGTAGAAGACTTTATGGCAACTTTGGTATGGAGGCCGCAATGATTTCAAAAGCAGTGAGCAGACCTGTGAAGTTGGTTTATACCAGAGAAGATGATATGACGCAGGGTACCTACCGTCCCGATTACCGAGTGACTTACCGTGCAGGATTAGACGCAGATAATAATCTGGTCGCCTTCGAAGTAAAAGGTACTGGTACAAACGGCGGCCCAATTTTCGCTAATCGTTTCCCAGCAGGGACAGTGGATAACTATCGCGCAATAGATATTAAAAAAGATTCCAACATCTCTACTGGTGCATGGAGAGCACCACGCTCCAACTTTATCGCCGGTGCGGAGCAGGCATTCCTTGACGAAGTAGCAGAAGCGGCAGGGAAAGATCCTATCGAATTTCGTTTGGAGCTATTCCAAAGAGCAGTTGATAATCCGGTAGGTGAAAATAACGACTACGATGCTGAGCGCTATGCTGGTGTTTTAGAGTTAGTTAAAGAAAAAGCGAATTGGGGTACAGATACGCCAGGTGTTTTCCGTGGTGTTTCTGCTTATTACTGTCATAATTCCTACGTAGCACAGGTGGTTGACATTGTAATGAAAAATGACCAACCAGTAGTACAGAAAGTATGGTGTGCTGTAGATTGTGGCATCGTGGTCAACCCAGAAGGCGCAATTAACCAGATAGAAGGTGGCATTGTTGATGGTATTGGCCATGCTATGTTTAGTGGGCTGACCTTCACCGATGGTCGCGCTGATCAACAAAACTTCGACAAGTATCGATTGATTCGCCACGCAGAGGCGCCTAAAGCCATAGAAGTGTTTTTTGTAGACAATGGCATCAATCCTACTGGATTAGGAGAACCTTCTCTACCTCCCGTATCAGGAGCTTTGGCCAATGCTTTGTCTAAGGCAATGGGCAAGCGATTCTACAAACAACCATTTGTAAGCGAAATGGAAGTGCTGGGCTAGTAGCTAATCAGCAAAGATAAAAGAGGCCCTGCTATCTATTGGATGGCGGGCCTTTTTGTTTTTATGGATTTTAGCATACGTCTACATCTTCGAAAGAACCAATCCTTTTAATTTGAACCTTGATTTCTTTTCCTCTTGAAGCTGAATAGTTAGCTCTTGCATTCCCTCTTCCAATGCAATCTGCCCTACTTCCACTCTCCTCCAATTATACTCATAGACTTCTCCTCTTTTTACTCGATCCAAATCATTCTCAAAATCAGAGCCATCGTAGGCGCTCAGTGCGAAGTCCCCTGCTATCACTTCATCATTTAAATGAAAACCAAATATTCCTGCCTCAATGTCTTGGTCTGCATTATAAAGCATTTCTATAGTATAAGATCCTGGCTCTACCACTTCTAGCAACCAAGTGGCAGCATCTCCTTTTTCCGACCAATCAATGATATAGTCATTGGCCCAACCAAAACCACCTTTGAAGGCAGCTTCACCAGTGAGACTTGCCTCGGGAGCTGGAAGATGTACCTCTGGGCTTTGCGGATAACCAAGTGGTATTGGTGGCCGCTGATAGCTAGTCGGCTTCATCTCTTTAAAGGCATTGATATATTGCTGACTCAGCTCTTCTGCTATCGACGGCAAACTTTCTTTGAGGTCCCTAGATTCTCCTGGGTCTTGCTGTAGATCATATAGTTCTGCTTGGTTCTGACGATTCATCACCAATTTGTATTGTCCCGTATTGATAGCACCTGGATAAAGCTGCTCCTTACCCGAATTGAATTGGGTATAAAAAACGCGATCACCTAGGCTTGCTTCTTCCCCTTTTAAAACAGGCCCAAAATTTAGACCATCAAGAGACAAATCGCCTTTTTTTTCTAAACCTAAAAGACCAATCAGCGTAGGTAGCACATCTATGTGTCCACTGAGATCAGCAATATCTCGATCACCTTCTAATGCAGCAGGCCAGGATAGCCATAGGGGTACTCTAGTACCACCCTCGTAAACACTCCCCTTTCGTCCACGCATATTCCCATTGTACCTATTTCCGTTGGGGCCATTATCGGTCAAATAGAGAATAATGGTATTGTCTAGCTCCTCCATTTTGTCTAAAGCAGCCACGATTTTACCAAAATTATCATCTATGTTTTCTACCATTCCATGTACACAAGCATTTTTATCCGTCAAGCCCATTGCTTTATATTTATCGAAATAGACGTCAGGAACCTGGAAAGGACTATGCGGTGTATTGATCGATAAATAGCAGAAGAAAGGTGGCGCTTCTTCTTTTTGTATATAATCAATCGCTCGATTTGTCAAATCATCGATGATATAACCGCCATTGGATTCTATCTGCGTCTGGTTAGAATCCAATTTGGTGTTGAAATAATTATTCCAATGGCCTGCTTTAAATCCAACAAACTCCTCAAATCCCTGCCCATTGGGATCATTAGGATATTGCTCTCCGTTGTGCCATTTGCCAAAAAGAGCAGTTCGATAACCATTGTCTGCAAACAATTCTGCTAAGGTATACTCTTGGCTACGCATGACTTCTTTACGGTGGGTGACCCAACTCGTTCCGGTTCTTTGGTGATACCTCCCTGTCAATAGACTTGCGCGGGTAGGCGCACAAACCGGACTAACATGGAAATTGGTGAAGCGTACCGCTTGCTGAGCAAAAGCATCTAAATGAGGCGTGCTAATAGAATCATTGCCATGAAAACCAAAATCTCCCCAACCTTGATCGTCGGTCAGGATGAGCAGGACATTGGGCTTGGCTTTGGTTGAGGAATCCTCTTCTTGACTTTGACAAGAAGCGAAAAGTAGCAAAGCAAAAATATAGATGAAGTAGACTATTCTCTTTCTCATTAAATACATTTAAAAACGGTAAGCAATGGTGGATAACGGTGGCAACTTCATGGAAACTTTATCTGCAAAATGCAAGGTCTCCTCTGTACCAAAAACACCTTTTAAACTAAAACTTGGTTCCAAATCGAGACCCAATAATAAAGCACCAGGAAAACTAAGTTCAAAAAGTACTTCTTGGGAAGCGCTAAAATTGTTTAACAACAGCAGATGCTCCCCATTGTACCAACGCAGGTAGGACAATACCTTATCGGTATAGCCCGACTTGCCTTCTAGATGGGGATTCAAATCATAAAAATAGCCCTGGGTAATCGCTGAATACTGTCTGGAGAAGTGTAGCAACTTTTGATAAAACTCCCTAAGTGAGCGCTGGCTTTCATCCAATTGCCCACCATCATAAGCACCATCATTGACCCATTTCTGATGCTCCCGAACGCCCCAATAATCAAAAATAGTAGTGCGCCCATCATCTTTACTAAACCCAGCCTCGCCTAAAGCTGGCTCGCCAAATTCCTGTCCAGAATAAATCATCACTGGTCCAGTGTGCCAAGTAGCAGAAACGAACATGGCCGGCCGCGCAAGATGGGGATCACCAGCAAAAAAACGCGAAGCGATACGCTGTTCATCGTGATTTTCAAGAAAGCGCAGCATGTGTTTGTTTATACCACGCAAATGTTGCCAAATACCTGTTAACCAATGAGTACTACCATCTTCGGTCATGATTTTCTTTAAGGTATCGTACAATTGTACTTTGTCATACAGATAATCAAAGTGACCAAATTGGATGTATTCTCGGTATTGATTTTGGTCGTAAATTTCACCAATAAACAATAGCTCAGGGAAATCTACTTTCAAGCTTGGTATACACCAATGCCAAAATTCAACTGGTACCATATGTACCATATCACAACGAAAACCGTCAACACCTTTTTCTGCCCAAAATCGTAAAATGGCCAACATCTTAAGCCAAGTATCTGGAATAGGGTCAAAATGCTGTTGCCCTCCATTTTGGTAATCTACACCGTAATTCAACTTGACCGTTTCATACCAATCATTAACCGAGGGATTGGGACGAAAGACGTCATTTCCTGTGGCTTTGGCCGGCTCCTCAAAATAGGATTCATCCTGATAGGGGCCCACTAAATCTGGTCCCAGCGGCTGGATACCAGAAGGCACCTGAAATGCTTGCCCTGGAAAATAATAATAATTATTCTGAGGATGGAAATGCACCTTTGTATCATCATCAAAGCCAAACATTTTAGCTCCTGTATCTTTCTGCTTAGAGCTATAGTTTCTGGCCACGTGATTCGGCACAAAATCGATGAGCACTTTCAAGTCGTGGGCGTGGGTTCGCTGAACTAGAGCCTCAAATTCTTGCATTCGCTGGCTAGGTTCCACAGCCAAATCGGGATCTACATCGTAATAATCCTTTACCGCATAAGGCGAACCAGCCCGGCCTTTTACGATATCTGCATCATCAGCTGCGATACCGTAGGCCGTATAGTCGGTCATGGTCGCATGCTCGATCACACCAGTATACCATAGATGGGTAAGCCCAAAGTCTTTTAATGCTTTCAAGGCTTGATCATTGATATCATTAAATTTTCCACAGCCATTTTCGGCAATGGTACCCCAAGGTTTATTCTCTGATTTTGTATTAGAAAATAAGCGTACTAAAAGCTGATAGATCACCAGTTTGTGATCTTGATCTCCCTCAAAAAGAAAATGTTGGTCAAGTTGTAAAGACATAAGGACTTTGGCTTTCTAGTAGATTATTGTTTTAAAATATCCGTAAATATTGGTTTGAGGTATAACAATTGTCCCTGTAATTCTTGCACTGCTTTTTGGGTTTGGCTAGTTGGTTTGGCATCTGCTCCCTGCAAAACATTCAATAAAAAGAGAAATTTATGCCTTAGACCAACTAAAGTCTCCTCTTCTTGGTTCGAGGCATAGATGCTGCCGTAGAGTATATCTGGGTCTCCAACTTCTCCACTGCCCCTAATGGCTAAAAGCTGGCCGCGCTTAGTAGCTGTCAAGCGATCCGTCCTAAGCAAGGCATCAATTTCGGCTATCATGGCATAAATATCCTCCGAAGCTTGGTAACAAGCCATCGATAATGTAGTCTGTAAAGCAAGATCTCGCTCCGAAATCTCTACCCTTGGGTCCATACGTACATGAATATCACGTACGCTAAATACGCCATCGACGTTCAGTCTTAGCGCATAAACTCCAGGAGCTACAAATGGTCCATGAGGCCCCGAAGGAGTTCGGTCCTTTACCGCTGCAATGGAGAACTGTCGGCGCGTCCCTTGTGGAGGCGTATATCGCAAATCCCAAATAAAGCGGTGGTGTCCTTTAGTTGTTCCCAAAACATCAATTGCTTTCATCCAGTAAGTAGGATGCGGTAAGGTATTGGGATCAATATTTTCAAGGGGATCGTCAGAACGGTATTCTCTGATGAGTTCTCCATTTCTATCAAGGATTTGAATCGATACTTCAGAAGCATCATCTGGCAAAAAATAATCGACAATTGCTCCGTCTGGTGGGTTTTGACCCGCAGGTTCCTCAGGAGGCAAAGGGGTGTCGGAAAACATATTCCAGCGTACTCTAGTAGCTATCGAAGGCTCGAAAAGATGGACCTCATTTTCTTTTATTTTAGCTAGCTCCCGTAAAGGGTGGACTCCATCTAAAATCCATATAGATCTGCCGTGTGTACCCACTACCAAATCATCATCTTTGATGATTAAATCTCTGATAGAGGTTGCGGGCATGTTATTGCGTAAAGATTGCCATTGATAACCATTATCTGCCGAAAAGTAAATCTCTCTTTCCGTACCAGCATATAGAAGACCGGCTTGTTTGGGATCTTCTCTCACCACATTCACTGGTCCATTTGGATTCATACCAGTAGTGACCAATTCCCAGGATTTCCCATAATCGTCGGTCCGATAGATATATGGCTGCATATCGTCTTTGCGAATGGCGTTGACAGCCATAAAAGCGGTACCTTTTGCAAAATGCCCAGCATCCAATTGCGCTACCTTGTCCCAGGGTCCCATTTCAGGCGGAGTGACGTTCTGCCAGGATGCGCCACCATCTTGGGTGAGATGAACTAGGCCATCATCCGTCCCTGCCCAGATAATATCCTCATCCAATGGAGAGGGTGCTACTGAATAAATAACGCCTCGCCTAGGCATGGTCTCCATTTCTGGGGTTTTAAAATCACCAACACTCGCTGGTACTTCAGGCTGTACTCTACTCAAATCAGGGCTAATGATATCCCAGTGCTGGCCGCCGTCGGTCGTTTGCCAAAGAACATTGGTAGCAAACAACAACTTATCATCATTAGCAGGATGAAAAAGAAGCGGCATCGTTCTTAAAATACGGTACTTGCCTGACCTTAGCGCCTCGGGGGCAATATTCTGAGTCTGCCCCGTCTTTTTGTTAAAACGAACCACCCGACCACCGTAGATAATATTGGGGTCTTTAGGGTCTGGAGCGATGTAGGCATATTCGTCGGCACCTACGCCCATCCAATCTCTAAAACTGATCTGTCCGCCATTACCTCTGCTAGCAGTTCCAATGGCACCACTCTCCTGTTGGCCACCGTAGACCCAATACGGAAAAGCATTGTCGGCAGTAACATGGTAGATTTGCGCAGTGGGTTGGTTGTACCAGCTGCTCCAGGTCCGACCACCATTAACGCTGATCGTCGCTCCCTGATCCGCAGCAAAAACCATGATATCAGGATGCAAGGGATTAATCCATATTCGATGGTAATCATCTCCCCCTGGAGCACCTTTGATGGATCTCCAGCTTGCACCTCCATCATCTGATTGATAAGCAGCAATATTGCCTACAAATAATCGATCTGGGTTAGTGGGATGTACCTTAATTTCGGCAAAATCATCTCCCCTGCCCCAAAGTCGACGATCTCCATTCACAAAAGTCCAAGTCGATCCGGCATCTGTGCTTTTATAAATCCCTCCACCTTCTCTGGCATCCACGCAAGCAAAAATCAAGTTGGGATTAGATGGAGCAATGCCTATACCTACTCGTCCGAGTCCTTGTTCTTTGGTAGGAAGACCTTGACTTAGTAGTGTCCAATTATCGCCACCATCGGTAGACTTGTATAATCCACAATTTTCACCTCTTAATCTTGCATTTTCCCAAGGCCCTTCTCTATGCTCCCACAGGGCTGCATAAACGACATCTGGATTAAGGGGATCAAATTCTACTTGGGTGGCGCCTGTATTATGATTGATGTATAAAATCTTCTCCCAGGTTTCTCCACCGTCTTTTGTGCGGAAGATACCTCTTTCTTCATTCGGTCCATAAGGGTGCCCTAAACCTGCTACGTACACTACGTTGGGGTCTTCTGGATGAATAATCACCCGAGCTACCTGCTGTATATCGCCTAGCCCAATGTGTTTCCAAGTCTCCCCACCGTCTGTAGATTTAAACATACCATCTCCTACCCCCAAATCAGGTCGATGTAATCCCTCTCCACTACCCAAGTATAAGATATTGGGATCTGTTGGTGCTACCGCAACGTCTCCTACTGAACCCGTTGGAGCATCATCAAAAATAGGATTCCAGGTACGTCCATAGTCATCTGTTTTCCAGACTCCACCGTTATTGACCCCTACATAAAATACATTGGGCTGATCTGGGATACCAACAGCTCCTACGGTACGGCTCGCTCTGAAAGGTCCGATTAGTCGGTACTCTAAATTTTGGTAAGCTTTTTCAGGTATCTGTCCAAAAATGGAGTTGATCATAAAAAAGAGCAATAGAGAAAGGAGATATCGCTTCATTGAAGTTTTATAAAAAAGGTAAGCTAATATCTGGTCTTTGCCAAATATTAGCCCCGCCAACAAATCCTAAGGCTTAAAATAAATTGCTAGCGATTAGATTTTATTAATTCCAGCGTGAACTGCATTTCTACATCTCTCCCTTCAATAATATCTTCAATACTTGGAATAAGGATATGGTCTGGAATGACACCTCTGCCTGTATTCTCATCTGGGCGGTTAATCCCAAATTTAAGTGTAGGAATTAAGACTCGAATACCTGTATTGGGCAGATGCAAAAAAGGAGCATCTCCGGCAGTATTCTCATAGGGATTACCACCCGTTTCATTCCCGATAAATATACCCAATCGATGGGCCTGCAATAAGCCGGATAAATCTCCTGTAGCCGAATGCGACTTTTCATTAATTAGAACGTACAGTTGCCCCTGATAATGAGGTGTCAATGGATCGGCAGGAACCAAACTTGCATCTTTTTTCAGGTGGAATCGATCGCCGCGTTTGATCATTTTCTTCTGGGCGAATTTTTCGAGTTGCTTCACCTTATCGTTGGGATAATATTGATGATCTGGAATTTGGTCCGTTCTAGTACTTAATTCCTTGTAAACGATATAAGGTTCTTGTAGCAAATGGCCCAACAGTTCCATAAAAACGACCTCACTTCCACCTCCATTATTGCGCATATCCAAAATCAAATGTTGTACATTTTGCGCATGAATTTGCTCAAATGCTTCTCGAAAAAAGGACTTGAATTTTTGTTTTCCAGCTTTAATTCGACCTGGTGACCAAGACTTAACCGTCAAGGTAGCGATGTCGCCTTGGATAGCTAATTTTAATTGTTGCTTATCTGTATTAGATTGAAATCCATAGCGGGTTTTCCAAGTGGCTACCTGATCGGGCCAAGTTCTTGATGCTAAATCGTATTTTATTATCGCCCCATCTTTTTGCTTAAGCACTACTGCAAAGGTGTCTGGTTCGCCAAAAACCATTCCATATCGATCCATGAAAAGGCCCGATAATTCTCGACGGGGACTTGTCAGATTATTACCATCTCTTTCGATCATAGGTAATAGTTGGTTAAAAATAGTGATAGCGTCGTGGCCATTAATGCTTAAGAGCTCGCTGCCAATCTCTAGGTCTTCTTTAGTTGAAAAATTCCTTCGGATATACAAACTACCATCTATCCAACGGATGCCAAGCGGTAAGAGCTTCATTTGCTCATCTACATAATTCAGACAGGCGGCTGAGGCATAAATCCCTGTATGCGCATCCTTGATTTGAGCTGAAGTTTTGCTGATCAGCGTATAAAAATCTAGTTCCGTTAACGGCGCTTGTAAAGTCGCTTTAAGTTCAGCAAAGTAGGCATCCATTTCTTCTTTGGATGTATAGGTGTAAAGTCCACCATGTACAGTTTCGAGATGATGACGAAAAATCTGTAGATCTTCCTTGAGTGCTGGAATGGTGAAGGTTTTATTTCGATCATAGGAAGGACTTTGAGCCAATAAGGTTATCGGAAAGCAAAGTAAAAGGAGGTATCGCATCTTTTTAGAACCAAAGTTAGCTACTTCTCCAGGCTTTGTCTTGTAAAATATTGCAGTCGCTGAGATACTGGGCTGGAGTCAAACCCGTAAACTTTTTGAAATATTTATGAAAATGACTTTGGTCATAAAAGCCACAATCATATACTGCATCCACAATGGGCCGACCTTGTCGTAATGCCCGCTTTGCCTTTTCTAACCTTTTGATAATAATATAATTGGCTGGCGTCAGTCCTGTATGTTTCTTAAAAAGACGAAGAAAGGCGAACTTCTTCATTCCCGCAATTTGTGCTAGTCGGTCCAAGCTTATTTTTTCATCGTAATGCCCTTCAATATAAGTCAAGATGTCTTCTATTTGTCGAAGGTGTTGAGTAGCTGTAGGTCTACTTGTGTTCCCTTTATACAAAAACTGAACTAGTTTTCTTATTAAAGCCTCAAACTCCCTTTGCTGAAAGGAATGTGTGGTTTTACTCCATGCTAGTAGTTGCTGATAAAGCCTGACATCTTCGATGATTTGCTCTGAGAAATAAACTGCTTGTCCTGCATTATAATATTGCAATACTTCCGGACTCAGATAATAGGTCACAAAAGAATAATGATGATCATTAATATTAGGATTAGCGTGTACTTGATTAGCCTGGGTCAGGGAAATATGCCCCGTTGAATTATACAGTTTTTTGCCTTCCACTTCTGTACATTCGATTCCTTTTTCGACCAGCGTAATGCATACAACATCATGAAAATGCATAGGAAAATCTTTGCCATAATCCATGGCGGTCAACACCTCAAGATTATCGAGAAAAGGATACCTTTTTATAGCAGTTGTGGCTCCCAAGTTTTGGATATTGTTAAATTGACTTTTTAAAAACACCAAATAATTCGTTGCCTTGGCGTGGTGGAATCGAATTGGATGCAGTATCTAATTGAAGCACCTCAAAAAGATCGTCAAAATACCTTAAATACTCCTCTTTGGAGCCACCAAAAGGTGGGCTACTTTGACCAGAACGTAAAGGAAATTGGAACCATAGCCCAACAAGTAGACCTCCTGGTTTCAGCAAATCCAACATCTTTTGGGCATAGGCACGTCGGTTTTCCTTGGAAGGTGGAAAAGAGCAAAAAAAGGTCTGCTCCAAGATCAGATCATAAGCCCCCTCATGCTCAAAAAAGTTTTGATGGACTAGTTGATCTTGAGGAAAATCAGGCAATCTTGCCTGCAGTGCCTCTAGTGGCTGAAGGGCGATATCTAAGACAAAAACCTGCTTAAATCCTTGTTCAAATAGATATTCGGCCTCATAAGCATTACCAGCACCTGGTAGCAAAATACGAAGCTGCTTATCCTCAAGCCGATCAATATACTCCTTAAGTGGCGTGGAGGGATAACCGATATCCCAGCCCGTAGTCCCCTGCACATAGCGCTGGGACCAAAAGTTCTGGGTATCTTTTGTATCATTAATGTCTAGCATCTTCTAGAATTGAACATTTTCCACAACTTCAAGTCCATAACCTGTCAGGCCAATTCGTTTCTTAGGGTTATTAGTAAGAATACGCATTTTAGAAATACCTAGATCGTGGAGAATCTGCGCCCCAACCCCAAAATCTCGCTGCAACATATCCTCGCGCAATTCTTTAGGAGCTTCTGTACCTTCCTCTTTCGATTTTTTGTATTCTCCCAAATGCTTCAGCAAGCTCTCCGAGCTATCTTTTTCTACATGCCTCATATACAATAGAACACCTTTCTCTTCTTGGGCAATCTTGGCAATGGCACTTTGTAAGATATCTCCATAATCTTCGAACATTGTCCCAAAAATCTCGCTGGTTTCAGAGCCTGATTGTACCCTTACTAATACGGGCTCGTCTTTTGACCATACTCCTTTTTTTATCGCCAAGTGTACATCTCCAGTGGTAATTTGCTCGTAGGCAATCACATCAAACCCTCCATATTTGGTATCTAATTCCAACTCTAATTTGCGTCGGATAAGGCGCTCGTTTTGCATACGATAAGCCACCAAATCCTTGATGGAGACTATTTTGAGATTAAACTTTTTAGCTAGTTGGATAAGTTCTGGTGTTCTGGCCATTGTACCATCCTCGTTCAAAATTTCCACCAAAACACCTGCGGGATAGAATCCAGCCAATTTTGCCAAATCTATAGCTGCTTCGGTATGACCAGTACGGCGAAGTACCCCGCCTTGCTTTGCTCGGAGCGGAAATATATGGCCTGGCCTGGCGTAATCAGAGGACTTAGTAGCAGGGTCGGTCAATTTCTTAATACCGGTAGAGCGATCGTAGGCAGAAATACCAGTTGTACAACCAAAACCTATTAAATCAATAGAGACAGTAAAAGCGGTTTCATGAAGTGCCGTATTCGAGTTGACCATCATTGGTAGATCCAATTCCTCAGCGCGACGCTCGTCAATTGGCGTACAAATTAAGCCTCGGCCATGAGTAGCCATAAAGTTGATAATCTCAGGCGTGACAACTTCGGCTGCACAGATAAAATCGCCTTCATTCTCTCTATCTTCGTCATCCACTACAATGATGACCTCTCCCCTTTTGATGGCTTCAATGGCCTCGGGAATGGTATGTAGTTGCTTGGTCGGTTCAGCTATTGCTGCGTTTTGGAGGTTGCCAGACATTTGTTTTTATTCCTTTTAAATATTTAAAAAATCCTTCTAGGAGAGCTGCATTCATGTACAGAAAATAACGCAATCCTCTCAATATCTTGATATGTATGCTAAAATAAGCGAATACCTGGTCCAATGCAATAACCAGTAGTATCCCGACAATCATAATTGGGAACAAAACTGTGAATATTAGGTTCCCTAAAAGGGCCAATATTCCTGCACCCAAGATAATCCCAAAGATAAAAAAAGGGCCTAACCACCTCAAGACCTTGTGCGAAAAGAAAGCATAAGAGAGTGCTTGCAAGGGTGGCCACCATAAATGACGGAAGGTGCGCATGTTCTGAAAATTCCCGGCTGATATCCGGCGCTTCCTGCGGTATTCTTCCTTGATATCATGAGAGACGCCTTCATAGCAGATGGCTGCTAGCTCATTGATCGCCCATCCTCCTTGTTCAAAGGCTTTCATAGCTATATAAAAATCGTCTACGAGCCAATTCTCCGGCACAGGGCTAAAATGGGTTGCTCTGATGGCATAACAACCTCCAAAAGGGCCAACCATGCGACCGCCGTTGAGGCTCTCCCAATGTTTTAATCGTACTTCTGTAGAAATGTATTGATCTTCTGCTTTTGAGATGCCGCTTTCTTGCATTCCAACATGACTCATGTGGGCATCTACCAACATAATTTTGGGATGCTTAAAATGTTTGATCAATTGGAAAAGCGTAGAAGGTTCGAGCATTACATTAGCATCTGTGATGATCAAAATGTGCTCTTGACCATCAGGAACCATAGCCGAAGCTTTAGCGACTAAGTCATTAATTACGGGTGGTTTTCCTCTCCGCTCTGAAAAAGGAAAGAAATGAAAATGGGGCCGGTTGCCCACTAAATTGGCTACAATGCTATTGGTCTGATCGGCACTACAATCCGAACCTAGCAACACTTGAAGCTTTGAGCTAGGATATTGGAGTTGGAAAAGCGTATGTATTTTTTGAGCAATGACAGCTTCTTCATTGTATAAAGAAGAGACGATGGAAACGAAGGGTAAATCATCATCAGCAGGAGAAAAGACCAGCGAATTACTTGTCCTCTTCCGAACCTTTAACCATAGGAAAAAAGGGTATAAAAGGTAGCTATGCGCTAAACCTAAAAAAGATATTCCAAAAATCATCCAACCCAAAACCTGCATGGTCAAGCTTTACGTACAAAGAAAAGAAAGTTCTAGGAATATATGATGGACTTGATAATTTATACTTTCAATTAGAGTTCAAAATATTCTCGAATCTTGGGAGCTTGTTTCCTTCCATCTTCAAACCCTACTTCCAACATTTGCGCAATGGCTGACTGGGAGAAATTAGCTGGTGAGGGAATAAACTTGCTAGGTCTGATGATCATCGTCTGATCTTTATATTTATTCTCCAACAATAACTGCCCAGGACGGTAGCGCATAAACGAACCAACATCAATCGCCAATCCTTTTTGTACGGCTTCAATATCCATAGCTAAATTTAGTGGTAAGTTACTACCAATGCCTCCATCTAGATAATATTGAGATCCAATTTTGTGCGCCCCAAAAGCTGGAAAACTGGCGCTAGCTAGGATATGATCAACAAGTAGCCCCTCGGGGATATCTTCTATAGGAAAGACATCCGTTTTTAATCTTGATCGATTCCAAGCGGCGATGATATAGTTGATATCTGATTGTCGAATAATGCCTTCTATGGTATTCTGGAAGAGTCGATCTATTAATGGATCAATGCGTACCTTGAAATTTTTCAAGCTATCAAAACCAAGTTCCAGATAGTCGGTCCATTCTAGGTCTTTGAGGCCTTCGGGCACGGCATTGAAGACATCGCCCGGAACGGCAGTTTGCCACATTTTTACCACATGTTGAGGTTCTCTAGTTTCGACTTCTTGGATGATGGCCGCACCGTTAATCGCACCGATTGAAACTCCAGCAATAGTATGGATACGTTCGAGCAAACCGCTACTCTTTAGTGCCTCCCAAACACCTATTTGATAGGCCCCTCTAGAGCCTCCACCAGATAATATGAATCCTATGTTTTTCATCTGATTATATAGTGATGTTTTGACATGGTGATGTGGAGATGTTTTGATGTGGGGAGATGTGGATTTGATTTCTGCTAATTACTGAGATATTTCTCTATGGAAATGAAATCTGATGCCACTACTCTACCTTTCTCATTTTTTCGGAGTTTTGCTGCTGGAGTTTGGGGATCGTGCTCAAATACCAATAAGGCATCCTCCTCTAAAATATTTTCATATAGCTGAGCCTTTTCTTCTAGTGTACCTAGAGGATTGACATCGTAACTCATTACGAAAGGCATACTCAGATGAAAACTTGAGGGTACTAAATCCACTCCATAATAAATTTTCTTTCCTCCTATGGTCAAAATGGGCATCATCATCGCTCTGGTATGTCCATCCAAGAAACGAATATCGAAGCCAGGAAACCAATTGATATCCTCTTTAGACCAATCGATAAACTTCAGTTGACCATGCTCCTGGAGAGGCACAAAGTTTTCCTTCAGAAAGGAGGCCTTTTCTCTTGCATTTGGCTGCATTGCCCATAGGTAATGCACCTCATTTGACCAGTAAGTAGCATTAGGAAAAGAAGGAACGAGTTGCCCTTTATCATTATAACGCACAGCGGCTCCTACATGATCAAAGTGCAAATGGGTTAAAAAGACATCTGTAATCTCCTCTATGGCTATACCAAGCTGAGATAAACTACTGGCAAAAGGAATCGTACCATGTGGCTCGAAATGAGATTGAAATTTCTCGCCTTGTTTATCACCAATCCCTGTATCGATGATGATTTTCCGATCGCCGTCCTCTATCAAAAGGCAACGCATCGACCAGGTACACATATTATTAGCATCGGGTGCGTGCATTTTGGCCCATAGGCGTTTGGGCACTACACCGAACATTGCACCACCATCTAATTTAAAGAAGCCACTTTCCAGTACACGAATCTTCATATTTCCAAGCTTAGTAACGATCAAAAAATAACTTTTCGATTTTGATGGAATCTTCTCGATCAAAATGCGAGACTTACTCTTTGTCCGTTACTTATCTTCCGAATCCAATTGGTTTTTTAGCAGTCCCTAGTTGCTTTTTGAGATTAGCCATTCGAATAGCCGTGACGGCTGCTTCTACACCCTTGTTGCCATGCTTACCACCAGCGCGGTCTAAAGCTTGCTCTTCGGTATTGGGTGTCAGAACTCCATAAATTGCAGGTACGCCCGTTGCCAAACCCAAACTAGTCAAACCACTAGCTACAGCATTGTTAATATACTCATTATGTTTGGTTTCCCCCTTGATCACACAACCGATACAGATAATAGCATCGAGGGAATGTCTACCTGATAATAATCTTGCACCCGCAGTTAGTTCAAAGGCTCCAGGGACTTGTAGTACCTGAATATTATCTTCGATAGCGCCGTGTTTACTGAGCGTATCTACACAGCCTTGATAAAGAGCATGTGTTATTTTTGCATTCCAATCAGAAACGACAATACCAAATTTCATCTCTGTTGCGGATGGTACATCCTCTTCCTTATAAGTAGATAAATTTTTTAAAGCAGTTGCCATAGTAATCTTTTTTAGAAAAAACAAAGGGTAAAGCTATATCGTTTAGCTTTACCCTTTAAAGTCTTATATAAAATGAAGTTTACTGGCTAACTCTAGCCAAAAACTTGTCTATATCTCTAGCCTCATTAGAAAGAGGATAGTCACTTTTTATTTGTTCGTACACTTTTTGAGCATCGGCTGTCGCTCCATTCCTCTCGTGTAACAAACCAATCTTTTTCAAATAGTAAGGCGTCAACAGATCATTATCTTTAGCAGCTGCTTTTTGATAAAAAGACATCGCCGAGGATAGATCCTTGAGTTCTGCGAAGGCATCACCTAAGGCACCATTTTTCATGATGGTCATTTCTGTATTGGTCGCTTTGAAATCAGCTAAGTAATCAATTGCCGCTTGGTGCTCTCCCAAGTTCAAATAAGAAACGCCAATGTAGTAGCTAGCTAAGTTTCCAGCTCTGGTATTACCGTATTGATCTTCAATGTCCAAAAATCCAGGATACAGTCCACCAGGATTAGTTAATGCTTTTGCAAACGAGTCTCTTTCAAATTGGAATTGAGCTTGGTACATCTGGTTCATGGCCTCTTTTTGACGAGGTTCCATATAAAGGTTATTGTATATCAAGTAACCACCAATAAGTAGTACTAAGCCAATCGCAGCACCCCAGATCAACTGCTGGTTTTTCTGATAAACTCCTTGAAAATTGTCACGAACGTCGACCAAGTCAACTAATACCTCTTCTTCTTGCTTTTTATTTCTTCTTCTTGCCATTTGATTGTTAGTTATGTCAATTCAATTCGGATAAATTCTCTTTACCCCTTTGTTTTCCGAACCTGGCCTCGCTTTTTACACCTAAATAGCCTTGTAAATAGGCTGCCAAAAGCGTAACTAGAACACGTAAAACTTTGAAAACCAATTCATAAACGCTTCAATCTAGTTCATACGTTTCTGAAAAGCCACGCAAAAATAAGTATTCTTCCGTAAAAATGAATTAATGCGTTAATGAATTAACGCAGGAAACGAATTTTAGTAGCAAAAATTAAAAAAGAAAGGAGTCAAAACTACCATTGATAGCCCTGACTCCTTAATGGAGATCATCTACGACAAGTAGATTAATCCATAATATAAGGATAATCCTTTTGCACGTAATTATCCGTGTATAACTCAGAAGGATCAGGGAAGTTGGACTGCTCCGCAAACTCTACTGAGGCATCAATTTCTGCCTTTATTTTCGTTTGGATAGCCTTTACTTCTTCTTCTGTAGCAATTTTATCTTGCAAGATTTTCAATTCTATCATTTTGATCGGATCACGATCTTTGTAGGATTGAACTTCTTCTTTTGTACGATACTTGGCTGGATCAGAAACCGAGTGTCCCTTGTAACGATAAGTTCTCACTTCAAGGAAATAAGGTCCTTTACCCGAACGGATATGCTTAGCGGCCTTGGCCACTGCTTCGTGTACCGCGGCAGGATCCATACCATCTACGGCCTCACTTGGCATATCATAAGAGGCCCCTAGCTTGTACAATTCCACCACATTAGAGGTTCTTTGTACCGAAGTACCCATCGCGTAGCCATTATTTTCTACGATATAAAGCACAGGAAGTTGCCAAGCCATCGCCATATTAAAAGATTCGTGTAGAGAACCTTGACGAGAAGCTCCATCTCCGAACATCGTTACACAAAGATTCTTCGTTTCGCGATATTTCTCTGAGAAAGCGATACCTGTGCCAATTGGAATTTGCGCACCTACGATACCGTTGCCCCCGAAATAATTATTGGAGCGATCAAAAAAGTGCATTGATCCACCTTTTCCTTTTACAATACCCGTCTCTTTGCCATAAAGTTCTGCCATTGCAGCATCAGGGCTTACACCACGACCAAGGGCAGTACCGTGCTGGCGATAAGCAGTGACAATACAATCATCTTTAGTAATGGCAGACTCGATACCCGCAGCAACCGCTTCCTGCCCAATATAAACGTGACAGAATCCACGAATCTTCCGTTGTCCATAGAGCATTAAAGCTCTTTCCTCAAACCTTCTGATTCTAAGCATCAACTCATACCAGCTGAGGTATTCCTCCTTGCTATATTTTTTAGTTTTAGCTTTTCTGGTAGTTGTTTTCTTTGTCGCAGTAGCCATATTATATTGTTTATTATATATTTGCTTGCCTTTATACCTTTTATATACAAGCATATTACGCTCAATCAGCAGAATTGTTTTCCAGCTCTACGAATTAGGCATAATCTACAATCGCCAAAGATAAAAGAAAATTGGTGCAATTGAATGAATACGACCCTCAAAAATATCAGCCTTCTGCATTTCAAGAATTATGAACAAGTTCAATTGACTTGTTCACCTGGAATCAACTGCCTAGTTGGAAAGAATGGTATGGGGAAAACCAATTTCCTCGACGCCATTTATTACCTATGTATGACCAAGAGTCATTTTAGTACACCCGATGCTAGCATTATACAACATGGGGCCGATTTTTTTAGGATGGAAGCTCAATTTGAATTGGGTAGGATCGAGCAAGGCTTTGTGGTAAAATACCAAGCCCGGAAAAAAAAGGTATTCGAGAATAACCAAGTTCCCTACGACAAACTAGCGGAGCATATCGGTCGCCTTCCTGTAGTCATGATTGCACCAGATGACAGCCTACTCGCCACTGATGGTAGTGAAATCCGACGAAAGTTTATTGATAATACCCTTTCTCAAATCGATCAAGACTATCTGTCTCAACTTATGCTCTACAATAAGCTCCTCAAGCAGCGAAATGCTCTACTAAAAAAGATGGCGGAGGAAAATCGTTATCAAAAAGAATTGTTACTGGTTTACGACCAACAAATGGCGCCTGCCGCTGATTTTATCTTTCAGAAAAGGAGCAATTTTGCCGAGGTCTTGCTGCCAGTCTTTCAGGTAATGCACGATTATATTTGTAGAAAGGAAGAAGCTGTACAACTGAGCTATAAATCGCAGTTGCAAGAAAAAGATATTGAGGGCCTCTTCAAAGATGCCCGTGAGAAAGATCGTATCCTACAACGTACCACTACCGGTATACACAAAGATGATCTCATTTTCCAAATCGAGGGCCGACCACTTAAGAGATTTGCCTCGCAGGGTCAGTTAAAGTCCTACATTCTTGCTCTAAAACTTAGCCAATTTGAAATACTGCGGCAGTACAAAGAGCAAATTCCTATTTTGCTACTGGATGATATTTTTGACAAACTAGACCAGCATCGTGTCAAACAACTGCTCGAATTACTTCATCAACCTAACTTCGGACAGGTATTCATCACCGACACTAATCCTAATCGCGTAGCCAGAATTATTGACAAATTGGATGTAGAACAGCGTCAATTCCTGGTAGAAGATAGCAAGGTATCAGAATTACCTTTATTTTAAAGCTTCATTAATTCAATCGCTTATCAGCACATACAAATCAACATCCAGAAATTCCGATGACCGGACCTTAAAAGAGGTGCTGGAAAAAATGCTTGAGGTATATAAACTCAAAGGCAAATTAAATCAAAGTAGAGTAAAAGGTCTATGGCAAAATTTAATGGGCCCTGCTATTGCCGGCCATACTACAGAGATCAAAGTATTCCGATCAAAGCTGTATGTATCTATTGACTCTGCCCCCTTGAGGCAGGAATTATACATCGGCAGGAAAAAGATTCTTAAAATGCTTAATGAAGAACTGGGCGAGGAATTTCTCAAAGATGTGGTCATCCGATAACTGAAAACACAAATGCCCTGGTAATTGGTACCAAGGCATCTATATTCCTTAAATCAATAGGATTATTTTAAGCAGAAAAAGAAGTACCGCAGCCACAAGTGTCGTTGGCATTAGGGTTATTAAAAGAAAAGCCTCGATTATTGAGCCCTTCTACCCAATCGATTTCCATACCGAGTAAATAGATACCATGTGATTTTTCCATCAGGACTTTCAGATCATCTAATTGATAGACCGTGTCATTGTTCTTGACTTGGTCAAAACCCAAAATGTAAGAAAATCCGGCACAGCCACCTCCTTTTACACCTATACGTAAACCGTGGTCATCAGGAATATTCTGCTGTGACTTGATGTTACGCAACTGCGCTAAAGCAGTATCTGTTATATTGATTGGCAATGCCGCCGTTTGTATTTCGCTCATTTTCCTTCTTTTTCAATCAATTTTTCATAAAACACTCCATCGAAGCTATTAGTTTCTGAATGTTCTTAAAAAAGTTGGAGCAATATAGTGACCAGAACGTAAAAATGTATAAAATTGTCGCTCAAATTTAAATCTAGAAAGATGCGAAGTGTATTTCACCACCGCATTATTCTACCAATACCTCATTGAGTCATGCCTATTTGGTTAAGTACAATTTTAGAAATCATAAAAGTAAGTGTTCCCGCTTTGATTGTCTATTGGACAGTAAAAAGCGTCTTCGAGTCTTATCTCAATAAGGAATACCAAATTCGAGCTTTGGAGCAGCAAAAAGACAAACTCAGCACCTCTGGGCCCTTAAAATTGCAGGCCTACGAGCGATTGTCGCTGTTTTGCGAACGCATCGCGGTACCCACCTTACTGTTTAGGCTCCGTCAAGACGGAATGAGTGCTCAAGAATTAAGGATGCATTTATTATTGGCTATCCAGCAGGAATATGAGCATAATATCACTCAGCAAGTTTATGTGTCTGCTCAATTGTGGGAGATCATCAAAATTGCCAGAGATGATTCCGTCAATACGATTTCATTATCGATGGAAAGTCTACCTGAAGGAGCTAGTGGAAAAGACTTAATGAAATCTTGCTTTCAATTATTAGAGCAGCGCGGAGTAACTGCAGTTGATAAAGCACTACTAGCCATCAAAAAAGAAGCGGCTGTTTTCTTATCTTAGGCACCAAAAGATATGTCCGATTCTCGTAGATCATTTATTCAAAAATTTGGAGGTCTTCTTGGCCTCACGCTAAGTAGTCCCTTCTATCAGACTTTACAAGGCCAGGACTTAGTCTCGACCATTGCGAAATACCAAAATACTGGACTTGAGGAAGTCGTAAGAGACGAAACCTTTTGGTATCAAATTAAGCAAGCCTATACGGTATCTCCAAGTATTTTAAATTTTAACAATGGTGGTGTCTGTCCAGCTCCAAAGGTGGTGCAGGATGCGCTAGATCGCTACAATAAATTGAGCAATGAGGCCCCTTCTTTTTACATGTGGCGTATCTTAGATCAAGGTAGAGAACCTCTGCGTAGAAAGCTAGCCCAATTAGCCAGTTGCCATCAAGATGAAATTGCCATCAACCGAAATGCCTCTGAAGCATTAGAGACCATCATTTTTGGTTTAGCTCTTAAAGCAGGTGATGAGGTTGTATTGAGTCGCCAGGACTATCCAAATATGACCCATGCTTGGCGTCAAAGAGAATTGCGCGATGGCATTGTTTTGAAGTGGGTCGACTTGCAATACCCCATTGAGGACGATGAGCAGATTGTAAAGGCTTATCAAGCCCTTTTTTCAGAGAAAACCAAGGTGGTTCATCTTACCCACGTTATCAATTGGAATGGTCAAATTCTGCCGGTGCAAAAAATTGGCCGTTTGGCTCATCAGCAAGGCATTGAGGTTGTGGTAGATGGGGCGCATTCTTTTACCCATATTCCCTATCGACTTGATGAAATGGAGTGCGATTACTTTGGAACCAGCTTGCACAAATGGTTATGCGCACCAATTGGATCAGGTATGATGTATATTAAGAAGAAAAAGATTGCCAAAGTATTTCCACTTTTTGGGGCCTCTGATCCCTTGTCTGATAATATTCGTAAATTTGAGAACTTAGGTACACGCTCCTTCCCTATTGAACAGGCCATTGGTCAGGCCATAGATTTCCACTACCTGATCGGTGGAGAACGGAAAGCAGAAAGGCTATTTTATTTAAAAAATTATTGGGTAGAGCGGGTTATGGAGCATCCCAAGATTTCTGTTCATACTTCCTTGAAGAAGGGATATAGTGGTGCCATTGCCTTGATTAATTGTGCTGGGAAAACAGCTCCAGAATTCAGCCATGCACTTCAGAGTAAATACAAAATCCATACAACCCAATCAAATTGGGGCGGCATCGTAGGAGTGAGAATAAGCCCAAATGTTTATACAACCACCAGAGATTTAGATATTTTAGTAGATTCAATTCTTGAAATTGCTGATCAAGCCTAGGAATTCTAGGGTAAACGCATTAAATAAAATTTAAAAAGAAATGGTTATTACCGAAAATCAAGTGCAAAAAAGGCCATAAGTGAAGTGTGGGAGGCCGCCTAGGCATTGTCTGAGCGGAGCGAGTTTGGCTAGGCAAGATTTTTTTGCTTCGTTTTTGTATCGAATGACAAAAATGAAGATGCTAGAGCGGTTTTGAATTGGAGTTTCAGTCGAATTTATAAAAAATTGCAATGTAATTTTTTGGTGCGTTTGCTTAATATCATTTCAAGCCATGAATTACCATAATGATTATCTGTATTTTATTAACTCATTATACTTTCGTACATATGAAAAACACATTTTACAAAAGTCTTTTTATGGTTATCATCCTAGGACTCGGTTTGAGTTCCTGTGTAACCAAAAAAGAATACTTATCCTTACAAGAACAGCTAGACAAAGCCAATAGCGATGCCAATGATGCAGTAGCACGCGCACAGCAACTAGGGAACCAACTGAACGCTTGCGAAAGAGACAAAGTAGCTATTCGTGGAGAGGTCAACAACCTACAAACAAGCTTGAGTCTAAGAGAAGAATTGATCAGGGATTTACGGGGTCAATTAGATGATCTTCGTAAGCAACGTGATCAACAGGCCACTCAAGTAGGCGATCTGACCGTCCTATCTCAATCGGCAAATGAGAACATTAAAGAAACCTTGAGTCAGCTGGAAACAAAAGATAAATACATCCAGCTCCTGCAAACTGCCAAGAGTAAAGCCGATTCTATCAACCTCGCCTTAGCCGTCAATTTGAAAAGCGTGTTGAGCAATGGTATTGAAGACGAAGATGTGGAAATCAAGGTAGATAAAACAGTGGTATTCATCAACCTTTCTGATAAAATGCTTTACCAAAGTGGAAGTTTCACCCTCACTTCTAGAGCTAATGAAGTGCTCGGCAAAATTGCGCAAATCGTTCAAAGTAGACCAGAGGTAGAAGTCATGGTTGAAGGCTATACGGATAATGTGCCCATCAGTAATGCTTGTCTTCAGGACAACTGGGACTTGAGTGTAAAAAGAGCTACTTCAGTAGTGCGTGCTTTACAAAGCCAGCACAGTGTTGATCCCAATCGCCTTATTGCGGCCGGCCGTGGACAGTATAATGCCTTAGCAGATAATGCCACTGCAGCAGGGAGATCGACCAACCGTCGTACCCGTATCATTATCTTACCTAAACTGAATCAGTTCTACGATTTGTTGAACCCGAATGTAGTACCGGACTAGATAGAAGCTACATGAAATTAAAAAAGCCCTTCGCGAATGCTCACGAAGGGCTTTTTTAATTCAGAATCTTGTAGGATTATTTTTTCAAAACACCATCAAAAAGGCGCTTATTGGCCGCTACACTATCTATCGCAACAGTTTTCGTAAAGTCATTGACTGGGTTCTTCTCAGGTGCTGCAGGCGTACCATGTAAGCCCACAACCTCCAGCGCAATACCCTTCTCAGGTGCTTTGGCGGCAAAGTCTTGGATAATCTCAATAATATCTGGATGTACCGTTTTTGCTTTGTGTGCATCAATAAAGACTTTAGCATTCTCTGGAAGTTGATCCAGCGTTTTCTGAATAGAAGCTTTATTCAAAAAACTTACATCTTCCGACAACTCAATATTGATGGGTTCTCCTTCTACATAGTTATTAGGGTCGAAGTGATAAGGGACCTTATAGTTATTCCAAAGGATTTGTATAATCGCTACGACCATACCCATACCGATACCAATCAAAAGATCCGTAAAGATAATACCCAAAATCGTCACAATAAAAGGAACAAATTGAGAAGCGCCTTGCTTGAACATATCTCTGAATAAAGATGGCTTCGCTAGTTTATACCCTACTAGTAATAAAATAGCAGCCAAACTTGCTAAAGGAATCATATTCAATACTCTAGGAATCGCCATTGCCGAAACCAAAAGTAATATACCGTGAATAAAGGCCGATGCTTTTGTACGTCCACCAGATTGGATATTGGCAGAACTTCGTACAATTACTTGTGTCACAGGTAGACCACCAATGAAACCAGAAACCATATTACCAATTCCTTGTGCAGTCAACTCTCTATTGGTAGGCGTGATCCGCTTTTGTGGGTCCAGTTTGTCGGTCGCTTCTACACAAAGTAGCGTTTCCAAACTCGCTACTACAGCAATAGTTAAAGCGATCACCCAAATCTCAGAATTACCTATCTGACTAAAATCAGGGAAAGTAAACTGCCCAAAAAATCCTGAAATAGAATCTGCAACCGGTATGTTCACGAGTTGATCACTTTTTAGTCCCAAATTGCCTCCAGTGAAGACCAAATTTAAGATAATACCGAGTACAACGACTACTAGTGGTCCTTGAATAATTTTTGCCATTGGATGATTCTTCATGAATGGACGATTCCAAAGCACTAAAATACCCAAAGAAAGAGCAGCGATAATTAGGGCTCCTGGTGTAATAAAATTCGTCATATTGAGTAGTTCGCTGAAGGTGTTCTGACCATCGGCTTGTACAAAAGCGAATTCTCCTTCAGGAGATTTATCATAACCAAATACGTGAGGAATCTGCTTGAGAATAATGATAATACCAATACCCGAAAGCATCCCTTTAATAACGGAGGATGGGAAATAATACCCGATCACACCAGCCTTAAGCAATCCGAATATCAATTGGATGCCACCAGCAATAACAACCGCCAATAAAAAGGATTCGAAAGCTCCCAACTCTTGGATAGAAGTCAATACAATAACTGCTAATCCGGCAGCAGGTCCACTTACACCAAGTGGAGAACCACTCAATAAAGCCACTACGGTACCACCAACGATACCAGCAATAATACCAGAAAATAAAGGAGCTCCTGAAGCTAAGGCAATACCAAGACAAAGCGGTAATGCCACAAGAAAGACGACAACACTTGCCGGCAAGTCATACTTGAGGTTTGCAAAAAAACCTTGTTTAGGTTGAGCACTCATAATAATTAGTTTTAATATTTTATTTTTTGAATTTTCTTATCTGGGGGCTTAGGTTTCCTATCTCTTAAATGGACTATGGAGGATAGGCAATGGAGTTTCCTGATGAACTGAAAATAGATTGGACAGTCTATCTCAAAAATAAAAACATAGAAGCATGATATCATGTATGCTTTATGATCTATTTACGACAACAGTATAAAATCAGGAATAAATCAGACCTCTGGCGGTGGGTCGAAAAGGGTAATTACTGCTTCATTAAGGACCCAAGAATGGTTATTTAAGCAGTTGGAAGCACTAGCATTTAGAAGAATAATAGCAATACTTTCATAGGAGTATTCGTCACTATCTAATTCTTGGACTTTTTCTTTAGAATCTTGTTCTGCTTCTCCATCGATTGGATCACATTGTACGATCTGTTCAAAAAAAGATGGATTAAAAGCTTGAGCAACTGATCTAACAGGAAGTATCAATACCAAAAACACCAATAAAATACCAGCCCAAGACTTTGTTGGATAAGGTAATTGTTGGTTATTTTGGATAAAATGCATATTATAATAAGCTGAAAGTCAATACAATAAAAAAGAAGTAAAACTGAGCAATAGAATCAAGCAGCTTCACCTCTGATGTTACTTCAAAAGAAGATTATTATATTCACTTTATCTTAACTCCTACAGGAGTAAATTGTTTAATACTTTCCAATAAAAATAGTAAACCTATCTTTTCCTACCCAATCAATTGTTGATTATCTATAAACTCGTGAAACATTTTTTTGTACAGTCCCCCAACCGGAATTGTCGTCCCTGCAATGACAAGATCATTTTTACCAATACTCTGGATTTTGTCCAGCGAGATAATGTATGATTTGTGGACTCTCAAGAAAGGCGGTGTCTCTAGTGCTTCTTCTATCTTTTTCAGATTTTGTAAAGTCATTATTTTCAAATCTGGTGTAAAGATTCTAGAGTAATCTTTCATCCCTTCGATATATAAAATATCCTTCAACCAAATTTTTTGTAGGCGATACTCAGACCGGACCAAGATATACTCCCGCTTTTTGGTTTTCTTGTTGACCTGTTTGGTACTTCTACTAGCCACTTTTTGTTTAGCCTGAAGGTGATCATGCACTCGGTCCACTGACTTTAAAAACCGCTGAAAGCTAATGGGTTTCAAAAGATAATCTGAAACATTTAATTCATAGCCCCTGATGGCATATTCATCGTAGGCCGTAGTCAGGATGACCTCAGGTTTATTATTCAGCGTTTCTAGCAATTGAATACCTGTCAAATCGTCCATTTGGATATCCAGGAAGAGTAAATCAACGGTATTTTCTTTCAAAAAACTAAGTGCCTCCAAACTGTTATCAAAACTAGCTACCAATTCCAAATAAGGCACCTTATTGATAAAGTTGACCATTTTTTCTAATGCTAATGGCTCGTCATCTACAGTAATACAAGTTATGTTCATAGCTAGTTTTTTAAGGTGTCCATCCACGACTAGGCGAAGGACTTAGTTGAGAAAGAGGATGCGGCAATGCTGAACTAATCGTTTCACCTATCGGAGCTTCTAATTGCAGCGTCCGTGCAGGAACTTCGATATAAATCTGAAAGTTGGGAGGTGCATTATTGATATAAAAATCATGCTCTCCAGGGAAAATCAATTCCAAGCGGCGCTCTACATTAGCTAATCCAATACCACCCAAGGAATCTTTTTCACCAGTGTAATTGGGATCATATTGGTTGATCACCTCAAACTGATAGGCCGTGTCGGTTATATTAAGATTGATAATAATACCAGGACTCTCCCCTTGTTTTCGGCCGTGTTTGTAGGCATTCTCCACAAAAGGCACCAACAACATAGGAGGAATCATCAATCCGCTGGCATCGCCATCGAAATTAAACTGAATATAATCTGGATCTTTTAATCGTAGTCGAATCAATTCTATCATGCTCTCCAGGAAGTACACCTCTTTTTCTAAGGCTACCCACTCGGTATTGGATTCGTAAAGCATATACCGCATGATTTCTGAAAGTCCAACGATGGCATCCGAGGCTCTATCCTGATCAGAATAGATCAAAGAATCAATATTGTTGAGCGTATTGAAAATAAAATGAGGATTGATCTGAGAGCGTAGAAGCCGAAGTTCGCTTTGCAAGTTTTGCTGCTCCAATTCCAATTGATGTTGCTTGTCTTTCAGCCAACCTCTAAACAGTCGCACACCACTAAACAAGAAAACAAAAGAATAAGTCCCCAAAAAGATATTGAAGAAACTCGGAAAATACCAAAAGGGTGTCATCCTCGGCATCTTATAAATCTCTGGATTCACGATGTAATAATAAGCAGCTTGCTCCATCACCAGGAAAATAAAGACCGAGATACTAAAGTAAACTCCAAACTCCAACAAACGCTGTTTAAGTAAATACTTGGGTACTAAAAAGTAGGCTGTAAAATAAACAACTAGTAAATCGATAGGAAGAATGACGGCCATCGTCAAGGCAAAGTTATCTACCCTATCCCTAATCATATAGGTGATATAATAGAAAAGGAGTAGTACGATCCAAAAGGCCACATGAGCTAAAACCGTAAATAGTCGCTGTTGTAACTTCTTATTTTTAATGGCAAGTAGTTTTCTTCTAATTTTTGATCTAGACTTTCAAATTTAAAGATAATTCATGGTTTTAGCCGAACTAGTATACGAGCAAGCAGCTGTTCTCTACCAATGCCAAATCTAGCAAGACTTGGTGATTCCAGGATTATCACTATTTTCGCCCAGTTTCAGAAAACACGATTCCTACATGACTGCACAAGAAATCTTAGCCAAGCTTGTTTCCTTTCCCGTTTTAGGTGGCCATAGCAATCTATCCATTATTCATTGGATTGCTGAATACCTAGAAGCGCACCAGATAGACTATACCTTTTTACCTAATCCTGAAGGGACCAAAAAATCCTTGCATTGTCGAATAGGCCCCGCAGTTGATGGCGGTGTCATCTTATCCGGGCATACCGATGTGGTGCCAGTTGCTGGACAAGATTGGAGTACCTATCCTTTTATTTTGACAGAAAGAGAGGGAAAACTATTCGGGAGAGGATCTTGTGACATGAAGGGTTTCATTGCTTGCGTATTAGCTTGCCTACCCGATATGATTGCCGCTGATCTAAAAAAGCCGATCTACTTTGCTTTTTCTTATGACGAAGAGATTGGTTGCCTAGCTGGCCCCGAACTGGCCGCTGCCATCAATAAAGACTACGAGGAGACCCCCAAATATGCCATCATAGGAGAGCCTTCTATGCTCAAGCCCATAGTTGGTCAAAAGAGTATAGCCATCTACCGCACTGAAGTCCACGGCTCAGCGGGGCACAGTAGCCGGATCAAACAAGAAGTTAGTGCTATCCATGAGGTGGCTCGCTTGATCATGTGGCTAGAAGACTACATGAATGGTTTGGTAGAAAAAGGGCAACTCGATGATCGTTTTTATCCTAATCATACCTCCATCCATACCGGCTTAGTACAGGGAGGCATCGCCCCCAATGTCATTGCAGATAAAGCCTCCTTTTTCTGGGATGTGCGTACGATTCCGAAGGATGATGCGCAGCAGATTTATCAAGACTTTCTAGCACATGCTGAAAAAGAAGAAAAGCGCCTACAAAGCATTTTCCCCGGTACGCGTATCACCACAGAGGTTGTACACGAAATTGTTCCATCTTTAGATACCCCAGAGCATCTTGAGGTCGTTCAATTAATCCGCGATTTATCGGGTGTACAGGAGTTGCAAACGGTGGCCTATGCAGCAGAAGCAGGCCAATTTTCTAATGAAGGTTTTGAAACGGTGATCTGTGGCCCTGGCGACATCGCTCAAGCGCACCGGAAAGACGAGTTTATTTCTATTGATCAATTAGAAAAAGGCCTTAACTTTATTCGTCGGATTATTGGTACTTTTAGCTAATATCATTATCTCAAAATGTCCAAATTGCTTCCAGAAGATCATACGCTCATTAGCGCCATCAAAGATGGTGATCGCAAAGCCTTTCGGGAGCTTTTTGATCGCTATTACAAGCTATTGTTAGGCACCGCCATCAATATGCTAAAAGATAGTAATAGCGCGAAAGACGTCACGCAGGAGGTATTTCTACAAATCTGGAAAAAAAGGGAGACGCTGCGTATCGAAAGCTCGGTCAAGGCTTACCTGAAACGGGCAGTGATCAATCGATCCCTCAACATCATCAAAGCCAAAAAACCGATCGTGGAGGAGACAGTCCTTCAGGACCTCAGTCAAAATAGCTCGAGTGCGCAACAAATTTTAGAAGCAAAGGATTTAGAAAAGGCCATGCAGCTTGCTTTAGACCAATTGCCAGAACGCTGCCGCTTGATTTTTGTAATGCGGCGCTTGGAAGGCATCTCGCTGAAAGAAATCGCTAGTCAATTAGATATTTCACCGAAAACTGTTGAAAACCAAATCACTAAAGCTTTAAAGGTTTTAAAGGAAGCTGTCAGTCGATACCTGGAAGAAGATACAAGTTAGTTAGTACACTGTGTAAATAGTTTATTGATTACACATGTACTATTATAGGGGATTTTCGGATTTGTATTGTCTCTAATCTCGAAAAGCTGTATTTTTTAACCACATGATTCCTATGGAAGAAGACTTTTACATCAATCTTATTTATAAACAACTCTCCGATGAAATCTCTTCGGAAGAGTTAGCAGCTCTTGCGGCCTGGGAAAAAATCCCTAGCAATCAAGCTATTGCGGCCAATGTACGCAAAGCATGGCAAGCCAGTGATTTGCTGCAAGCCAAGGTAGACGTCGATCTGGATGAAGCCTTTAGTGAGCTAGAGGGCTTCATGGATGAAGAAGAATCAAAGGAGGAAGCCCAGCAAGAGGAGACTCCTATTGTTCCACTTCGACCATCTAATCGACGCAGATGGCTCAGTATTGCTGCCGGACTAGCCTTGGTGGCGGTAGCTGCTTTCCTACTCAGGGGCCGTTTTATGCCGGAAAATTTGGAATGGACTGCGGTATCTACGCTTGATCAAAGTACCAAGGTGCAACTTGTCGATGGTACACTGGTGACCTTAAACCAAAATAGTCAAATCCAATTTCCCGAAGTATTTGGACGCAAAGAACGAAAGGTACTACTGAAAGGTGAAGGCTTTTTCGAGGTACAATCGAATCCCAAAAAACCATTCCGAGTTGAATTAGACCAAGAACGAGTAAGCGTACTCGGAACGAGTTTTAATATCAAAATTAAGGATGGGCTGACCACGATTTATGTAGTAGAAGGCCGTGTACAAGTCGATCAAATCGAACAGTCTAAAACGCTTATTTTGGAAGCAGGAGAATCAGCGGAGTCTAGTGCTACTGGTTTAGAAAAAAAGAGCAGCTCGCTTGAGCTAGAAAATAGTATTGCCTGGAAAACGCGAAAACTAGTATTCCAAGGTAGCAGTATACAAGAGGCTATTCGTGATATTAATGCACTTTATCAAGTAGATTTACAGATCGAAAGTGCTATATTGAAAGAATGTAGCCTCACGCTAACATTGGATCAAGAGCCTTTAGAAAGATTCTTTGAAGCGATGCGCATCATCAACAAAGTCCAAGTGGAGCAAGTCAACGAAAAGACCTACCTTTTGAAAGGAGGAAGCTGTAACTAATTGTATGAGAAAGATTGCCTTATTTGTTTTTACACTGTGGAGTATTCAGCTAGCAGGTCAATCTATTCTCGACAAGCAAGTTCGCTTCCCGCTGACCGAGTCTTCTACAACAGAAGCATTGATCACACTTTCTAAACTTATCCAAAAAGACATTGCCTTTAGTGATAATTTCTTTAACAAAAAAGAAAATATCAGCCTCAATGGGACGCCTCGCACCGTAGCAAATATCCTGGACAACATCTTAAAAGACTATCCTCAAATTGGCTATCAACTACTTGGGGAGCGGATTTTACTCTATCCAAAGGCCAACTATAGCATTAGTGGTTTTTTGGCGGATAAACGCTCGGGAGAACGCTTAATCGGAGGCACGGTATATATTCCTGAAATTCAGAAAGGAGCAACTACTAATGAATATGGCTTTTATAGTATCACCCTACCTGAAGGAGATTATAGTATTGAATTTCAATACCTGGGTTACCAGACTAGCAGTCAGCGTATTACCCTGCAAAAATCTATACAGAAAAACATTTACCTAGAAGGCAATATAGAGTTGGCACCTGTCCTGATTACGGCCAATAAAGATAGCTCAAATGCGCCTTTTTTTGATACCCAAAAGGGTGGTCTAAAAATATCGCCCGGATGGTTTGATCGAATCCCCAGTTTAGGCGGCTCGAGTGACCCGATTCGTGGAGCCCAGCTACTACCGGGTATCCAATCTGGCCCCGATGGTCTGGAAGGCATCTTTGTGAGAGGTGGAGATAATAGCCAAAACTTGATATTATTAGATGGCGTGACGGTTTATATACCTTATCACCTCTTGGGCCTCTTTTCGGTATACAATCCACTGGCGATCAAATCTATCAATATTTACAAAGGCAATTTCCCTGCGCGCTATGGTGGCAGGCTTTCCTCCGTTTTCGATGTACGTACCAAGGAAGGCAACATCAACCAATGGTCTGGCAATCTGGAGACCAATCTCATTGCTACCAATTTATTAGTAGAAGGGCCGATCAAAGAAGAAAAGGGAGCTATACTGCTCAGCGGAAGGCGCTCCATCTCAGGTTTTCTTTTTAACCCATTTTTCAAACGCACCTATTTTGGAACAGAAGCAGAAGAGGCCAATAATCAATTTTATGACCTCAACCTTAAAGTAAACTACACCCTCAATCCTAAAGATCGATTGTATTTTAGTTTTTATCATAATTGGGATGACCTCAATAGCAGCACCGAAGTCAACGGAGAATTGGTAGAAGAATCAGAAGTTATTCTCAATTGGGGGAATTCTATAGCAGCCCTAAGATGGAATCATCTTTTTAATGATAAAACCTTCAGCAACACCCAAATCACCTTGAGTCAGTTTGGTTCGCAATATGCTATTTATGAGCAATTCAGTGATGAGGTCGAGGATACCCTAGAAGATTTGTTTTATAATAATATCGAATCAAGCAATACAGAAGTGGGTATCCAGACCGACTTTGATTGGATGAAAAAAGCAGGTAACAGTGTTCGGTTCGGTGGAGGTTTTTCCGTAAAAACATTCAATCCCGATCTCACCTATTTTGAGGTTGAAGATTTTGAAGAGGAAGAGTTGGAGCAAATCAATAATATCTCAAGCATTGAAGATTTTGTGGAGCGCGAATACTTCTGGGCGACCGAAGCCTACCTCTACTACGAGGAAGATTGGACGTGGCGAAACAAACACTACCTCAAAGCCGGACTCCGCGTATCGGGTTTCGTATCTGACGAAGAGCCCTTCCTCAACTTTGAACCCAGACTACATTATAATTATAAAATTTCACCCAAATTCGACCTAGAGATAGGGATTAGTCGTATGGTGCAGTATCTCCACACGGTGGCGATCAGTACAATAAGACTACCGGTCGACCTTTGGATTCCGGCTACTAATGAATTTTTACCTGAAAAATCGTGGCAATTGGAAGCGCGCCTCGACCATCAAATCGATGACCATACACAGGTCTTTCTGCAAGGATATTTTAAAACCCTTGATAATCTTTATGCTTTCCCTGAGGGTTTTTCCATCGACTTTGAGGACTATATAGACTTTCTGGAAAGAGGATCTGGTGAAGCCAGAGGTTTGGAATTCGGGTTTCATATTGAAAAACCAAGGAGTCATTTTAATGTATCTTACGCCTATACCAAGACAATTCGCCAATTCCCTGGCATCAATGCCGGACAATCTTTTGCTTTTGCTTTTGACCAACCGCATCAAATCAAGTTGTTTTTCTCCCAACAAATCAGTCGGCGTTTACAGTTGAATACCAATTGGATTTATCATAGTGCGGCACCAACCTTAAATGTGCTACCCTTAGGGACCGAACAGCTAGAAAGTGCTGCGGTGACTTTCCAAAACGGGGACCGACTTAAAGATTACCACCGCTTAGACTTTAACCTCAAATACCAAATTCGGAAGGGGCGGTTTAGTCACGATTTCAATATAGGCGCTTATAACACCTACAACCGAGCTAACCAATCCTACAATCGGCTACAATTTAACGAAGATGGTACCATCGGCTCAACACCAATTAACGGTCTGTCCTTTCGACCTTCGCTCTCCTACAAATTGGGTTTCTAGAAAAAAATAAAAAAAATTACGCTTGCCGTAGGGGATTTCTCCAATTCGCCTGTCATAGTCGCGAAAACAGGGAAACAATTTCTCTATTGAACAAACCAAAATTAATTTTTCATGCGTAATCCAAAAAATCTCTTTTTCGCATTGTCTTTCGTCCTAGTGGCTGGTCTAGCCTTTAGCTCTTGCAATAAAGACGAAATGACCAGTTTAGAATTAAACTACCAGACTCCAGAAGATTCGACGTTCTTTGCTGATTGCTTCAGTATCGTCTATCCCATTGAATTGAATTTCCCAGATGGAACAAGTACAAGTATAGATTCTGATGAAGCACTAGAGTCTGCAATAGGCACCTGGTATGAGACCCAAGGAGAAGATGCCGAAGATCCTGTACCTACTTTTCCGGTTGAAGTCCTGCTTGAGGATGGAAGTACTCAAACCATTAATAACGAACTTGAATTGGAAGAACTCTGGGATCAATGCTACCCTGATGATGGCTACGATGACCACTACGGCGACGATTGCTTCGATGAGATTGACTTCCTAGACTGCTTTGAGATCACCTATCCCATCCAATTGGTGGGTATGGATAGCACACTGATAAGCATCAACAGCGATGAAGAGCTGGAGCAAGCACTTGATGATGCCTATATGGAGGATCGAGACCTAGAGGTCGTTTTCCCTGTAGAAGTGACCTTCTTAGAAGATGGTGAAACGTACACCCTAACTACTGAAGAAGAAGCCGAAGAGCTATTCGATGCTTGCTACGAAGAGGAGTTTGATGAGTTAGATGCTTTACTAGATCTTGACTTTACGGAGTGTTTCACTGTAGAATTTCCGATTGTATTGTTGTCAGAGGATAGCACAGCTACGACGATCAACAACCTAGAAGAATTAGAAGACTTGATCGACCTTGCTTTCGAAGAAGAGGAACTTTATTTTCCGACCTTCCCGATTACGGTTACCCTTAAGGAAGACGATTCTGTTGTAACCCTCACTGATGAAGAGGAACTATTCGATTTAATTGATACCTGTGCTGATCAGTATGATGATGAAGAGGATGACGGTGAAGATGAGGATGGATAGGTCAACAAATAATTAGTTTAATATCATAAGTAGATTGCAGTGGGGAGCTCCTGGAGAGCTTCCCCTTTTTTATCTCTAGTAAAGTTTAGCTTACCGAGCGTAAAAACGAAGATGGACATACAATGTCTAAAAAAGAGGCAAAGTCTCCATATTTTTTATAAATTGAAAATCAAAAAGTGGAGAATAAGCCTATCGAAGCATATAAACTAGAACTTCAGGAACTGAGGAAAGAAGATCAAAAACCCTACAAGAAAATCAATTGCCCCAGTTGTGATACAGAGGTCAGCGCCCAAAACCTTGATTTGGGTCAAAAGCTTGGCAAATGTGGTGCTTGTAATGCCGTATTTCCCATCCATAAAGAACTCGACTCGCTGCAACAGTTGCTAGACACCAAAACGGAACAGCCAAAACCTGTAGGCTTAGAGCTTTACCATTTTGGTGACGAGATGGATATCACGGTGAAGCAACCTTGGAATGTTGTTGAAATCATGAGCATCATGTTGTTTCCAAAATTTGGCTTACTTATGGTCATGATATTCTTTGTCAGCAATAAAGATATACCAGCCTTGCTTCCTCTTATTTTTGGTCCACTGGGCATACTATCCATTGCCTATGCTTTTCAAAGAAGGCATCATAAAATGCATATCACCGTAAATCCCGAGACGCTAAGTGTGCTTCGTCGTCCCAGGAAAATGATCAAGGATAAGCAATATGAGTCCAAAGACATTAACCAAATCTATATTGTCAACCAAGGTGGTGTGGCCATTGTAAAAATGATTCTAGATACTCCCGAAGGCCAAAAACATGAAACACTTATCAGCTCTACCTATAACATTCCGGCTGCTCGATATATCGAACAAGAAATTGAGCGTAAGCTGGGAATAGTTGATCGCCGAGTACCCGAAGAAAAAGGGCCCCAAGCTATAGTCATTAGTTAGGATCGAATATGTCCGTTGCCATTGACCACCCATTTATAACTGGTCAACTCCTCTAAAGCCATTGGTCCGCGGGCGTGTAATTTTTGCGTGCTAATACCAATCTCCGCGCCCAAGCCAAACTGTGATCCGTCTGTAAATGCGGTTGAAGCATTAGCATATACCACCGCAGCATCGATACTATTGAGATAATAGGTCAAGGCATCTGCATCTTCTGATACAATCGCCTCGCTATGCTTAGAGGAGTACTTGGCTACGTGCTCCACTGCCGCTTCTAGGCTATCGACTGTTTTGATGGACAACTTCATAGATAGAAATTCCGTACCATAAGAGGCTTCAGTAGCGGGAAGTAACAAGTCTTCAGGATACTTTCCTTTCAAACTATTCAAAGCGGCCTCATCTGCGAACACCTGGCATTGGTGTTGTCCTCCCAAATCGGCCATCAATAGGGGGAGATCATGCAAGCGATCAGCGTGGATGACCAAAGAATCTAAAGCATTGCACACACTCAGCCGACGCGATTTGGCATTAGTTATGATCTTCTTACCTTTCTCCAAATCTGCACTTTTATCAAAATAGGTATGGACAATGCCCGCTCCTGTTTCAATCACTGGCACTTTAGCATTTTCTCTAACAAAACGAATTAATCCTTGCCCACCACGAGGAATAATCATATCAATATAGTCATCTGCTTCCAAGATATTTTTCAGGCTTTCCCTTTCACTTGGCGCTAGATAGCAAGCCTCTTCTAAGCCCTGAGGCGCTAAAACAGAATGAATCAATTCTAGTATTGCCAAATTGGAATAATGGGCATCTCTACTGCCTTTCAAGACAGATGCATTACCCGATTTCAGACAGAGGGCAAAGACATCAAAGGTCACATTCGGGCGGGATTCGTAGACAATACCAATCACTCCAATGGGTACACTTCTTTTCTCTAGTTGCAACCCATTATCTAGTGTTCTAGATTGTAAAGTCTTATGCAATGGACTCGGTAGTTGGGCCACTTTTCTCAAATCCTGGACAATCCCTTGCAGTCTTTGCGGATTCAATTGAAGCCGATCGTATTTGTAATTAGATGGATCCATTCGATCCAAATCTTTTTGATTTTCTGCTAGAATAAAATCTTGTCGCACCAAGGTTAAATCTGCCAATTGATTTAAAATAGCGGCAATCTCCTCATCTTTTAAATGGATGAGTCGGCGACTTGCTTGGAGGCTATTTGCTAGATGTTGTTCTATAGTCATGTGTTGATATTGGACCTGCCGCAGCTCTGCCTCGACAGGATGTTGTAGCGGTATTTATACAATAAGACCCCCCTCTACTCTAAAAATAAATGATCGTAATGCACAAGGGGTTTGTGTCCTGTTTTGCCAATCCTTTCTTGAGCGAGGAGGCTATCATATTGAGCAATTCCTTTTCCTATTAACTCCTTTTGAGCATTATAAAGTTCGATAAGGTCTCCTTTTTCGAAATGACCATCCACCGTCGTTATACCAACAGGTAATAGGCTATTGACCGTTTGTGGGTCACTTAACGCTGTTTCTGCGCCAGGGTTGATATAAACTTTACCTGTTGAAGCTCGCTCGTTGAAGGCAATCCATTTTTTAATATTAGATACATCTTTTTTAGCAGTAACCTGGGTGTACTTTTCCAATTCCCCATTCCACAACAATTGTAGACTATCCCACTTTTTACCATTAAGGATATAGGTAGAAATGCCCAGTTTGGCTACGCGCTGGGCCGTTCTGAATTTGGTGGCCATTCCACCCCGACCAAAAGAGGACTTATTTGGAGCGATATATTGAAAAACCGAAGCGTCATCGGGATCGATACTTTGGAGTAATTCGCTATCGGGATGGTCTGGATGCCCTGTAAATATTCCATCAACATTGGTAAGTACAAACAGGGCCTCTGCTCCAACCATGCTAGCAATCCAAGCGGCGAGTTCGTCATTATCGGTAAACATCAACTCATCTATAGAGATGACGTCATTCTCATTGATAATTGGGAGGATATCGGGCCGCATCAGCGCCAGGAGGCAGTTTTTCATATTGAGGTAATGCTGCCGATCACGAAAGTCTTCTTTGGTGGCGAGCACTTGAGCGCAAAAGAGGCCATGATGCTCTAGAAAGGTTTGATAGACCTGTAGCAAACGCGTCTGCCCTACCGAAGACAATAATTGGCGGCGGACCACCTTATTCATCTTATGCAAGTCGGAGAATAAAGATCGGGCAGCGCCCACTGCACCAGAGGAAACCAAAACGACCTCCACGCCTGCCTGCTTCAATATGGCCAATTGATCAACTAAATTGCTGATGATCGTTAAATCTAGGCGGCCATCCGCACGAGTTAATACATTGGTCCCTACTTTGACCACAATCTTCCTATACAAATCGCTACTGTTTTAGGAGGCAATATTAGAGATTATCTGGTAAATCTGCTAGCAAAAGTTTGGTGGGTTGTACGAACTGGAACCGCCCTATTCAACTGGCGGACTAAAGACGAGCAGGTAGCGCGCTTATTGAAAAGCAAAGCAGTAAACAAGTAGAAATACTGTTTACTGCTGGTTGTGTACCTCTTTTTGGCGCTCTTTTAAATAGAAGCTTGAGCGATCAAACCTTTGGCCGCTTCCAAGATGGTGGTATCTTCCAGGTGGACAATGCCCCCTTTAGGACCAGACTGCCGGTGCAGGTCCGTAATTGCTCCGGATTGGTAATCTTTAGCGCCGAAATAATTACGGATGGTTTGCTCTGGCAGACCTAACATTTGGGATAGTTTGGAGATACTGCCTTTGGGCATTTTGTGTTTGATTGCTCTCAATTCTTCAAAAGTAATATTCATACTATTGATTTTTGGTTAGAAAAACAGTGACAAAAGTCATTTATTTGGTCTTTTACATACAAAACCACTTTTGGCTTCAATAAAAATTAAGATAGCAAAATAAAAAATACTAAGCAAGGCGTTTTGCCATATTTCTTAGATGACATTTATTTATTTTTCACTGATAGAAATGAGCTTGGTATCATCCCAAAAAAGGTCAGTATTCCATTTATTAATCACCACTAACTTGCAAAAGTAAAGCGTATCTTGAACCCCATTTGTCAAACCAATATGACTTTCATTGATCTAATCGGATTCATCGGCGTATTGATGATCCTCATCGCCTACTTTCTCAATCTTACTCATCGGCTTAGTCCCGAAGCTTTATCTTATATATTGCTCAATTTAATTGGAGCCATATTGGCTTGCCTGGCCTCCGTTTTAATGCACTACATGCCTTTTGTGCTATTGGAAGGTACCTGGACATTGGTTTCTTTGAGTGCCTTAATGCGGTATTTTGTAAAAAAAGCCTATTCCTAAATCATCGTTTAGGGTAAGATCGAATCCAATGCTGTAAAAACAAAACTTCTCCTTTCACACCTTTAAATAGAGAATAGGTCCTACCCTCTACTCCATTTTGCAGGCTCACCAACTGCCCTTTTTGATTTTTTTTCAATATCTTATCTACTGGCCGATCTCCAAAAGATCGTCGTCACTTTTGGACGGGTTGTAGCTCTTCTACCGGCTGGAGGTAGAGGGGCTTGTATTGCGGGCTAGCATAGCTAGCCGCTAACTTTTGCTTGGGGAGTAATTACAAATCAGGATGACAAAGTAGTAAAAGAAGAAGTTATGATAATTCCAAAATCTGCCCATGCCATCTTTGATAGAAATGAGGCTGTTTTTCTGAAATCTTTTAAGAAAGAAGATTTAAAGTTTAAAGATCCATCAGGCAGGACATTATTAGCTACGGCTATAATTGAAAATTTACCAAAAGTAATTAGTTTTTTATCGAAATTCGATGAGGTTTTAACTATTCCAGATAAGAAAGGATTGCAGCCTCTCCATTTATGTGCACTAAATAATGATGTAACTACAGCAAAATTACTAGTTAATAAAGGTGTAGATATCGATGCAAAAGATTATTTTGGTAATTCGCCTTTATGGAGAGCAACCTTTAATACCAATTATCAACTGGTAAAAATTTTAATTGAATCTGGAGCCAATCCTTATCTGAGGAATAATAGTGATATCAGCGCACTAAATTTTGCAACAGAAATAGAAGATGAGCAATTGATTAAGATACTTTTAGAATCTTCCGTTGTGCCGCCAGATAAGAGTTAGTAACCGTTCTGGTCTTCATTACTTTTAAATTGTCGTACCTCCTACCAACCAGAGGCAGAGGGGCTTGTATCGCAGGCTAACCAAGCTAGCCGCTAAGAGTAACAAGCGCAAAGTTTTCCTTGAGGAGGAGACAAATTAAGTATCAATTTAATTCTTTACTATATGCCAGATGATAGGGCAAACGCATTAAAATAAAAACTTAAAAAGAAATGGTTATTTCTCGAAATTAAGTGTGAATAAGGTCATAAGCGAAGTGCGGGATGCCGCCTAGGCACTGTTCGAGTG
>JBELML010000012.1:0-82314 GCA_042095835.1 Saprospiraceae bacterium
CGGAAGCCTACACGACAGCAGATGAAGACCTAGCAGTAGCACTATTGATTGGAGAAGGTACCCAACAAGCAGAGAACGCCTTGTACCAAAACTGGCCGAATCCATTTAGAGCAGAGACGGTGATCAGCTTCAAGCTAGCAGAAGCTAGAGAGGGCATCATCGAGATCAAAGATATCCGCGGAAGAACCATCCTCTTGAAAGAGGGCGGCTTTGCCCAAGGCTACAACGAATTGCGATTAAGAGCGAATGACTTACCCGCATCAGGCGTATACTTCTACACCTTGAGTGCAGGCGACTTTACAGCTACGAAGAAAATGATACTACAGCGATAGCAAAAGATATAGAGTAGGGAGCTAGTCTTCCTACTCTTTTTTGGTCGTCTTTTTTATGTTAATTAGGAAGCCAGGCAACAGAACGTTGTTTGGCTTTTTTATTTTATAGCTGTAGTAAACAATAAGGTCAAGAGGATGAAAAAGTGAATGGATAGTGGGTTTATAGACCTTGTTTTCCAAATTAATCATTAATAACAAGGTAGTTGGATGCGCATTGTTCTGAAAAAATATCTAGTTTTAGAAATAAATTTTGGATAATAATTTGTGAATTAAACTAAAGGTTATATTTTTAATAAAAGTATTCTTTACTCTTTATAAAGATTAGACCAGATAAAATTTTGAAATAATGTGAAATTCGCTGAGCAGAGAGGCAAATTTTACGCGCTATAAACAAATTGATCACACATTCTTTAAACTCACTTATTTATTATGAAGCTTAAAAAGACTCATAGATTAACAGTGTGGTTGCTATGCCTGACAATAGGCCTGTATCCTTTACAGACTATTCAAGCTAGTCCACTTGAAAGCAGTAGCAATACACTTGCTGCGACTATTACTGGTACGGTGACCGGTGAATCCGGTGAACCATTGATTGGAGCAACTGTGGTTGTTAAAGGAACAACTACTGGTGCGGTAACGGACCTGGATGGAGCCTATACGATAGAGGCAGGTCCCGATGACGTTCTATTATTCAGCTATACAGGTTACTCAGAAAAAGAGGTTGAAGTAGGTAATCAATCGATTATCGACGTGACCCTATCTGAGGACATCGCTCAATTATCTGAGGTGGTTGTAACGGGATATGGAAGCCAGAAAAAAGCTAACCTTACTGGAGCAGTAGGGGTAGTAGGCAATGAAGCATTAGAGGCTCGACCAATTACCAACGCTTCTCAGGCACTTCAAGGCCAGGTTAGTGGTGTTTGGGTAAACCAAAACTCAGGTGAGCCTGGTCAGGATGGTGCAACAATTCGAATCAGAGGTATTGGTACACTTAATAACTCTAATCCGCTTATTCTAGTAGATGGTATTGAAGCTCCATTTGGTAATATCGATCCAAATGACATCGAGTCAATTACGGTATTGAAAGATGCAGCATCGGCCGCTATTTATGGATCTAGAGCTGCGAACGGAGTAGTTTTAGTGACAACTAAACGGGGTGGAAATGCTAAGAAGCCTACCTTTAACTACACAGGTTTTGCTGGTACTACAGAATCCACTGCTGTACCCGAATTCATCTGGAACTCGCAAGAATTCATGGAACTGCGGAATGAGGCTGATGTCAACTCTGGCAGACCACCATTGTACCCAGATGCGGTGATTAACCGATTCAGTGGTAGTGGGGCCCCTAATACCAACTGGTTTGATGAGATTCTAAGAAATGGAGCCATCCAGCAGCACAGCCTTTCTATTAGCGGTGGTACAGAAAGAACAAACTTCTACATCTCTTTAGGTTACCTTGACCAAGAAGCGATTATTGAGGGTACAGACGGTACAGAGAGATTTAACGCTCGTTTGAACTTGGATACCAAAGTAACTGACAACTTCAGTCTTGGTGGTAGTTTCTACATCAGTCGCCAGGAGTCCAATTTGGATAACATTGGTCAAGATGGTGGTGTACTTGCGAGAGCTACTCGTTTGGGACCAAACTTCCCGGCATATGATAGTCAAGGTCGTTTGGCAGATAGAGATAGAGAGATCAATACACTCGAACTTTCTACACCGAATATTCTTGCGGAGATTTTATCACTGAATCGTATATTGAGAGACAACCGTTTCTTGGGTAGTTTCTACGCAGAGTATGAGCCAGTTGCTGGTTTGAAACTAAGAGGTACTTTCGCTGCGAATTATCAGAATGATGATGATGAGTTCTTCAATAGAAGAATCCAAACTTACGATTGGCAGACAGGTGATCCAACCCTTGCTTGGGTAGAAAATAGAAACCTAAACAAGCAGTTCGCACAAACACTGAACCTAACGACTTGGTTGCAGGCAACTTACGAAAAGAGCTTTGATAAGCACAATTTCAAATTCTTAGCAGGTATCAACCAAGAATCTTCTGAGTTCAGACAGTTTAATGCTACTCGTGCACAACTACCGAGTAACTCTTTACCATCTTTAAATACAGGTAACCCTGAAACGTCAACAGCTTTTGATAATATTCAGGAGTGGGCATTGAGATCCTACTTTGGTAGAATCAACTACGACTACGACAACAAGTACCTATTTGAATTCAACATCAGAAGAGATGGTTCTTCTCGATTCGGTAGTAACAACCCTTGGGCCGTGTTCCCTTCATTCTCAGCAGGATGGGTTGTTTCTGAGGAGTCCTTCTTTAACTCAAGTGTAATTGACTTCTTAAAAGTAAGAGCTTCTTGGGGACAATTAGGTAACCAAAATATTGGTAACTATCCTTTTGCAGCCCTTATTTCGTTTGATCCAGCTTATAGCTTTGGAGGAGCCATTCAAGGTGGAGCTGCACAGACTACATTAGGTAACCAGGATATTAGATGGGAAACCACTACTCAGACAGATATCGGTATCAATATGTCAATGTTGAATGGACGCCTGAGTGTAGAGGCCGATTACTTTATCAGAAATGCAGAAGATATTCTCTTTAACCAGAATAACCCAGCAGTAACGGGGGTAAGAAACCCTACTACTGTAAACATTGCTGAAGTAGAGAACAGAGGTTGGGAGTTAATCACCAACTATCGCCAGCCAATTGGTAAAGGAACACTTACACTTGGAGTGAATGTGACCAATGTAGAAAGTGAGGTTAAGGCAATTGATCCTTCTCTTTCAGGAGAAGCCGATCGTGTATTTGATGGAGCTTTTATCATTCAGAGAGGACAGCCTATCAATGCATTATATGGTTTGAAAGCATTGGGTATTTTCCAAAACCAAGCAGAAATTGATGCTGCACCTGACCAATCTGCTATTGGTGGAGGACCTTCACCAGGTGACTTACAGTTTGAAGACATCAACGGTGATGGAGTGATTGATGTAAATGACAGAACCGTACTTGGTCAGGATAACCCAACTTGGATTTACGGATTTAACCTAGCGTATGAAATTGGTGGTTTTGATATCGCCGCTTTATTCCAAGGTATTGGTGATGCTCAGGTTTTTGAGACTAGTCGGATATATGCACCATTCCAGAACAGTGGTGGGGTAGCTGCTATCTGGAGAGATCGTTGGACACCAGACAATCCTGATGCTTCTTTACCTAGAATTGCGATTTCTCAAGGACCTAACTATGCCGTTAACCACTCTTGGTTTGTAGCTGATAGAAGTTACTTAAGATTGAAAAACTTACAAGTTGGGTATACTTTCCCTGCTGATATGTTCAAGGATAACTTTATTCAAAGCCTTAGAGTCTTTGTAAATGGAACTAATCTATGGACAAGTTCTGATTATGTAGGCTTTGATCCAGAAAGAGCAGAAAGAAATACCAATGCATTTGCCTCTTATCCACAGTTAAGAATATTTACTGGTGGGGTTAATGTGAAATTTTAATTTTCTATCCTGATCCATTGTGTCAGTTTATTTTACTAGAACTGACCAATAGAAAAGTTTAATAATCTTTTATTTAGATTGAAATAGAATTATTTTATTTGGAAATTATCTATGTCAACTTAATATGATGAAACTTTGACAAAGTATGAAAACGAGAATGTGAAAATCATACTAACTTTATTAAGTCAAACGATTATCTAAGTTGAAGGTCAAAAGACAATTAAAAATTTTTTAAAATGAAAATTTTTCAAAAAATAACTTTAATTCTGGCACTATTAGTTGTAGCTACAACTGGTTGTCAGGAAGACTTCCTCGAGAAAACACCACTAGATCGTGGTTCGGTAGAAGGTTTCTTTGAAACGGAGGAAGACGTAACGCGTGCCCTTAATGGGATTTATGATGTATTCCAGGGAAGTATCTGGGGAGGTGGATTCTATTGGATGCATCAAAACTTTGATATTCTTACGGATAATGGGGTAGGTTGTTGTCCTTGGGAGCAGCAATATACTACTATCGCCAAAGGTGAGCACAACTCAACAACTGGTGGTATCATTAATACAAAATGGGACTTTGGATACGAGGGTATCTTCCGTGCTAATTCTGTATTAGAGAATATCGGGAATGTAGAGATGGATGAGACACGCAGAAATGCGATGATCGCAGAAGCGCGATTCCTACGTGGTTTATTCTATAAAGAATTAACCACTTTATTTGGTGATGTGCCTTTAATCCTTAACGTATTAACTAGGGAAGAAGGTCTAGAAGTTTCTAGAGCACCTAAGTCTGAAGTTTTAGCTGCTATCTATGAAGATTTGGATTTTGCAGAAGCAAACCTAGATATCACACCTAATAATGGAGATGCTGGTCGCCCAACAAAACAGTCTGCTATTGCAGTGAAGACAAGATTGGCGATGTATACCTTCGATTATAACCGTGCAATCACAGAGGCTAGAAAAATTGTTAACATTGCTAGTTCTAATCCTGATGTGCTTGGCTTAGTAGCTGACTATGGTGAGGTGTTTAACCCGGACAATGAAAATAATACCGAAGTCCTTTTTGATATTCAATTCGTAGAGGGTACACAAGGTGAAGGTAATTTCATGCAGGTGGCTTTAGCTCCTGGTCCTGAAGGTGCTCCTGGTAATGGTTGGGGTTCTATCACACCGCTTGATAATCTAGCGAATGCTTATAAAATGACAGATGGTTTGTCTATCGACGAATCTCCATTATTTAATGCAGATGAGCCTTACGCTAACCGTGATCCACGTATGTTCGGCAATTTATTCGTACCTGGTGTTTCAACCTGGAGAGGCGAGACTTATGATGCAGCCCTATCTGGTTTCTCCCCTTTCTTTGCTGTACGTAAGTGGGTAGATCCAGATGCATTGATTGGAGAAAACGGTTGCTCTTGTAATGAGACTAACCTAATCATCTATCGTTATGCAGATATCTTGATGTATCTAGCTGAGGCAATCAATGAAACTTCTGGTCCTACGCAAGAAGCTGTTGATGCTTTCAATGCGATCAGAGATAGAGCAGGAATGCCAACAATTGATGCTGGGGTGAGTCAGGATGAGCTTCGCACTTTGATTATGGAAGAGCGTCATGCAGAGTTTGCTTGGGAAGGAACCCGTTATTTTGACCTTATTCGTTGGGGTATGGCGGAGACAATGGTTCCACAAGCCACTTTATTCGGTGAGGTTAGAGATGCTCGTGTATTCCAAGCGCCTAAGCATGACCTTTGGCCAATTCCTCAGAAGGAAATTGATCAAAACCCGAACTTGACGCAAAACCCAGGGTACTAATCATTTGAATAGTAGCTGTTAAATTCAAATTCTGCTAATTTTGGCAGAAAGCGACAAGTTAAGATTGGATTAAACTGTGATGGTTTAATCCAATCTTTTTAAATTGAGTAGGTACTTACCCTTACGAAATCGCTCCCAAATAAAATTACTTTTATGAAGGTTTTTAACACACTGACTTTTATTTTTTTCTTATCAACTTCTCTGAGTGGTCAAAAATTCGTTGAGCGCTCTGTGCAAGCAGGAATCAATCACGCCTTTAGGGTAGATTTGGCGAATTTTGGTGGCGGTGCCTGTATAATCGATTATGATAATGATGGCTGGGAAGATATTTATATGACTGGGGGGAATGAACCAGATGTTTTCTATCGGAATAATGGCGATGGAACCTTCACCAATATCATCGATCAAGCTGGTTTCGAAAGTACCATTCCTTGGCATACCCAAGGTGTTGTGGCAGCAGATGTGAATCGTGATGGATTCAAAGATTTATTGATTACCACTTTGTATAACAAAAACCGAGACCTCACACCCAATTTGCTATTCCTAAATAATGGCGATGGAACATTCCAGGATGTAACGCGGGAGTATGGTCTCTGGGACTACGCTAGCAATAGTTCTGGTGCTACTTTTGGTGATGTTAATGCTGATGGCTTTCCCGATCTCTACGTATCCAATTATATTGCAGGATCACCTAGAGGTGTATCCATTTTTAATGAAAGAACCATTACTGAAAATTATAGCTCAGCCGAAGATTTCTTTTTTATTAATGCAGGAGGTAAAGCCTTCCTAGAGGTGAGTGATTTGTATGGCCTCGATCATGACGGATTTGGATTTCAAGGGGACTTTACGGATTTGGACAATGACGGTGATCTCGACTTATTGATTGCCAATGATTTTGGTTTTAGAGCTCAACCCAATATTGCCTTACGCAATAACTACCCCGACAAAAGCATGACCTATCGAGGAAATAGCCTACGACTAAATTACGGAATGAATGGAATGGGCATCGCCAAAGGCGATATTAATAATGATGGCTATATGGACTATTATGTGACCAATATTGGAGCGAGCCTATTCACCCTAAGTGAGGAAGGCAAGTCTTTTATTGATTACGGCGTACAAAGTGGCTTAGGAAAAGACTTCATCGATCATCCAGATTATCAAGGCGTACCTGTAAGTTGGGGTGCGGTGTTTTTTGATTACGATCAAGATATGGATTTAGATTTGTTTGTAAACAACGGAGCACTCAATCCATTGGTTAGACCCAATCATAACTTCTTCTTTGAGTTTGCGATGGGGCGACGCTTTGTGGAGATCGGAAATCGCCTCGGCTTAGCAGACCCTAGAATTGGTCGAGGGGCAGTGACTTTTGATTATGACAAGGATGGAGACTTAGATTTATTGGTCGTCAATCAGCATCCGCGCGACCCCGACCGCACACTTCCTGAGGCCCGCTGTTTGCTCTACCGAAACGATGGCTCAGAGGGCAATTGGCTACAGGTGGAGTTAGAAGGTATCTATGCCGATAAGAATGGCATTGGATCAAGGGTTGAAGTCAAATTAAGTGACCGTACTTTGATTCGAGAAATTGATGGCGGATCTAGCCACCTTTCTCAGAATTCAACGATTGCCCATTTTGGTATTGGTGACCATGAGTCGGTGGAGTCGGTTACTATAAAATGGCTAGGCGGAAAGATTCAAACAGTCGATAATGTAGCTGCGAATCAGGTCATTACTATCACAGAGTCTAGTGAGCAATTACTCACCTTTCCTGAAAATACGATAAAAGTATTTCCTGGTTTCTTTGAAGATAGAATTGTCCTGGAATATGAATTAGAAGAAGCAGGCCCTATTCAGTTAAGTGTTTTTGATGCCCAAGGACGATTGATAAAGGAGCTCGTTGATATAGAAGCACCCGCTCGTACAGGAATTTGGCAATGGAATATCGATCAAGAACTGATCAGAGGTATGTATATTTTCCAATTGAGAACCAAAAACCAAGTCATTGGTGCCCGTGCAATTAAATTATAGAATACAACTCCTCTTTGGATTTTTATTCCTGGTAATCATTGGTCTACCTGCTCAAAACCTTCTACCGGATGGAAGTTTTGAGGAAGTACTTTATGTCGAGTGTGAACGTCCAGATCAAGGATTTAAAAAAATGCGCTACTGGTATTTGCTTGACGCTACACCTGATCTATTTGAAGGCAATTGTCGATTCAACGAGAATGAATTCAATTTTTGGGATGAGGAGGTGAGGCCTTATGATGGGAAAAATTATGCAGGTATTTGGAGTCGCTGGAATTCTAATAATAACTATGTTTCAGAAGGAATTGCTACTTCCTTAAATGAGCCCTTGAAAGCAGGTCAAACCTACCTGTTTCAAATGGCTATTCTTAATCAGGGAGAATTCGCTGGCGTTTTAGCAGGGAACCAAACACCCTGTAGCCTGACTCCAGATAAGCACATTGATCTATATCTATCAAGGGATAGTATCACCATTGAAAATGACTTTTCCACAGGGTCTTCTTCGACTTCTGCTGGTCTAGTCGCTATACTCAGCTCAAGTGATATCATTGGAGGTAGTGGCGATGCTTGGACGATTATCTCCACCTGCTTTCAAGCGCAAGGCGGAGAGCAGCATTTAGGCGTGATCATGCCGCTAGGGACTTTTGGCCCTCTACCTGCCTGTGCCACCGATGATATTGAAGAGGGCGTTTACCAATCCTTTTATTTTAATTTGGATGCAATCTCTGTTACCGAATTAAACGAAAGCGGAGAAAGAGATTTAGCCTTTTGTGCAGACCAAAGCTTTGAGATTGATTTACCCAACTTATTTCCTGATCCTCTTTTCAAGGAGGCCATCTTTCTTTGGGATGATGGAGGCGAAGCTAATAAGAGAACACTATTAGAAAAAAGGACTTATGAGGTACTCGCACAATTAGAATGTGGAGATTTCCCTTTGACGGTCAATGTAATTGCCGAAGATTGCGGTAGTGGTATCTATATCCCCAATGCTTTCTCACCCAATAATGATGGTGTTAACGATGAATTCAAAGTGTTCTTTGTCAATCCGGAAAATGTACAAAACTTCCAATTGAGAATTTATGACCGATGGGGGACTGTGGTGTTTGATACTATCAACAAAGAAGATGTATGGAATGGAAGCTCAAGAAGTCAGACGGTAGGGAGCGGGACCTTTTTTTATGAGCTTTTTTATGAGAAAGAAGAACTTGGAGAGCTTATATCTGTAAAAGAAAGAGGAGAATTATTGATTTTAAAGTAAAATCAAAGATGGCCCAACTCGAATTTTCGAAATGGGCCATCTAATGCAAGAAAGGAGAAGGAAACTACTCGTCAAACTTACTAAGTAAGCGCTTTTTCAAATCCTCAAACTCCTCATCAGAAAGAATACCTCTATCTTTTAAATCAGCTGCTTCCTTCAAGCGATCTAAGATTTCCTTGTCTCTTACCTTTTTAGCTTCCATAGCGGCCTCTTTGGATTCCGCTTCCGCTTGTGCGGCTGCTGCTTTGATAGCTTCTTCTGTTTTAGCCTGCTCAGCAACTTTTTCTTCTTCTGTTTTTGACTCCTGCTCTTTGCGCAGATTTTCTGCTACCTTTTTCCCTTTCTCAAACTGCTCGTTGTACATCTTCTTCAAGCGATCGGTATCAAAGTCAAGAATAGTGCCACCAGAATCGAAATGCCTTTTAAATACTTGCCCAAGGGCATAAGTAGAGGCGCCATTAAATATAGATACCGCCAGACCACCTACCAGGGTGCCTACACCAGGAATCAATTTAATCAAGCTACGCGCACCAGCACGAGCCATGATGGAGCTGGTTAAACTGGTAATAATGGCTTTACCTGAGCTTTCAGAGAAATCTTTATCATATACACGACATAGCTGCCGGATCATATCTAATTGCAAAGCACTCACCGCAAATACATCGGCCACCGGAATAGGGATCACGAAACTTGCGCCCATAGACCAAATGACGTGATTTCGTATCACGGTATCCGCGTGCTTGGATTTATCATTTTTCTTGTTGTCTCCCATAACAGTCTCTTTAATCTTTTTACCTGCGTAATCAAATACTTTCTTCTTCATCAGTGTAGTAATTTTTTCGTTGCTTGTAAATGGTGGTTTGTATTATGCTTATAATCCAAACTTCTGTCTTTTCTTATAGCCCCTTTTGTAATCAGGTCTGCCATAAAAACATTTATAAGATAGGCTTAATTCGAAAAACTGGTCAATCCTTTCGACAGGATTCCTGTTTTTTTTGACAATAAGCAAGTATATGCCAGCTTATCTGATCCAAATTTTACCATTTCTTCTATTACAAAGCTATTCTTCAATATTCAATATCACACCTTCCGAATGGCTACTAAACTCTGGTGCATACATCGACTGGATCGTACTTATACCATTCGAGAAGACACCTGCCAACTGCACTCGTAGGGGATATTCAAATACATAATCTCCCTTCGGAAGATAATCCATAAAGAAATGCGTTGCCACATCTTTAGTCGACTCATAATAACCCAGACCGCCTTGCCATTTATAGGTACTCAAAACATTAACAGGTTCTAAGCCACTAGCACGCATATCCTTCAGGTGAACAAACTCCATATCACGATCTACCGATAGCTCAATACGCACCTTGAGGAGATCACCTGCCTGTAGTCTACTTTGTTCATTGATCGGAATAAGTTCTGGTCCATTATCTCCGATCACCTGTTTGAAGAGCTTTTTATTTAACTGTAGGGGCGTGTCCTCAAAGGTTTTTACCGCATCCAGGTCTTCAAAATATTGAAAATAAGCAGCTCCCCAGCTTACTACTTTATTGTTGTTTTTGATTTTAACAGAAGATAAGGCTGTTTGTATCTCGTCTGCCTTCCAGGAACTGGAAAAATAACCTGTTCCGGCTTGGGCATCAGCCTGTGCATTTTCTATTTTAGTGGCGTAGTCTTTTTTCTTTAAATCTGGAAATTGGACTTCAGCCAAGGCTGATTCGCCTAGCATGGCTGATCCATCGGTAGTTTGTAGGAGCCCATAAATGGCCTCAGCAGTAGCCTTAGTGGTTTTCCAGCTATTCGTCTGTTTATTCTTTAATAACCAGATTTTCAACTCATTGACAGCGGCATAATCCTCCATAATATTGAAAAACTCAATCATAAGTGCATGAGTCTCAATTGGAGCCTGATACCAGTAAAAGCCAGTATCATAATCCCAGTACATGCCCAATTCTTCCGAATTAATAGCCCTTTCAGAAAGAGATTGATGAATTAATTGAGGAAGCTCTGCCATTTTCATCCTATGGCTGAATAGCCCTATTTGCGACTGTTGCTGAAGGCTCCGTTTGGTCCAATATTGCTGAGCTTGATTTTTATAAAACCGAATAGCCGTTTCTACTGCTTCAGAGGCAAACGGAGTGTCCAAAAAGAAACTACGTGCGTATAAATATTGCACAACCATTCGACTCAGGTGATCATCCTCTAACTTGGTAGAGCCTTTTTCGACCCTTTCTAATAACTTTTCATAAGCTTCCAAAATAGACTGATCTACAAAACCAATGAGACCTGCGGTTAATCGCTGTACACGACTGTTTTCAGTCATATCCATTGCTCCTAAGTTTTCCAGATGACCAAATCCAGCTAATAGATAACTACTGATATAGCTATTGTCTAGACCTCCACTAAACCAGGGCAAACCGCCGTCAGCGGACTGTCTAGCTAGCAGTGTTTCTATGGTTGTGGCAGCTTCGGTTTGTATTTTTGCAAGGTCAAAAAGCATGGCCATGCGAGCCCGCTGTTCTTCTTCGTTTTGTGCATCTCTTACCCAGGGGGTCTCTTCTAAGATGATGGCCTTCAAATCTTCGTTGAGTGATAAATTACTCCGCATGGCATTGCTACCTTTCCAAGATTCAAAAGTAGCTTTAACGCTAGGATTCTGCTCAATGATATGGCTAGCCAAAGTATTGGCATATAGTCTGTTGAATAATTGCTCAGAGCAGTCATGCGGATACTCCATTAAATAGGGGAGTGCTTGCACTGCTAACCAGGCAGGATTAGAAGTATACTCCAATTTGAATTGATGTGCCTTAGCAGTCGCTGAACCTAAACTGCTGCGCATGGCCTCAAAATCAAAGGTTTTACTTTCTTTTTGTCGTACTGAAAGTGGCATGGTTTCCGTTACCAGAATCCGATTACTGAGTACGGGCAGCATCCCTTCTTCACCATCAGCATAGTTGTCGGCCTGAGCGATAACTCGGTATACCAAACCATCCAACTCCCCATCTGGAATCCTAATAGACCAAGAAAGTCCTCTGCTTAGTCCTGGGCCTACTTTAAAATCAAGTTCGGTATTTCTTAAACCTAGTTGGTCATTTACGGATTGCAGGGTGTTGGCATCTAGAAAATCAATGCTTGCCTTACCGATCATGCCGCGCTCCGTCAGGTTAGATACCTTGGCGGTAAAAGATAATTGATCACCTATGCGTACAAACCTCGGGGCATTCGGGGAGATCATCAGCTCTTTTTGAGTGACGACTTCCTCTTCAGTGATACCGTATTTTAAATCTTTGGTATGCCCAAATCCTAAGAATTTCCAGGTCGTTAGCGCTTCTTTCATTTTGAACTTCAGCAGGATATTGCCTTCTGCATCTGTATAAAGATTGGGAAAGAAAAAAGCGGTTTCTTCTAAGTTTTTCCTGATTTGTAAAGGAGCCGTTTGGGCTGCTGCTGCTCCCTTTTCTAGAATGGATTCTTCCCCAGGCGGCGGCGGTGGTGGCGGTGGCTCAGCAGATGCTGGAGCAGCCATTTCAACAGAAATTTCCTCTGCATCATACGTTTTCGGTACTGGCGCAGCCGATCTGGTGGCCATCCGATCCGACCTTGGTGCGGAGGAGTAGGCCGCAAGTTCGCCATACCCACCATAGAAAGAGATAAATGGATTGATATCTATTTTAGGGAAAATTTTATCAATTCTCTTTTCACCATCTAAATATTCTTGGTACCTAGCCTGATTGCTGATGGAGCTGTACAAATTCTTGCCCCAGTTACTTTGGGTATAACTATACTCCAAATAGGGCGAGAAAGCCCATTGATTAGCTCTAAAGGCATCTAGGGACTTGTCGTAAAGAGTCGCTACAAACTCTGCTTGCACAATATCTTTGTCAGGACCAGATATTTTTATAGTCCACTCCTCCTCCTGTCCAGGTTTTAAATTACTGCGGAAGGTGGTGTACTCAAAATTCAATTTTTTATTGGTGTAGGGCACACGTATGCGCTGAGACCAATGAGCTGCTCGGTTATGATATCCGCTTAGTAGGTGATAAAAGATATTTCCACGGTCTTCCTCCTCTATGATGTTGTCAATATCTAACCAGCCATCCACTTCATACCATTTGCTTTCTACAATTTTACCTGATTTTTCGATTTCGTGTAGAAAGTATTTTGGGCTACCGTTATTAGCTAAGAAGGTTTTTCCATTTTGTCCAGGTTCTAAAGTGATTGCCGGAATGGATTTCCAAATAGCCAAATTGCTGGGGATACTTTGCTTTTGAGCATTGTAAAGCGCAAATACTTGTTGAAACTCCACCGCAGCGCCTCTGGCATCTTGGGTCTCTATGACCATTTTGTAGTAGCCGGCCTCCCAATTACTAAGGTCAATACTAGTCTTGCTCTGCTTGGGTGTGCTAAAATTATAAGACCATAATTCTTCCTGCTGAGCCCAGGAATGGGCTTTGTCCTCATCTTGATAGGGTAGTAATGGAAACTCCTTTTTAAAGCTAGCAGAATCAAGGAGGCTATAGTCTGGTCTTTTCCAATTTCGTTTGATTAACACTTGTTGAGGAGCAGCTAAACGATAAATTTTGGCTTGACCCTCAGCAGCTAAGGCTTGTAAATTGTGGTTTTGGGTGACGATCTCAACTGGAAGCTCACCGGCACTGCCATCTACCTCCTCTGGCAAATTGACTTTAGCCAACATTCCTGTATAAGCGAGTATGAGTTTGTTACTAGCTGAGCGGGTTTCACCTGTCACATCTGTGACATCAACCTGGATTTGGAAGTTGAACCTAGGATTGCGATCTTTTGCAATGCTTAAATCTGGAATAGCTTCAAAAGGAATCTCAAATTGACCGCTTTCATCGGTGCTTATTTCTCCTCTGGCAATTTCTACGGCTTGCCCACCTCTATTTGGACGAAAATAGCCATACCTATACCAAGGGTAGGGCTGAAGTTCAGAGCGAGTAATCCTATAGCTTACTTTTACATTATTGAGGGCATTGCCAGCAAAAGATTGAGCTTTTCCTTGTGCCAGAACTTCCTCACCCAAAATATAGTCGCCGTCTAAATCATTAAGTTTGACCTCAAACTTAGGTCGCTTATACTCTTCTACGTTAAAGGTGAAATTACCAGTACCGGCGACTTCTATAGTCATAACACCCGTCAGGACATTAATCGGTGTGATGAAACTACCATTAAAAGTACCATAGTCATTGGTTTGGAAACTTTGACGGGCAATGGTTTGATAGTTGGCATCTCTAAATATGACTTCAACTTCTTTGTTGGCAAGTATTTGTAGCGATTTTTGATCTGCATCTCGCTGGAAAGTTAATCCTTTGAAATACACTGTTTGCCCTGGACGATAAATTTTACGATCCAGGAACAGTTCTGTTTGAACAACGGCTTGTGGATTTCCATAAACCCTGCCATTATAAAAGCTTCTGGGGACATAAAGTTGATCCTTATCTTTTTCTAACCTAATAGAATAGGAAGATTGAATTTTCGGGAAACTCACAAAACCATTTTCATCTGTTTTGCGCGTAGCAATTGGGTTGATTCGGTATCCACGACGGTTTCCTCTTTGATATACATTCTTTAGAGCGGTTACACTGACACCTTCTAATGGGGCACCAGACTTACGGTCTACTACCACAAAGTGCTGCTTGGAGCGCTCGTCTCTACGGTTGAAATAGCCCAAATTAGATACACTGAATTGCACATAATTCGTGACCTTTCCCTGACCGGATTTAAAATTGCTATCAGAAGAAAACATTAATATATAGCTGCCAAATTCTAAGCCTTTAAAAGCGGTTTCAACGCTATGAGCATTAAAATCCTGGTCATTAGGTAGCTTTTCGGCCCATTGTCTGATGGCATTTTTTCTACGCAACTGGTTAAACACTACATCTGGCTCTCTTTCTTCAAAGAGTTTAAGGATTTTATCATCTACTTTGATAAGTTTTAGATAAAGATTACTCAGGTTTTTATAGGTGATTTTTGCTAGAGCGGAAGTATTCGGTGGGATCACTTCCTCTGTTTCAACATTCGCAAATTGAGCTTCAATATCGTAAATATACTGTTGAGCTTTTGAAGCCGCCCAGGTGTTGGGAAGCTGCTCTAGAACAGATTGATACGTCTGATAAGCTTTGCTATTAGCTGATTTATAATCCTGGCTTTGCAGTGGATTATAAAGGGAAGCTTCAACTTGCTGCTGCTGACCAATTGCTATATAAATAGGGCCACTTCCTTTCTGAAAATCATGCCGAAGAGCGAGCTGATCTAGGGCTTTTTTATAGTGGAGATCCTTATTCGGAACACCACCTTGATTTTTGATGAATTGGAGTCGATTTATTTCCAACTGAATCAAGGCTGGTATGTTTTTGGTGTCGATATAGTGCTGAGTGAGCTCCTGCATCAATTTGATGGCTTGAAACAACTTTGATCTACGACCATTATCGCCAAGCTGCAAGTTTGCAAAATCTTGGTCTAACTGGAAGTAGGAACTATCGTTAATGGCAAAGGCATTAGCGGGCTCATTAAGGTAAGATCTAGGATTGATGAAATACTGTAAAGCTCTAAACGCTAACAAATCATACAAGTGGGGTCTAAGACCTTCTGTGTTTTTGCGGTCAGGATTGAGTAGGGCCTCAAATTCTTGGGTTGCTGTAGTTTTTAGGGACGCTTCGCTTAGAGATTGTTGATAGTAATAGAAAATCGTATCCTGAATTTTGGCAATGCTCCAGGAAGTCAAGTCTTCTTCTTGTTCTCCAATTACTGCTGTACGATCTCTCAATTGCCAGTAATAATCTTGAAGAAATTTTGTATAAAATTCTGCAAGAATAGATTGTTTGATTGCTTTCTCAATGCCATCAGATTGGGCAATTTCAGACCGTAATTTTTCTACAATAATCAGGTAAGGCTGCTCTTGGTCTTCCATGTTGAGCCCCAACTCATAGACCAAGGCTTTAATTCTTTGATCAAGCAATTGATCTCCATCTATTTTTGTCCTTAGCTCATTTATGGCGGCGAGGGCAGACTTGGGCTGCCGCAAACTCTTTAGAGAATCGATGGCTGCCCATTCTTTTTTGAACTGAGGTTTATCTTTACGCATATCAGTAGTTTCGTTTTGTGCGCCTAATTGAGCCACAAAAGCGCTCAGGAAAAATAGAGAAAACAGGATATACCTAATGGATGCTTGGTTCTTTCTCATGTTGGCTTTAATTATGCTCAGGAATTTGTTTTTAATCGTTGTTATGTAGATGCAGCCAATTCTTAAATTTCACAAAGTATTAGTGTAATATGGTGTTAAGATAAACTTAATTAGTTAATTATACTTAATGCTTTCCAGGTCAACGAGTTCAAGAATCTAAATATTGTTAATATAATGTGTTCTTTGCCCTACCAAAAGTCAAGTTTCCTCTTTTAACTAAAGCGCTGAATATCTACCGCGACGTCTAAGGCTTTATCTTCTAAAAGATAAGCCGTCATTTCATTTGCCCAGAAGGGCCCCAGGGAAGCTCCCTTGGTACCCAGACCATTAAAAAGATAGAGGCCTGCAAGCTCAGGGTGGACACCTAGAAACGGACGCCGGTCTTTAACTGTAGGGCGTATGGCGGCTTTGTGTTCTACGATTTCGTAAGGCACCTGTAGGAAATCATCCAGACGACTAAGCAAGAAGGACTTGCCTTTGGATGTGGGCAGGTCATCTTCGTAGGACCATTCATAAGAGGCGCCAATCCAATACAATTGATGACCTAATGGCGTGATGAAGACTCGATGTTTCAGTATTTTCTCAAAATCAATCTCCTCTATTTTAATGATCAATACTTCTCCCTTGGCTCCACCATAAGGAAGATGATTGAAAAAAGGATTATGAATCACCTTGTGGCCTTCGCAAAAAATAATGCCTTTAGCTTGGTGTTCATTATAGTTTACGGATTCAGTACCTACTTTTAACTGCTGATAGTCAAAAGGCGCTGCAAGGTAGCGTTGCTCTTTATTAAGTTTTTCTCGATAAGCCTTAGTCAAAGCTGGGAGATTGACTTGAGCACAATGTCGGACTTCACCATAACTAAAGGCCTGTACGGTATGCTCCAAGTAGGGGCCAAGGTCGGCCTCATCTAATAGGTATTGCTCATAGCCAGGCTCAGAAGTACGTAGCTGCCAATCATTTTCTTCCCGATGATTGAACAGCGACCTGATAATATTCCGTTCGGTATAAATAGACAGGGATAATTCCTCTTCAAAATCCTGATAAGTTTGCTTGGCAAATGGTAGGAGTTCGTCAATTTTCCAGGATTTCACATAACGGCGGCCAGTGACCGGATTGATTAAACCTGCTGCTACCTGAGAGGCGGCACGTTCATAAAATTGATCAATGACCAGGACCCGTTGCCCAGCTTTATTCAAAAAATGATCCAGTAAAGTTCCAGCCAAACCTTGTCCAACTATGATATAATCCCAGGTATTCGTCAATTTAACCATGCTTTAGTAAGTGAAGCTGTTTAAAGTTTCCTTGTTGGGCTTTCAAAAACATCTTTTAAGGCTACTCTTCGTTAAAAAGCCTCATCTATGCGGTACATAGCTTGCGTTTTTTGCCTCGATTAGCCTCAAAATACTGTTTTCTCGCCTGCAACAGAAAACCTTAGACAACTTCAGTGAATAAACTTAAAGCGTCTCCAGAAAATCACGATCTTTTTTCCTTAATTTCTGAACAACCAAATCATAAGAATGATCAATGAGATCGATTAAAAAGGCCTCTTGAAGGCCATTTTCAAAATGAACGGTATTCCAATGTTTCTTATTCATATGCCAACCGGGCCGAACGTCTTCGTAGGTTTCTCTCAACTCAAGGGCTCTTTCAGGGTCGCATTTGAGGTTGACGGTGAACTCCTCCGCATTTAGGCCCGTAATGGCAAAGACCTTGCCCATGACTTTAAATACTAAGGTCGTTTCGTCGAAGGGAAAAGTTTCTTCCACTGCTTTTTTATTGAGGCAATAATTTCTAAAGGTTTCGATATCCATTGTCTTATTTCTTAAATTCAAGTCAGGTAAAGATTACTTTAAATGAGGTGGTTTGTTCCTCTTGCCTAGAGATAGATTGCCAATATAAAGATACTTAGCTGAATAAAGTACACTACTTTTACCTACTGATATCTAATATAGAATTTTTAATAAAAGATATGGAAATACTTTTCATCCAAACCGGCGGAACCATCGACAAAGATTACCCTAAATCCAAAGGCGGCTGGGCCTTCGAATTTGGAGAACCAGCAACAAATAGGATATTGGAAAAGCTAAATCCTAGTTTTGATTTTCAGGTGAAAACGGCTTGTCAAAAAGATAGCTTAGAAATCACCGAGCAGGATCGGAAAGTAATCTTAGAATTAACCCATACTGCGCCAACAGATAAAATTATTGTTACTCACGGTACGGATACGCTTTTGGCGACCGCCCAATATTTGGCCGAACATTTAGAGAATACTCAAAAAGTAGTGGTATTAACGGGGGCCATGCGTCCAGAGCGATTTGCTAATTCTGATGCGCCTATCCACCTGGGAATGGCTATAGCGGCTGTGCAAATACTTCAACCTGGAATCTATGTTGCCATGCAGGGTTGCCTCGGTCACTGGGACGCTATATCCAGAGATCAGGAGGGGAGGTTTTACCTTGGTTAAAAGAAATATTAAAACTCTCGAGTACCAAACTCACTTTTGGGTAAGACTACTTTTTTATTGGAGCTATTGAGTTGGTAGCTAAGACTTAGTTGTAGGATGTCTACTTCATAAACATAGTTGGTTGTGGTGAAAAAAGTAGACCGTTCGGTCGTAATGCGCTGCTCATTGGCTGCCCAAAGTCCCATGTCAATATTCAGCCATTGTAGGTTAAGGCTTAGTTTTTTATCCAGGAAGGTTTTTTTGATGCTTAAGGATGGATTGTAAAAAGCGGAGTCTTCTCCTTGAGCAGTCACCCTTCTTGATAAATAATTGAAAGCTGCTTGTGCCGAAAAAGTGGGCGTGAATTGATAATTACTACTCCAATTAATCGAGTAAATCGTATTAGAAGTATTGATGGTTTCCTCGAAGAGCTGCCCTTTGATTTGGTAATTGTAAATATTTCCTCCCAAGTAAAAACGCCAATTGGCACTAGGATAGAGTGTAAGAGCAAGTTCAAAACCTAAGGCATTGGCATCGCCAGCATTGGTATAGATTCTATTCAAGATCGTATCATTGAATACAGTATTGACCCGATTAATGACGTTCTCTACGTGCCGATAATAGGTCGTCGCGCTCAAAGAATGATCGCCCCAAGTTTTGACCACACCAAGCTCTACATTATCGATATACTCAGGTAATAATTCGGCATCGCCCTGCTCTAAAGTCTCCGAATGTTCTCGCTCTGGGAAAGGCGTCATTTTGAAAGTAGTCGTACGTTCGATACGTCGGTTGTAGCCTATTTTGGCCTGCCAATTGGGACTAAGCTCATACCCAAAATTAAGAGATGGGAATAGGTTCCATTGATCCAAGCGATAGCTTTCGGCGGGGCGTGCAATCTCCACTTTACGGTCAAAATATTCTAACCTCAGACCAATATTATACGCCCATTTACCTTTAAGACCAGAAAGCTGCGTATAACCAGCATGAATACTCCGTTCTAGATCTATCTGATTGGTAAATAGTGGGTTTTCGATCCATACATTATTTGCTAAGTCTCTATCAAAATAGTCGAAATCACCTGGATGACTCAAGTACCTAAAAAGATACCCACTTTCCCATTTAGCTTCTCCCAAAGTCTGTTCGTAGTCAACTTGAAAGCGAAAGCCATCCAAGGGGTTGTCATTGGTGTTGAATTGCAGCTGTAAAATTTCGATGGTATTGGGAAAACTTAAGCTGGCATTGTCGGTAGGTCCACCCAACACCGTGTGCTCATAAAGGCTAGATATTTTAAGCACAGAAAGTGGATTGATTTGGTAGCGATAATCAAATGAGCCGATAATATAATCTCCTCGTCGCACCCGCAAATTCTCATTAAAATAGGTGATACTATTGAGAACGGGAGCATCTCGAAAAACTACATCAAAATCCAGGAATTGGTCGTAGTAAAATCCTGCACCACGATATCGATCTTGAGGAATGGAAGAACGTTGCTGGTTCTGGTACAGGATGTCGGCAGTCCTTTCTTTGGTTCTTTTTCCAGCATAAAGACCAACAGCAAAGTTGTGTTGAGGGTGAGCCTGGTATTGGACCGCTAAACGACCAGAATAGTTCTCCTCATCAAAGCTACGTTCTCCATCCGAGGGAAACTCCGTCAAGACCTCATTGAGGTAGGTATTGACATAACCCTCTCTTCTTCCGGAGATGTCATATCTACGATAATCTGCGCCCAAGGAAAGGTCCCATTTTCCTTTTTTTAGGCTATAGGTGAGATCGCCGCCAAATCGAGGTGTTGAGTTTTGATTATCGTAAGCTTCGATGCTTGGGAGTCCAAACAGTGTGTTTACAATAAGTAATTGGCCTTCGTTGTTTACTGCTTTAGTTTTGATATTGATAATGCCTGCATTGCCGTCGGGATCAAATTTGGCTGATGGGGTAGTGACGATTTCGATGTCATCAATAGCATTGGCGGGTATCTGTTGTAGAAATAAACTAGGATTACCTTGGATGGGCCTTCCATTAATCATGACTAAAAAACCACTGGCTCCCCGCACACTTATTTCGCCTAGAGCATTCCTACTTACGGAAGGTAAATTGCTGAGTACATCATTAGCGGTGCCGCCTTGAGCGTTTTGAAATTGTTGGGCGTCAAAGCTTTGTTTATCTAGCTGGAAGCTTGAGGTGATACTTCGCCCACTCACTTCAATTTCTGCTAAGCTTTCGGCGCTCAGACCAAGTCCGATTATTCCAAAATTCGACCGCTCCTTGGCTAAGAAAACCGAAGAAGTGAAAACCTCAAAACCTAGGAACTGAACCTCTAAAAAGATGGAATCCCCAAGAACCTCTAATTCGAAATAACCCTCTAAATCACTTATTGTACCGGCAATTAGGCTAGAATCGATGGCTTGATAAGCAGACACTGTTGCGTATTCTAGAGGAGTGTTGCTCTCTTTTTCAACGACTTGCCCAACTAGCTGGTAGCTATTCTGGGCTAGTAAATGAGTAAATAGGAAACAGACAATCAGTGTGCAATAGCTTCGTTTCATTCCATTTGGATTAGTACTTTTAAAGGTAGACTTTGAAAGCTTGGCTTAAAAGTATTCCCTATTAAATAATTGATTTTTGGAATAAATTTCGGGATGATCTCAAGCTTTCATGCCTTTTACCTACCATTTTGAATGGTATTGCAGCTTATGAATAACTACTTAAACGGCCGCTTGTTGAAGAAAATAGGACACTGAACAAAAAAACAGCTCAATTCCTGTATTTCTTTGTAAAATTAGGTGATGATTGATAATACTACATTTAAACGCTATGCCATCATAGGTCAGTTGGGCTTCGTCCTGATTTTCCTGCTGATCAATTATATAGAGAATGTTGATTATTACCCCAATGGAGAAGCGCTGGTCTACGCCCTCAATTATACCTTTATGATTGGAGCGGTGGCCTACTTGCATTACTTTTTTATACTCCCCATATATTTGAAAGGTCGTTTGTGGTTGTATCTATTGCTTTTCTTGCTCACGATGACCAGTTTTATTGCCTTATATTATATCGTTGATTACCTTTTACCCTTTGAGTATAACTACGACGATGAGGATACTTTATTGACTTTTGACGCCATTGTATATGATTACCTCTTACTCATTTTGACATCAGCCTATTCAAGTCTGTATTATTTTGTAGAACAATGGATGAAAAATACAACTACTCATAGCGAACTACGCAATGAAAAGCTTCAGGCAGAACTCAATTTTCTCAAATCTCAAATCAATCCCCATTTTCTTTTTAATACACTCAACAACATTTATTCCTATGTCCAAACAGGGAATGAGAAGTCGGGGCCTATGCTGGAGCACTTATCCTCCATACTCCGTTTCATGGTCTACGATTGTGGTGAGAATAGAGTGGAGTTGCATAAAGAAATCACGGCTATTGAAGATTTATTAGACATCCTTCGGATGAAGAACTCCGCTCAAAAGCATATTGTTTTTCAACACCATGGAGTAAAAGGTTTTCATTTGATTGCACCGCTTATCTTGGTGAATATTGTAGAAAATGCTTGTAAACATAGCAATGTCATCCATGATTCTGAGGGTTTTTTAAAAGTTGATATTCTAGTGAATCAGGATGATGAATGCCAATTCCATATCTCCAACTCCTTTAAACCTAAGCCATCGAAGGTGGTGGAAAATGCGGGACTGGGTTTAATGAATATCAAAAAAAGATTGGCTCTGCAATATGATGAGCATTACACAATGCTTGAAGAAATACAGGATAATATTTACTCCTTAAAGCTATCATTGCCTTTGGAGCGAAAAACTTGATTAGCTTCCTTATTGATTCTTGACAAATAAGCTGAATACATGAATTATAAAGTACAAATAGTCGATGACGAAGAACCCGCAAGAGAACTTCTCCTTGCCTATGCTGGCCGCCTAGCTGAATTGGAAGTCGTGAGTGTAGAGACCAACGCCTTGGCTGCAAAGAAATGGATGGAACAGCACCCTGTCGATATTCTCCTCACAGATATTCATATGGAAGATTTAACAGGTATTGACCTTGTCAAGTTATTGAAAGATCCTCCCATTGTGATTTTTACCACGGCTTATTCAGAGTATGCCCTGGAAGGATATGAATTAGATGTAGCCGATTATCTAGTGAAACCCATTTCCTTTCTTCGCTTTTCAAAAGCTATAGATAAGGCCAAGGAATTAATAGATTTCCAAAGGACCAAGAAGGAAGGCCTCTTAGCAAGCGCCCAAACTGACCAAAAAGACTTCTTTTTTGTACGCACCAATCGCAAGATGGTCAAGGTGAAATATCAAGAAATCTTATTTGTAGAAAGCTATGGAGAGTATGTGAAAATCTATACCAGTGACGATGTATTTTTGGCACTACAAAGGACGAGTTTTATGGAAGCAATGCTGCCGGATTCAGACTTTATCCGCATCCATCGCTCCCATATAATCAACCTCAATTACATCCAGGAAATAGATGGTAACACAGTGATCCTGGAAGGCAAGCATCGATTGACAGTAAGTAAAAGACAAAAAGACAATTTTATGAAAACCATTCAGGATCGCGGAGTGATTTAAAATCTACTAAAGAAAGCGCCTTGGAGCGCTTTACCAGCTTAGTTGATGGTCACACTCTCCAACATCTTATCAAAATCTACCCGCCATTCGCGGTGGGTACGCCAGACAATATCTAAGTTGTCGCCATGATGTCGCGGTACGATGTGGAAATGCAAATGGAAAACCGTCTGCTGTGCTGCAGCTCCACTATTACTGATGATTTGAATATCCTCCAAACCCAAATGTTCTTTATAATAGGTAGATACCTTTTTCACGGTAGCAATTAAATCTTGCAAATCGGCTTCTTCAATGTCAAAGATATCTTGATAGTGTTTTTTAGGAATAACCAAAGTATGATAGCGACTTACAGGGTTGATATCTAAATAGGCATAAGTGCTTTCGTTTTCATAAATTGTCCAGGAAGGAGCTTCTCCTTTGGCGACCTTACAGAAAATACAGTTTTGCATGATTTTTAATTTAGGGTGATAAAGAAGGTAGAAAGTACCTTATGATTAATCTAAAAATCTATTTTTTACTAGAATAGTTCCATCCTGCAAAACTAATACCCTGGAAAAAGAATTTACAAAAGAAAACAATTAACCATCAACTATGAACTACATGGACCAAAATACGGGGAACGTCATGTTTCCTGTTTTTCTAAAACTACACCAACTCAATATGCTGCTTGTCGGTGGTGGTAATGTTGGTTTAGAAAAGTTAGAAGCTGTTCTAAAAAGCGCACCCTTAGCTACCGTAACAGTAGTGGCAGGAGAGATACGGAGAGAAGAACTCTGGGATTTAGAAAAGCACCATCCCAATGTAGATATTAAAGTTCGAGACTTTGAGCCCTCAGATTTAGATGGACGAGATTTGGTGATTTGTGCTACGGATAGTTATGAGCTACACAAAGAAATTAAAGAGATGGCTGAAGCGCGGCATCTGCTGACCAATGTAGCGGATACTCCCGACTTATGTGATTTCTACCTATGTTCTATCGTGAAAAGAGGCGACATGAAGATTGGTGTATCCACCAATGGAAAATCTCCCACTCTAGCTAAGCGTATGCGCCAATACCTAACAGCAACCCTGCCCGAGACAGATGATGTCCAATTATTACTGGATAATTTAAAAGCAGTTCGGGATAAATTAGGAGGGGACTTCGAGTATAAAGTCAATAAACTCAATGAGATTACGGCCTCTTGGTTGGAGGATAGTGAGAAAAGCCAAGTCGCCACCAAAAAGAGCTTTTGGCAACGACTTGGCTTGAAATAGCTTTATAAACGTTGTAGCTGACCATTATTGTCAAAAACAATGAAAGCGGTTGGAAAACCATTTCTTTTCACTGTAGTCAAGGCCTGCTGTGCTGCAGATTGTGTTTGAAAACCACCTAATAATTTGATGGTTAAATCACCTCTTTTTCTATCTTCTATCGTTCCTAGGTTCGCAATGGATGATCCATCAAACCAACGAGTATTCCGCAAGGCGGCTAATTGGATTTTGTAGTTGCCACCACTAGCTCCTGGGTTGGCCGTTCCACTACCTGCTTGAGTACCTGTACCTGGATTGGGCCTTGTCACTGGTGGTGTTGTACTTCCTCCACTGCTATTGCCGCCAATCACTACACCATCTTCTGCCACGATATAAGCGTCGCGGTATCCTCTGTTGCGCACGGAGCCAAGAAAACGCTGCGCGGCCGCTCTATCGGGGAATACACCATACCTGACTTTATAGGTGCCGCCAGATTGTTTCACATAGACATCTCCTCCATTCAAAGTGCTAAGGTTATCGTATCTAGAGAGTGGTGGATTTTTACTTAATGCCCCTAATTGTATAGAGAATCCAGCCTGACTAACTCCTGTTCCCGGTGGTTGAGGAGGTGTGGGATTAGGTCCTGGATCAGTATCGTCCACAAAAGTAGAAGGGTAGAGGGACAAGACCCCTAAACCATCGCGGGTCAGGTTAAAAGTATTCACATTGCGTCGTACCTCACGGTAGCCCGCACCGGAGTAAATTAAAATATAAGTAGCATTGGGCTGTAAACCTAGCCTGAAAGTACCATTTTGGTCGGTGGTCACCTGGTCGGTACTACCTGTCTCCAAATTTCGTGCGGTAACCCTAATCCCTGGAATAGGTTGCTGGGTGGTATAACTTACAATCTGGCCATAATATTCCTGTCCTTCTCTGGTCAGAGGGATTTCAAGATCAGTGGCATTGATAAGGTTCGAAGAGTTCAAAGCATATCTTTTGCTTCCATAGCCTGGACTAGTGACAATCACATCACAATCGATATTGAAGGGTATGGGAAAGGAATATACCCCACGAGAGTCGGCAACTGCTCTGGTATTTCCACCTTCTAAATTTAGATTACAAGCAGAAAAATCGAGGTTGGCAAAGGATACCGGCGAGCCATTAGCGGCATCTACTACTCTAATGATGACCGAACTAGTGCTAGCTTTACTCACTTTATAAATATCTTCTGCACCTCTTCCACCTGGGCGATTAGAAGTAAGGTATCCGGCATTTTTAAAGGGATCAAAGATAAAGCCATAATCATCTCTTGGAGAATTGATGGGCTTACCTGCATTGTTCACCTCTGCCCACTGGCCACTCCGCTCGGTAGCTTTAAAGACATCATAACCTCCATATCCAAAATGATAATTAGAGGAGAAGTACAAGTCGGTACCGTCAAAAAATGGTGAAATTTCATCTCCAGCACTATTGACTACAGGCCCTAAATTGATGGGGACAGACCAGGTTTCTCCTTCTTTGTAGGAAATATAAAGATCATAGCCACCGTATCCACCTTCTCGATCAGAGGCGAAAAACATCGCGCTGCCATCAGGTGTAAAACTAGGATAGCCCGTTTTGCTATTGCGATCATTATGGACAAAGGCTTTCTCATTGAACCAGGTGCCGTTGGCTCCCATGTCAGCTACATATAAAACCAACTCATTTCCTTTGCCAGGATCTTGTCTGATACCGCTGATAAAATCGTTATTGGTAAAAGCAATTATCTCGCCCTGTGCAGTGAAGGAAGTTGGTCCTTCGCCTCTAGTACTTGCTGTGCCTTTTAGAAAACGAGGAGGCTGGAGATAGCCATCGATGCCCTCAGTAGCTAAAAATAATTGATTTTTGGCCTGGCCATCCCAGTTGTAACTTGCTCTTTGCACATCAGTACGACCAGAGGAGAAAACAACATTATCGAGGTAAAAGGCAGCCCCAAAATCAGCAGCTGAACTATTGATACGCTCGTTAGTTACAGAGAAATCCGTATCCAAGTTATCCGGGTTTACAGCAAAGTCGCAGGAAGAGGCAAAATGATTACCCACGCTTGGATTGCGTCCGGCATAAACTTGAAAAACTTGTTTGGCTTGATCATACCTACCTAGGGCTTTGAGGGTTTGCCCAAAAGCAAGGATATGTTTGTCCTCTAGTCGGGCTACATTCTGCATAGCTAGGGCATATTTATCAGCTGCTTCTTCCATCTGGTTGAGTTCTCTTAGAGACGCCGCAAGATAAGCCAGGGCCTCTTCTTCGTTGGGTCTACGGTCTATGGCTCTTTGTAGGGTTTCAATGGCGGTAGAGTAGGCTCGGGTTTCGTACTGGGTGATGCCTTCTCTGATGAGTCGCCGAACCGATTGGGCTGATAGAGAAGTCGCTCCTAGTAATAGAAATAGGAGGAGTGTGTAGGTTCTCTGTTTGTTAATCATTTTAATTTTTTTGAATCAGTATCAATAAAGATTTAAATATAGTTTTTATTACTTTGTTTTCAAAAATAACCATGCAAGTACACCTGACTGGAATCAACATCTATCCTATTAAATCCGTCAGCGGCATCAAAGTAGAAGAAGCAAGCCTAGAACCCAAAGGGCTCGCGTTGGACAGAAGATGGATGCTGGTAGACGAAGATGGGATGTTTCTCACGCAAAGGAATGATCCCAAAATGAGTCAAATCATCCTCGCTTTCAATGAGGAGAAAGATGGTCTAATCATTAGACATCGCAGCCAGAATTTAGGAGAAATACTGCTGCCAATTGCCCAGGATTTAGAGAAAGAAAAGGTAAAAGTGCAAGTATGGGATGATATTTGTGATGCGCAAGAACTTGGCCCTGAATTTGCTGCTTGGTTCTCAGAAGCTTTGCAAAGAAAGTGCCGACTCGTTTATATGCCCGATGAAAGCAAGCGTCCAGTCAACCAGAAATACGCTCTGCCCCAAGATGATGTCAGCTTTGCTGATGGATTTCCCTTCCTATTAGCCAACCAAGCCTCCTTAGAGGACCTTAATCAAAAACTAGAGCAGCCGATAAGCATGGATAGATTCCGCCCCAACTTTATCATAAAGGGTCTAGCTGCCTGGCAAGAAGATCAGTGGACCTCCTTTCGAATCGGAGCTATTCCATTTCGATCACTCAAGCCCTGTGCTAGATGCACCCTGCTGACAGTAGACCCCATTACTGGAGAAAAGGGAGTAGAGCCGCTCAAAACACTATCTTCTTTTAGAAAGCAGGGTAGAAAAGTGCTTTTTGGTATAAATGCCTGTTGGGATTATCCGCTTAAGCAAGAAGTAGCGATGAAACTGAAAGTAGGTGAGGTAGTATCATTTGAGTAGAATTATTATGGAAAATAATTTAGAACGCCTGATTGCAGATATGCAGGCTCAACTGCATACAGAACCTTATGTATTTGCCACAGTCGATGATGGTATTGATATCCCAATGAAGCATATTCATGCTAGCTTCAGGGAAGCAGAAGGTTTGACTTTGATTCTGGAACTGGCGATAGCGGAGCGATATCAAATTCCGTATACGTATAAAGCGGCCTGGATCACTTTGGCTGTTCAGTCCGATCTAGAGGCGGTTGGGTTCACTGCTTATTTCTCCAAATTATTAGCAGAAGCAGGTATAAGTTGTAATGTGCTTGCTGCATATCATCATGATCATATTTTTGTGCCTTGGGAGAAAAAAGAAATAGCGATGGAGGTACTTCAGCTTTAACTTGGTTTCTGCCTTCTTTGTATACTTGCTTGGATATAATTATGCTTTACAAAATAATCCTACCTTTACTCAATGAGATAGAGGGCGTAAATTAGATATAGCTCCACTCTAAAAATTAATATTCGACCTAATGAAAAAAATTGACCTCTCTATCAAATGGGCAATAGTTAAGACTTATAGTCTTATGGCTATTTATATTTTATTTGCCCTTCCGACAATGGATGCCCAGCAGGCAACCTTGCCACTTGTGCGTCATTTTCCTACACATCAGTTGGCGGAGGGAATTCTAATTGCGGACCATTTAGTATAGCTATAAATATTAGTGTAGATAGTATTATTGCTCCTGAGGTTTCAGGAGATACAACTCTATGCCCGATTTACGGAGAGAATCTTATTCCTTTCACTATTGATGCGCCTGCTACATCTGGTAACACTATCAATTATCAATGGCTATCAAGTACTACAAATTCGGTAAGTGGATTTGCCGAAATTCCAGGTGCTACCTCCATTGATTACATACCAAGTCCAGGTTTATTCACTACGACCGATACCGTTTACTTTAAGGTGAGGAGCTATGTTGTGGGTTGTAATAATGAGCAATGCTCAGATACTAGTAACGTAGTGACCATCTGCTACTCCAATATCCACTGTGATTACGATTATGGAGATTTACCTGACTTCAATCTACCTGGAACTTATCCAACTGATATTACAGATGGTGGCGAAGGAGCGGGTGCTGCTCACGTGATTCTACCTGATTTTTTCATTGGGGCTGTCGTAGATGAAGAGACAGATGGACAACCGAGTACAGATGCACTTGATGATGGAGCAGATGAGGATGGAGTGACCTTACCTACCGCATTATTTACTGGCCAGACGGGCGTAGAAGTACCGATTACTATCCAAGTTCCTACCGGCACAGAAGGTCAAGTTGTCGGTTGGATCGATTGGAATGCGGATGGTATTCTTTCACCAGGAGAGGCGGCTACTTCAAGCATTATCTCGGGCACTACGGCCACAACACAACAAGTCACTCTATCCTTTGATGTACCTGCTGATGCCAATACGACTCAACCGTTAGGCGCACGTTTCCGACTCTTTGATGTGAATGAGACGAATATGTCCTCTATAGGAGTTTCCTTGCTAGGTGGCGAAGTAGAAGATTATTTGGTGGGTGTGCGGCCATGTCCGACCCAGAATTGTAGATAAAGAGAAGTAGTTTAGTTAGTTTAGATGGGTAATTGGGTTATGGGTTTAAAGGGTTTATAGGTTTATGAGTTTATAAGGTTAAGAGTGCTAAGTTGAATGGTATAGGGTTTAGGAATGGTGCTGACAAAGGGGCGGAACTAGTTTTTCGTCTTAAACTCATACCCTTCTCAACTCCTCAACTTATAAACTTAAAAGAAATATTCAGGTCTTTTAAGAGGTTTATTAGGGATGATAAATATAGGAGTGATCTGCCTTAAACTTATACCCTTCTCAACTCATCAACTTATAAACTCCAAAAAGAATTATTCAGGTCGTTTATGAAGGTCTCGTCTCAAAGGAGTACGGGGCCTTTTTAGGAATATACTCTTTGGATGTTTTTCCATAAAAAGGCCCCTTATACTATCGATGTGTAATTACGAATCGCTCTATACGACTTTTATCATCGGTGATGATGTGTAGGAAATAAATGCCATCCACAAGCTGACTTAAGTTGAATGCTTGTTTCAAATATGTTTGGGTGGGGTCGAGCATTACTTGCGTCAGTATTACTTTACCTTGCGCATCGGTGATCAAGATTTTTCGCAGCTTCCCAACTGGAATTTCACCCTCCAAATTTAAAACACCACCTGATGGATTAGGATAGAGCTTTAATTGGTGCTCTTGTTCTATCTGTTTGGTGTCTAAATTCTTATGTAATACTATTGGAGGCTGTTCTTTTTCAAGACCCTCTAGAGTAGTGACCTTTTCAAAGGTAGCGGATTGAATTAATGTAGATGGCCTATCAATGATCTGGTTGAAAGCCAAATAGGCAACCTCTTCCGTAGTGTGTGCTCTTTCGGAATCGGTTATTTGATCTTCATCTACTGCCAAATTGATCCCCGCCGCGCTTGTAGGAGTCATTCCAAAAAGAATTGGCCATGATCCATCACCACCATTTAAACCAGCAGCACTCAGGATAGCTCCAACAGGACTACTTATGTCTGAGCTGTACAAGTATCCAGTGCTGCTATTTTGAACTCCAGCTACTGTATTACTTCCTAGTTTCGCTGCTATCTCTATCCCTGATAGATTATATTGCCCAGCTTCTAATATGATCAGGCCAATGGTCTCTGATTGTCGATTTTGGGAACTATCCTCTAGGACATTTTTGCCAGCAGCAAAACTATCAGAGCTTGGAGGAGAGCTAGCACTGTTATGTTTGGAAGTCCAAAAAACAGAGAATGCTGGATCATTATGACTCATTACTTGCCCCAAGACGACGGGATTATTGTAGCCTTGTTGATATGCTCTTGTTTCTCTTACAAAATTTCCTTTTCGGGCGGTTTGATCGGCAATTTCTTTTCTGGCTTCTAAGGTGACGCCGTCTCTTTCTTGGGTGTAAATACCTTCTTCTATCGCGGTGAAAAAGACTGTATAGTTGGTGTCGACTATTCCGCCAGGGTTTTGCACCATTAAATCAAAGCTATTAGAGCTTACATTTCTAATCCTAGTCACCACTGGTTTGTAATTTATAGAAGGGAGCCAAGGTGTAGCCACAATGATAGGAGCGTTGAAGGATCTAGCTAATGGTACCGTAATCCATTCTCCAGACACCTGATCAAGAACCCCAGTTTCTATTGGAAAAGTAGTCGCATCACCAACATTAGGATCACAAGCGTCTGGAATACCGTCCTCATCTATATCAATATTATCATCAAAGCCCTCACATACATCTTCCCAGTTACAGACACCGTCGCCATCATTGTCCATTGGTGTTCCTTGACAGCCACAATCAAAGGTGTAACGATCTAAAACAGTACAAGGGTTGCCATCATCACAAGGAGTACCAGCCAGTAAGACATTACAATCATCGCATCCATCAGGGATACCATCACCATCTTCATCTGATAAGTCATCAAAGCCAGGACAAATGTCATCCTCGTCACAAACCGTATCTCCATCGCTATCCTGTAGGCAAATAATATCTTCAAATGCGAGATAGGCCACTTGCTCCGATGTATGGCTACGTTCTTCGTCCCTTATCTGGTCTTCATCTATGACTAAAGTGAGATGAGTTTCATCAATTGGCTGCGCCCCAAATAGAACGGGCCAGCCTCCATTACCGCCTTCCATTCCCGCCGTACTCAAAACGGCCCCTCTAGAACTTGGGTGGAGTAGGTCGTATTGATACCCTCTGCTATTCAAACCTTTAATAGATTTATCTCCAAGTTGGGCTTCAATCAGTTTGTTTTGAATGGTATAGCTTCCTGCTTCCAAAATTATAGAGCCAATGACCTCAGCTTGTCTTTCCCGATCACTATCTTCGGCTACATTTTTCCCTAGAGCAAGGCTGCTTGCAATTGGGATATCCCTACTGTTATTATGCTGCGTTGCCCAAAAGACAGACCATTTCGGATCATTGAAACTCATTACCTGTCCTAGTACGACGGGATTTTGATACATCTGTTGATAATTCCTTCCCTCCGTCTCTCCCCAGTTTTGAAAATTGGCGGTTAATAAGCTGGAATCTTTCCTGACTTCCATTTTAATGCCATCTTTTTCTTGAGAGTACACCCCTTCTTCTGCTACGACATAGTAGATCGCACCCGGATTAAAACTGGAACCACTTGGGTTTTGAAGCTTGAGCTGGAAGCTGTTTCCAGCGGCATTTTGTATCCGACTCACCACAGGAAGTTGGTTATTGTCCAGAAGCAAGGGAGTGGCAATAACGACCATAGACTGATAGGTTTTTTCCAACTCCACAGTGATCCACTGATCGGTAACCTCATGGATTAATCCCGTTTCAAAAGATAAAGTAGTGGCATCACCAACATTGGGATCACAAATGTCAGGCACTTGGTCATTATCTTCATCTACCACACGACCTCCACAATTACAGTTAGCATCAATGATATCGTCTATAGTGCAGGGGTCACCATCATCGCAGGGCATCCCAGCTTGTTCACAATCGGTACAAATGGAGACACCTAATCGATCAAGATTGGGGCCACGACCTCTAGGATTGAGCAATTCGATGGTATGTTGCCCAGCATTTAAGTTTCGACTTATACCTTGATACTGCCAATCGCTCCAGCTTTGAGTTTGGGAAAATGGCAGGGCTGCTTCCACTATTTGTCCATCGACACTAATCTGAAAGACATTATCTTCACCCTCTAGGGCATAGCGAAAATTAATCTCGTACTGACCTTCAGTTGCTATATCAATGGTGAAACGTACATACTCATTATTGCCCCAATTAAAATCTACCAGGCCGCTTCCATAGTACTGGGCTCTATTGTTTTTAATATTAGGACCGCTGATCTCAGCATCTTCCGCTTCATAATATTGATCTGTACAGGGATCAATTCCGTCTACAATTCCATCCTGGTCCTGATCAGCGTATTCGCCTTTACAGTTACAATTGATGTCGAATTGATCATTACTCGTATAAATATCCTGATCGTCACAAGGGCTTCCTGCACCGGGACAAGTACAAGCGAGATCGCCAGCCTGACTATTCATGGCTCCTCCCAGAAAAGGCAGAATAGTATTTGTTCCGAATTGGTTAAAACTTGTATGAAATGGATCGACTTGTAGATCCGGATGACCACCTTCCTGTAAAACATCAAAGCAAAGGGTACCTATGACAAGGTTATGTCCATTCACGATACTTGGGCAACTTGTGTTTTCCAAACTATTTTGTAGCACAAGGTGGAAATCACCTGGGTGACTATAGGCATCATATTGCTGAATTTCCCAAGCCGGTACATTCATAGTGAAGCAGGGAAGGTCAGGTGAAAATGCTCCAGGAGTATAATCCCTGAATTGTAAGGCTTCTTGATTATAATTGAAGAATAGGGCAGAAGCGCCTACTTGATAACTTGTTTGATCAACACTCGATAGGACAATGTCTACACAATAAGTAGATTGGCCACAATCTAATTGACCATTAAATTGTACTTCCAAACCTTGGGCAAAACCGAAATAAGGAATGGAAAAGAAGAGAAATATATATTTGATGATTGTTTGCATGATAGATTATTTTAGTTGGCCAAGTTTACTGCGGTTTGCTAACCATAAATCGTAATCTTCATTATTGACCAGGCCGTCAGCAGTTAAGTCATTGGCATTATAAGCAGGTACATTTTGCAGATTAGACTGCCAGGAGTTGAAATCCTGGTTGTTAATAATCTGATTTTGATCAATATCGCCTGCATAAAGTCCGTAAAGTCCCCCTAGGTCTTTCTGCTGCTCAAACCCTTCTGCCTTTTCAGCACTTGTTGTGAAATCATAAATGAAAGAAGAGAGACCAGTTGGTATAGGATCCGCGCTTAAAACTGCTAAGTGATTCGTATGAAAAATAGCTAAATGATATAAGCCATCTACCACATTTTCAAAGGAAATACCTTTGTTGCCATCTGTATCCATAAGCAATCCTTCTTGAGAGAGGAGGACCGCCTTTCTTGCAACTACTTCTTGGAGATTTGTTGCTGATCGCAACTCTACCAATACCCAATCTACGGTGTCTTCGGGCCAACTAGCTACGGATTCGGTTCCGGCATAATTGAAGGGTGCTTGACCAAAAGGCTGGCTAGTAGGCAACAAGTTATAGTCTAATAATGAAGTCGTCATCTGTTGAGCCTCATTGGAATAATAACCTTCTAACAATATTTTTACTTGAATACATGCACAAGAAGTAGGTACTTGAGGACTAAAGTAACACTCCGAGGGAACCAAGTTATTGGTATTAATTAGAGCCGGTTTATTCGCATAATTTTGGGGATTGATAAAAGTAGATTGTAAAGCCCCATCATCCGCTCCCAACCAATCTTGTAGAACACTGGCAAAAACACTTCTATAATCAAATTCTAATTGAGAAGGATTGGGTGCACCAGGAGCGTCTTGATCGTTCAAGTCGATATTGTTGCCATAAACACCTCCTTCTACTCCTTTTCCTACCAAGAACATCGTAGAAAGCGTGCCGTGATCTGTCCCCTGACTACCATTCTGGATGACCTTTCTTCCAAACTCCGAGAAAATCACGGTGAGGACATTATTATCTAAGCCCATTGCGCTAAGGTCATTTTGGAATGCACCAACTGAAGAACTTAAATCTCCTAGTAGATCAGCATGGCGACCTTCTGTAGTAGCGCCTACATTATTGATGTAATTGTGATTATCCCAGCCACCAATACTTGCCATGAAAAGTTTGGTACGAGAACCTCCGCTTAGCATCCTGGCTATTGTTTTTAGCTGATTTGCTAAGGAGCTGTTGGGATAATTGGCGGTGTTACTTCCCTGGTTAAAGGTATGAGATATTCTTTCGGCGTAAACATTTACACTGCCGCTGATGGTTTCTAAATAAGAGAGTAACTCTCCTTGATCAGTTGCTGGAATATTTGGAATGGGGGCACCACCAAGTGAACTAATTAAGGTGTAAAATCCTGCTGGATCCTGACCTGATAAATTGATTTCCAGCCGGTGCTCTTCTGAGGAATGGAATCCTGTTGATATGGTGTTACCAAAAAGTAATCCTAGTGGATCGGGTTCCCCCTCAAAGGGAGTGCCTTGATAACCTGGAAAGCGATTGTTCAAGAATCTAGCCATCCATCCATCTTTGAGGTTGGGAAGATTACCTCCACTGCCCGTTAGCCAATTTTCGGTAGACTTGAAGTGGGAGCGATTGGGTTGATCATACCCAACTCGTTGAACCATCGCTAGCAGGCCATCGTCGTATAAATTTTTAAAAGGGTCAAGTCTAGGATGGAGACCCAAAGATTGATTATCTGATAAGTTGCTATCCAAGGTGATTAGACTTGACTCAGGTAGATATATACTTGGCCTATGATTGGTGTAGGCAGAAAATTGATTTAAGGGTACCGCTGTATTGATTACATCATTCGCACCATTTAAGAAGATGATGACTACCGAGCGATCGCCTGGTGTACAAGGGTTCATATATAAAGGACTGGTAGCTGCCATACTTCGCCATGGGAAACCACCAACCATCAAAGGAAACATGCCTAATGCTCCTGATCTATTGATAAATTGTCTTCTGTTCATGTTGTGGGATTAAAATGTTTGAAATTCGGGTGAGCCGACTACTGCTTCGAATAAATCCGTCAAAGCAATGCGAACGGCATCGTCTTCGCCCGATTGCTTGAAGTTCTGCCATTCGAACATCCAGTTGATCGTACTTAGGTCGCCCAATAGTTTTTGTAAAAAATATCCAAAGCGTTCGCCGTCGGGCATGGCAGGAAGCGTAAATTCTAAGAATTGTCGAACCAAATCCTCTGCATATTCTTGATTCATAAAATGTTGATCAAAATAGCTGACTACATCCATTTGGAATGGTGCGTTACGGTTTCCTTTCACAGCTTTACCATCTATGAGCGCATTAGGAAGTCGATATCGGTAGGCAATCGTAGCCTGGTCAAACCAGTATTTGCTGTAGTTAGGCGATTTAAAAAAGCCCGGGTAGCCTTCTACGCTTAAAGGATACACCGAAAAACCTAAAGGCAATAAGGTCTCTAGTAGGAATGGCCGCGGATAATTGATATACTTAGCGGGGTCAGCCGAAAGGCTACCCATTTGATTGGCATCAAAAAGATTGAGGCTACCTAAAAGTAATTCGAGTGGACTTTTAATTTTCGCACCAATTGTTTGGTCTCCCAAGAGTTGGTCGGCGCTATCGTAGAAATGATCACTTTTCAGGAGTGCCTTTAGTGTGCCTTCTATTTCGTATTGATCATTGTAGAGCTGTATACTGAGCGGTTCGATGATTTGCTGCTCTACGGTATCCACAATTTTATCACTGACAAAAAAGCGGTACAAGCGACGTACATAAGCTCTTGCCGTTTCCATCTGATGGAATATCATATCGACAAAGGCTCCTAACTCACGATACATATCCTCTGCATCGGTAGCGCCTTGAATGGTCTGGTGTCCAAAGGCAGCACTAAAGGTTTTATTACCAGCATCGTGCTGATTATAATTGACGATACCCGTCGTTAATCCTGTATCTGGATCAAGATTGGTATTATTGGAGTCATTAAAACCCGTAAGTACTCTAGCTGCTTGGATAATATCCTCCTCTGTATAGTTGGTGTAATTTCCAGTTCCAATAGTTGCTCCTTTTAGAATGGTGAACAACTCCAAAAACTCGCGAGCGTAGTTTTCATTGGGTTTACCTTTATCATTGGTATTATTATTGAGGTAGCGGAGCATTTTACTATCAAGGGTTGTTTTGTAAGCGAGGTCTCTAATGTTACCAATACAAAACTCCTGGAATAGCCTAAATAGGTTGAATTCCCGCCAATCATTATCGATCTCTGTGACGAAGATAGCGTGCCAGAAAAAGGCCATTTTATGTCTTATAGAAGTATCCTTTATGGACTCATTAGCAACCCATAACCAGATAGCGTTTCTACGTGGGCCCATGTTAGTAGCAGGCCCATTGCGGTAGTTGGCGATGTCGGTCAGCCATGCAGTTTGGCCGTCTTCCCAATTAATGGGGCCTTCAGGGTGCGTGAAGTTAGGAATTTGGAAGAGTTGATCGACCGCATCCGAAGCGCTCATGGTAGCAAATTGCTGAATTCGGGGAATGCTGTAAGAGAAACTTGCTCTCCTCAGCAAATGACTAGCTAGCCGAATACCAAGCGGGCCAGATCTAGGCTGTAAGCTCATAGTTCGAGTTTAAAGATGATAAAATAAATAGACTGACTATATCATCTAGGATAAAATAAAGCAGAAATAGTACTCCAATTAAACTCGTAAAGGAGTTATTGAGGATTACCGATCCTACTGCTGAGACTGATGTACTTTGGAAACTAGATAGGACATAAAGTAATAAAGGGCGAATAATATACAGTACAAAAATAATGGAAATTATGAGAAAAAGTAAATCTTGTAATAGTTTCTTTTCGAGTAGGAGATTTTGTTCTATGCTGATTTATGGATAGGGCTGGTAGGTTTAGGGGAAATAGGTTATGGGTTTAAAGAGTTAATAGGTTTATGAGTTTATAAGGTTAAGTGTGCTAAGTTGAATTGTTTAGGATTTAGGAATCGAGGCGTGGAACTAGTTTTTCGTCTTAAACTCCTAACCTTCTCAACTCCTCAACTTATAAACTAAAAGAAATCATTCAGGTCGTTTAGAAGTTTTATTAGAGATAATAAATGCAGGAGTAATCTACCTTAAACTCATCAACTCATAACCTCATAACCTCCTCAACTTATAAACTAAAAGAAATTATTCAGGTCGTTTATGAAGGTCTCGTCTCAAAGGAGTACGGGGCCTTTTTATGTGGTGAAGTGGTGAAGTGGCGATATAGTCATGTACCTCCTTCGCTGAGCTCCGGCGGTCGAAGGGTGAAGTGGTGAGGCCTGCCTACCAAGCTTCTGGCGGAGGTAGGTTGTGAATTGGGGTAGGTTAGAAGGAGTGTTTGATTTTCTTTAAAAGTTTGAGGAGCTTAAGATTTAAAGATGGATTGACGTTGAAAAAAGCATCATTGATCTTAATCCATTCTCTTTCTCGGCTGATAGTTTCTAAAGATTGGTAATTCACAAAGTGAGCCTTCTGGAATGGGGGCTTCCAATAGATACTTCTATCGGTCATAGCAAAACCAGTTTTACCATTTGCCAGTAATGAGGTATCGCAAATAAAAAAGACCTCTTCATCGCGGGCGGCTTTGAGGAATGCCTCTGTTGCATTTTGTAGTTTGTGGCTAGGCAGTTCTACAAAGTCTCTATAAAATCGCTCTCGCTCGGATTCTAAGTCTAAATAATCAAAGATTAAGGTTTTGAGCGGACTCTTTTTGGTATTGCTATATTGATGCTTGAGTATGGTCTCGGGGAGCGCTGTTTCCGTCAAATCAGGGCAAAAGCGAATGATGAAATAATCAAGAATATCCTCAAAAATGAGAATAGCTTCTCGGTTGATACTCAGGAAATTAGCTTTCCCACTAGCCATTTGCTCATCTACAAAGTCTTGCATTTCATCTGCCTTTCTAGCAATCGTATCTCTAAAACCTGATTCATAAACCCGCTCAGAGAAAGCCTGGAACTGCTCTACCTGATGCTCTTGCACTAAGCGTAATTTAAGCGCTAAAAAAAATTGCTCCGTAAATTGCTCCTTTATCGGCTGATCAATGTCAAAAAGTATCTTTTCGGTAGGAATCATATCAGTTTCAATATAGTTTATCAGCTAAACAGTATACATGGTCCTAAAACTAACAACAATTTGCCAGTTTATTTATTTGTATGGTAAACAAATACTTAACATTGCCCAAGCAAAAAAATAAAAGCCATCTTCCTGAAAAGGTTTGCCCAGTTTGTGAGCGACCTTTCAGATGGAGGAAAAAATGGCAAAAGGATTGGGAATACGTTATTTATTGTAGTGAAAGATGTAAAAGAAATAAAAACAAGCGATGAGCGATCAACCCTTTGAAAGAGCTCCTGTGAGCGAAACTGAAGATAACTTTGCCTTCCATCCCTATAATGTTTATTTGGTTTTACTGCTAATCGGGCTTAGCGTTCTTTTTCTTGCTTTGACAGTAGCCTTTGTTTATACGCGTATAGAAAAGGGAATGCCACCTATTCTACTGCCGCCTATTTTCCTTTTTAATACGCTTATCCTCCTCGGGAGTAGCGCCACAATGGTTTGGGCCAAGAGATGTTACCTAGCTGATCATACTAAAAAATACCAGCAAGCCTTGATCGCAACGATAGTCCTATCTTTTGTTTTTATGGGGGCTCAAATGGTGGCTTGGCGTACCTTATTCAGTCAGGATATTTTTATTAATACCGATGTCTCCGCTAGTTATTTATACGTCATATCTGGCTTACATTTTGCCCACGTAATTGGAGGCCTGCCTTTTTTAGGCCTATTTTTGTATAAAGCTAAAAAGCAAATGAAAGAGCCGGTGTCGGTTTTAGTTTATTTTTCTGACCCTGAAAAGCGACTGAAATTGAGATTATTGACGATTTATTGGCATTTCTTGGATGGCCTTTGGGTCTATCTAATCATTTTCTTTTATATCAATTACTTCATTCAGTGACCATTCCCCAAACGATTTTATTACCCTCCTAATATCTTAGCAGCCTAGTTGCTATGCACTTCGCGTATTTTTGATAACTTAGACTTCACGAACGTGATCTAAAAGCGAAGAAGGATGGAAGGCATACACCCGCAAGAAAAAGAAGAATTTTTTTCCAGGATTGATATTAGTTCAGATCAACTAAAAGTCTTGGAGCAGATATTAGGCAAATCGCCCAGTACAGGTGATCTCTTATTTCTGAGCCAACTTAAAAAATCTAGTTCGGCTATAAATGTTGATTCTCCCATTATAGCCCATGCGCTGAAACCATCCAATAAGGTGGTGCAAGAAAATGGGCATCAATATTTTAACTTAGGAAATGATGTTTTTCTGAGCTTAGCCATTTCAACAAGTGGGAAAACCTATCCCTTTTTTCCATATCAGAAAAGTGTAGATCTATTTTATAAAAGTTTTCAACAGCTTTTAGCAAAACAATTGGAGCCTCTTGTATCCATTAATGCCTTGAGAATAGGAAATACCAAGCGCGCGGAAGTCAATCACTTATTCCAGCAATCTCTTTCTGCGATTTCAGATACTAGTAATTTTAGTGGTATTCCAGCCTTAGGTGGAGAATTTTTCTTTGATGATAGCTTTAATCAATCCAGCCTCTCAAATGTATTGACACTAGGTATTGGTAAACAGTCTACCATTGAAAATAAAGTTAGCGCCAAAGCTGGAGATCCAGTGCTCTACCTTAGTCCCCTTGATCAGCACCCGTCGCTATCTAGAGCAGCTGAAGAGGAAACAAATGCGGCTGGAGAGGCGCTTATTCCAGACCATTTTTATAGACAAAATATTTTAGCTCTACACGCTGCCTGCCAAGAACAAGGCATTTATTTACAATTCGCCTCCTGTCTTGGAGTAGGAAAGAATGTTGCTCTTTTTAATTTAATTAAAGGCCTTCCTTTAGGTTTAGAAGTGGATTGGTCTGTTCTGAATCTGGAAGAAAACATCACAGCAGATATTGGAGACCAAACCTCCGATGATGGCTTTTTCCTATCCATAGCACAGGAAGATTTGAACCCTATTCAATTGTTGGCTGATCGATTTAATATGCAATTGATCAGGCTTGGTCAGCTTCTTGAGGAAGAACGACTCATTATTCGAGATAGTGACCGCGTGATTGTTGATTTACCCAAGCGCGCCATTGACCAGGAAGCACTATTTCCAGCTCTTTTAAAAAATCCTAGGAAACCTTCTTATGTAGATAAGGCCAACAAGTTTTCCTACAAGAAGATGAAGCACCAAAAGGATTATGAAAAGAATGGTCAAAAAATCTTCGAATCTCCGAATATCATTGCTAGGCGTGGTGCTATGGAGTATTTCAATTGTATCCAGGGAATAGAGAATTTGAGCTATAATTTACCTAGTGATGCGGCCGTATTTCAAGTTCCTGAAATCAATAAAACCCTTGCCTTGACGGTGACCGGCAATCCAAAGTATATAAAGTCTGATCCTTATCTTGGTACGATGATGGCTATTTCAGAGGCGGCCAGAGGTATAATCAATTCTGGTGGAAAACCCCTGGCTTTTTCAATTGGATTAAATTTTGGAGATGTTGGAAATTCAAGTGTCCAATGGCAATTGCAACAATGCTTGAGAGGTATTGCTGAAGCTGCAAAAAAATATAGGTTGGCTCTAATCGAGGTGGAGACCAATTTTGGTAATCAAAACATCCATAACAAGGGGACTAGTCCAATTTTACCGAGTCCTGTCATTGGCATGCTAGGCTCCTTGGACCGTCCGGAAGACCTTATAGGCATTGGATTTAAAGAAGCAGGGGATTTGATTTATATGATTGGAACGCCTCACAACGATATTAATGCTTCTACCTTTTTAGCGGAGCTATTTAACGGGCCTGCTACGCCTAGTCCAATTTTTGATTTGGATGAGGAATACCATATCATGATCAATATCCGCAAGTTGATCCAAAAAGATTTGCTGGTATCTGCTCATAAAATTGCAGAGGGTGGCCTTTTTAAAGCCTTATTAGATTGCACTAGGGTAGATGATTATGGATTTGTTATAGAAACAGATACTAATTTTAGAAAAGATGCGTATCTATTTGGAGAGGCTCAAGGTCGATCTATTGTCACAACTAAAGCAGATCGAGAGGACGAATTAGTCAACTTCTTGAACTCTCAAAACGTTCCATTTTCAAGATTAGGAGAGGTGAGAGGTGACGAAATCATCATCGACAATGATTCACTAGGCAGTTTAAAGAAGTGGGACGGCTCCAAATTTAAGGCCTTAGTCGATTGATCTAGGCGAAACCCTCATTATATGATCAATTCGATTATTTTTGTGTGAAAAACAAATACCAAGATAAAATGAGCAAAATAAATACACTCATTCTTATTCTATTTACCAGCTTAGTACTTTGGAATTGTGATCAAGAACTACCAGGTACTACAATCAACGGGCAATTCACTGGAGCAGAAAACCTGCAGGTGTTTGTTGATAAGGTGGTTTTTGGAAAAGCGAATGCCGTCATTCAGAAAGCAGATCTAGATGGAAGTGGTTCCTTTACTGTCAACTTTCCAGAAGGCCTAGAGCCGGGCATTTATAATGTCCGTATAGGAGCGAAACGAATAAGTTTAGTACTAGAGGATGGAGATAACCAAATCGACTTGAAAGGGGATTTGAGTACCATGCAGAATTATAAACTAGATATTTCAGGCTCTAAAAGTTCTACTGTATTGGCTTCAACAATGGGAAAATTGATTTCTCGTCAGATGTCTTCCAATGATATAAAGAATTTCGTAGACACCGTATCCTCGCCTATGTTGGGATCCTATGTTGCCTTTGTCTCCTTGAATCAGAATGGAACATTTTTGCCTATTCATAAAACGGCATTGCAGAAGTTGGAAGCGCAACAATCTGGAAGTGAATTAGCAGGAGCTTATAGCACCTGGGTTGCTCAGGTAGAGCAATTGCACCAGCAACAGTTAATGAGAGAAAGAGTGAAAGTGGGAAGCCCTGCGCCAGATATCAAATTATCCTCACCAGACGGGAAAGAATATACACTATCTGATTTGAAAGGACAGGTGGTGTTATTGGATTTCTGGGCAGCTTGGTGCGGGCCTTGTCGCAGAGAAAATCCAAATGTGGTCAAGGTGTATAATAAATATAAAAACCAAGGCTTTACCATCTTCAGTGTATCCTTAGATGGAGTTGATGGCCGGACTGCGAGCCGCTTAAATGAAGATCAGAAAACGCAGATGCTTACCAATCAAAAGCAGCGTTGGATTAATGCTATTGCACAAGATAATTTGACATGGCCTTATCATGTTTCTGACTTGAAAAAATGGGATTGTGCGCCTGCTAAAATGTATGGGGTGACTTCTATACCACGCGCCTTTATGATCAATAGAGAAGGGGTTATAGTGTCTACTAAAGTAAGAGGAGCGGCTCAAATTGAAGCGGAGCTTTTGAAGCATATTTAATACGAAGCGACAAATACAACAAAAAAAGCTAGGACGAAGTCCTAGCTTTTTTTGTTAGTAAGATATTCCAGCATCAGCTTGGCCGTGCGAGCGGATGCTCCCGTATTGCCGAGTTGTTGCCTTAAGGTTTGATAGCCCTCTAGAATCCGCCTCTTCTCTGGCCCATTTGCGGTGATTTTTTGAAGTTCACTGATCAAGTTTTCTTTGGATAATTCCTTTTGAATCAGTTCTTTAAGTAAAGCTTGGTCCAGAATGAGATTGACTAAGGAAATGTATTTCACCTTGATCAGCCGTTTGATAATCTGATAAGAAATCGGATTGCCGGTATAGCAAACGATCTCAGGTGTATTGAAGAGAGCCGTTTCCAAAGTAGCAGTCCCAGAAGTTACCAGAGCGGCATCGGCCGCCTGCATCAAGTCATAGGTCCGGTTAAAGACTATACGAACATCCTGCTGCTTAGAGTTTTGATCAAGGATTTCCTGGTAAAAGCTGAGCTCCTGTGCTGGTGCTCCACCAATGATAAACTGATACTCCTTGAAATGTGGAACAACTTCTAACATGCGCGGAAGCATTCTGCGGATTTCTTGTTTTCGACTACCTGGAAGGAGAGCAATAATAGCTTTCTCCCCATCAATGAGATCATCTTTTCTAGCCTTATAATTGGCAATATGATCTAACAGCGGATGCCCCACAAATTGAACTTCATAATCATATTTTTTATAAAAATCGGCCTCAAAAGGTAATATGGTATAAAGTTGATCGACGTTTTTTTTGATCTCCTTTACCCGTTTGGCTTTCCAGGCCCAGACTTGTGGAGAGATATAATAGAGAATGGTATATCCAGCAGGCTTTGCCCATTTAGCGATCCTCAGATTGAAGCCTGGATAGTCAATCATAATAATCGCGTCTGGCGAAAAGTCTTGAATATCTGCCCTGCAAAACTTGAAGTTTCTAAGGATGGTGCGAATATTCTTAGCGACCTCTACAAAACCCATAAAAGCCAAATCCTTATAATGCTTTACAGGTTGGGCTCCAGTGGCTTCCTCCATAAGATCTCCGCCCCAAAATCGGATTTCCGCCTTAGGGTCTTGCTCTTTTATGGATTTAATGAGGTTGGCTCCGTGGATGTCTCCTGAAGCCTCGCCTGCAATGATATAATAGCGCATGGCTAAAAAATATTTGAGCTAAAGAGAAATAACCACAGCATTGCTCCTAGCATAGTAGCCGTCAGTACACCCCGCATACTTTGACTCCAGCGTCTTCTTTGGTAAACCGTAAAAGGGATTAAATTCAAGCAAACGGCAAAAAGCAAAAGACTCGTTTGATCAAAGATAGGGTCGTTTCCGCCTGCGCCAAAATTACCGGCTTTTAAGATTTGGTCATTGAGAACCATGAGTAGGGCATAACCCACAAATGGTACCAATACACCAAATAAAAACCCTATTCCCCAGTGGTTTCTATTTAAGAACTCCATAAATATGTGCTTAGTAACGGACAAAGAATAAGTCCCGCATTTTGATCGAGAAGACTTTGAGCCAAGACAAGGCAAAAGACGTAGGCAATGCAGGGCATTGATGAGGCTTTTTAACGCTGTATTGGAGCAAGCCTGTCCCGGCTTTAGATCGGGAAGATTCCATCAAAATCGGTAAGTTGTTTTTTGGCTGTTACTTAATTCAAAAATCAGGCATGCGCCATTTCTTCCATTGCCTTAATCTCTTTTAAGGCTGGGTAATTGGTCAAATCATGCATGGCTGGAACTACAGAGATATACCCATTTTCCAAGGCCCAAATATCCGTGTCTTCGCCTTTATCATCATTGACAAACCGGCCAGTCATCCAATAATACGGATAACCTCTTGGGTCTTTGGCTTCCACAAACTCTTCAATCCAACGGGCATCTGCTTGGCGGCAAACTTTTATTCCTTTGATTTGATTAGCAGGAAGTTTAGGAATATTGACATTCAGTAAACAGCCAGCGATCATTCCCTTCTCCAGGGTGTATTCCATTAGATGTTTAATATAAGGCTTTGCTGGCTCAAAATCAGCACTGAAGGTGTGATCTAACAGAGAAAAACCCAAAGAGGGAATCCCTTCCAAGGAAGCCTCCATTGCCGCAGACAATGTCCCCGAATAAATAATATTGATAGAGGCATTTGAGCCGTGATTGACACCTGAAACACAAAGATCGACATGGCGATCCTTAAGCAATACATTTTTAGCCAACTTTACGCAATCTACGGGTGTGCCCGTACATTCATAGGCCATTATACCAGGAAAAATATCCACTGGTTTAAGGCGTAATGGTTGAGATAAAGTGACGGCATGACCCATACCAGATTGCGGAGAATCAGGTGCGACGACTACAACTTCTCCCAATTCTTTGGCGACTTCAATTAAATTCCTAATTCCTGGGGCGGCAATCCCATCATCATTGGTGACTAAGATTAAAGGCTTTGACATATATCGTTGTTATTTATTGTTGCTAATCAGAGACGCAAAAGTAACGGATTTCCAGCAGACATTTCAATAGGAAATGATGCAGCTATAGAACTAGGTGATAGACGCCATACACAATGGGGGAAAAGGAGACTAGAACTTGTCTTTTAATTAAATGACATGGAATTTACCCCTACATTAAACCAAAGAACCCGAATGAGAGTTCTACATTTGCAAATCAAAAAAAACGGCAAAAAACATGGTTTTTGGAAAAAAAGGAGTCTTAATTGTAAACCTGGGAACACCAGATGCACCAACCACTCCAGCTGTACGCAAATATTTGAAGCAATTTTTACTTGATTGGAGAGTGATAGATTATGCCTGGTTACCTAGGAACCTCTTGGTAAGAGGTATTATTGCACCCTTTCGCTCTTTTAGCTCGGCTAAGTTGTATAAAAGATTATGGACTCCTGAAGGTTCGCCACTAAAAATCTATGGAGAGGCAGTAGCTGCTGGTGTCCAAGAAAAATTAGGCGATGAATATATTGTAGAATTAGGAATGCGCTATCAAAGCCCTTCTATGGAGTCTGCAATTCAACGCTTGATGGATAAAAAAGTGAGTGAGCTGATTATCTTCCCACTTTTCCCTCAATATGCCTCCGCTACGACAGGATCTGTCCATGATGAAGTCATGCGTATCTTGAGAAGACAACAAGTAATTCCGAATGTGAAGATGGTGAATTCCTATTATGACAATGAGGATATGATCGAAATCTTCGCGGAGAATGCCCGGCAATTCGACTTGGATGCATACGATCATATTATCTTTAGCTACCACGGTGTACCACAACGACAACTGAGGAAAGGAGACCCCAGTAAAAGCCATTGCCAAAAAGTGGAGAATTGTTGTCAGACCATCTCTATTGATAACCAATTTTGTTATTCTGCGCAGTGTTTCGCAACGACCAAGGCATTGGTTAAAAAGTTAGGATTGAAAGAAGAACAATATACCACCTCCTTTCAATCTCGTCTGGGGCCAGAACAATGGGCAAAACCCTATACTATCGATACCATCGAGCACCTGGCTGAGTCTGGTGCCAAAAGATTGTTGGTTTTTAGTCCGGCTTTCGTGGCAGACTGTTTGGAAACAACCATCGAGATTGGCTTCGAATACCAGGAAGATTTTGAAAAAATGGGCGGAGAGCATATCGATTTAGTGCCCAGCTTGAACGATAATCCTAAATGGATAACCGCGATCAGTAATTTGGTAGCACAGCAGTAAATACACTAACTTATTGAATTAAATACAAAAAAGGGATTTTCTCCGTTAGAGAAAATCCCTTTATATATTGATAGCCGGCTAGCTTCCTAGGAACCAGCAGCTAGGCTTAAACCTTGAGCATTGCGACGTAGTCTTCTCAAACTACGTTCTTTAATCTGACGTACTCTTTCTCTACTCACACCGATACGGTCGCTAATGTCTTCAAGTGACATTGCTTTGGAACCGTTGATGCCAAAATACATAGAAATGATTTCAGCCTGTCTTGGTTTGAGAGTTGAAAGTAGTTGTTCTACTTCAATAGCAGTAGATTCCTTAACGGCCATTTTATAATCCGGTGAAGGAATGTTACGATCTGTGAGTACACCGCTTAAAGCAGTTTCAGAATCATCATTCAATGGTGCATCTAATGAACTACAACGGAGGTTGTATTCAAGACACTTGCGCACCATGTCAGTAGTGAACTCTGTTTCCTTGGCCAATTCGTCAATAGAAGGTTCTCTTTCTTCTCTTTGGATGAAAGCTTCCTTTTTGTTGACCACCTCCAGGATATTGGCACGTAGATTTAAGGGGATTCTGATTTTATCAGTCTTCTCGTTTACCGCTTGTAGGATCGATTGTCTGATCCACCAAACAGCGTAGGAGATAAACTTAAATCCCTTGGTTTCGTCGAATCTCTTAGCTGCTTTAATCAAACCAATGTTTCCTTCATTGATGAGATCAGTAAGCGCCATACCAGTATGCTGGTACTGCTTTGATACAGAAACGACAAATCTAAGGTTATGTCTGACGATAATATCTAGGGCTTGTTCATCGCCGTTGCGTAGACGCTTGAACAAAGCCAACTCCTCCTCGGGAGTCAATACTTCGTATTTTGAAATATCGTTGAGATATTTCTCCAAAGACATCTCGTCTCTGGGTGTTATGGAATTGGATATTTTTAACGCACGCATGGAATATAATTATTTTTTAGCCAAACTGATTTAAACATAAGACGCCTAAACTTGATAAAAGTCTCCTTTTTTTCATCATTAGACGGCAATAAAGAACAATCTTTTCTTAAAAAGAGTTCTTCGTTCCGAAAGTTTTTAAATTCTTTTCAGGTAATTCTCCGATTGGGTTGATACCCAGCAAGTTATCCTTATAAACAGGATTTGCTGGAATTCGAAGACTTAAGGTTTTACTTACAGGAATCCGTAAATTGGATGGTTTCGAAGTGAACTGAATACTTCGCTAGTTTTCCTGAGTATACGCTATTGTAACGAATGATCCTTCAAGAAAGTTCCCTCTCCTGAAAAAAAAATTGGTTTTTTTGTGCAAAATACTTTATGGGGTAAAGGAAAACCTACCGCTTGTGGCCATCAAGTATGGCTTTCATAGACTTGGCATACTTGCCATTGATAAAATCGTACACCGTTTTTTGGGTACAGCCGTCTGCATTCCTGGCCTCAGGGATTTGCAATAGATATTGTAGATCAGCACCTTCTTTAAGTAGCTTTTTGGTGATAGCTACTCTACCTCTATGCACTGCAAAAATTAATGGAGTCCATCCTTTATAGCTTTTATAGATACCCAAGCCTTTGTGTTGTGCATTGACATCGGCTCCATTTCGAATCAATAAGTTCACCATACTACTATGGCCGTGATCTATCGCTAAATGCAGCAGCGTAAAACCAGTTAATAAAGGCTCTTCGGCATTATTTCTGGCTTTCATAAGCCTTTTGACCACCTTAGTTTTGCCTTTACTCGTTGCCAAGTGTATCGGTTTACGACCGTCATAAATTTGGGCATGAACATTGGCCCCATGAGTCAAGAGAAGCTGAACAATCTCCAGATGTCCTGCTTCAGCCGCCTGATGTAGTGGCGTGCTTCCGTGCATATCAGACATATCTACCTCGGCACCCATTTGCAAGAGCGCCGTACAAAGTCCAAGATGACCATGATTAGCGGCCCACCAAAGCGCAGTCTGTCCTTTTTCTGGATTAGGATGGTGCTCATCAGATCTTTTTCGCTTGACATCAGCTCCTTTTTCCAAAAGGAAAAAAGCGGCTTCGTAGTTTTTAAACATGCAGGCAATGATGAGGCAGGTACAGCCGATTTTATTCCCACTGCCAATCTTAGTATCTATATGAGCGCCATCTCTAACCGCAGCATTCATCAAGATCAGGTCATTGGTCCAGGCCCCGTTCATGAGATTCTGGTTGGGATGCTTGGAGACATCATATAAGAGTTTCTTCTTGGGGCGAATGGCATCTGCTTCATCATCTGTTACAGACTGAATAGGTGGTTTACCATTGGCAATGAGGACCTTGTCTACATCATTAAACAACTGCTGCCGATTATGAAAATAAGTACTGCCTTTTTGATATTGCTCATCTACCAAGCCAATGGCGATACTTTTTGCGTAAGCCCTAGTCTCATCTTCCTCCTCGATAGGTGCGGTGAGAAAATCTAAAGCAGCATTTCTAACGCCCAATTCTTGATACCCTTCTAAAAGATAGATACACCTGGCTTTGGCAGACCAATCTTCATCGAGGTATCGATAAGTCAGTAGTAAGCTAGGAATGATGGATGAGTTGACCTGTGGTTTTACAATGTCCAGATCAGAGAAATCTCCGTGGTAAATCAAACCTAGAATCAACTCAATATCACTTTTACTCATCTCCAAAAAGCTTTAATCCACTGTCTTGAACCAGTTGCTGCATCTTTCCAAGCTCTGTAGAAAGAAAACTGGCGAAATCTTTTTCCAAGCCACTAATCGCCAATCTTGCCTGATTGAGAAGGTTTTTTTGGTTGGGTGTCACGGGTACTAAAGGGTCTTGAATTTGAAAAGAGGCGCTACCTAATTTTGCACCAATAGTCATCGGATCTCTAAAGATACCCTGTACTTTTTTTCCTGAAATCCGCTCTTTAAATTCAACAAGTTTATCCTCAAATTGGCTTACTAATTTCTGATGCTGATCTTTTAATTTGGCTTTAGATTGGAGGAAATCTAGGTCTTTCTCCAAATCTCTTATTTGATCCATCACCTGAGTGACTCGATTGGTTTCCTTGTACAATTGATCGATCATATCACTTTTAGCTTGCATCTCTGCTTCGCTTATATCGATCAATGGATCTTTTAAAACAGTCAGCGCACCGTCGGCCTGATGATCTCCTACGCTGATGTCAATGGTGAATTGACCTGGAGCTATTTTCTTTCCTCCCCGAGGTCGATAGCTATCATCAGGCTTGGATTGATTATACCCTCTTACGGCATCTCTGTTCAAGGGCCAAACCAATCGATTCATACCTTTTTGAGCATTAGAATAAATGGTTCTAATCGTTTTTCCATCATTATCTTTAATCAGGATTTTGACTTGCCCCTTGGGTTGCTCTTTTAGGTAGAAATGAATCAATGCTCCATAAGGTCTATTTTCTCCATTGTACAAGGCATCTCCAATTTTACCGTACCGATAACCTATAGATTCTCCAATATTAAGTAGATAAGCATCTGCTGTAGGAAATAAGATAATATCCTCTTCAAGCGCTGCGTTAATGCCTTTCGCTGCCATAGTTCTGAGTGGCCGAATGTCATCTAGTATCCAGATAGAACGACCAAAGGTGCCAATCACGAGGTCATGATCTCTCGGGTGAATGACAAGATCTGTGGTGGGTACAGTGGGGTAGCCTTGCGTCCATTTGTTCCAATTTTTACCAGCATCAAAACTGATATAGAGCCCAAATTCAGTACCACAGAATAAAAGATTCGGTTCTACTGGATCTTGTTCAATGGTATAGACGAAACCTCGAACATCATCATTACCCACAATGCGCTCCCAGTTTTTCCCCATATCTTTGGTACGAAAAACGTAAGCATCCCAATTATCTCTGCGGTGGTCATCAAATACAACAAATGCTTCTTTAGGATCATGTTTAGAGGCCAAAATGTGGGTTACCCAATTATTCGCGGGAACGCCCTGAATATTGGTGCCCACCTCTGACCAGTTGGTCCCTTCATTGGTCGTGACATGGATGCGCCCGTCATCTGTACCTACCCAAATTAACCCTTCTTGTAAAGCGCTAGGAACAATGCTGATAATGGTAGTGTGATTCTCTGCGCCGGTAGCATCATAGGTAAGTCCTCCGGAACTGAGGAAATGTTGTTTACTGGTATCATTAGTACTTAGGTCTGGGGAGATGATTTCCCAGCTTGCCCCGTGATCACTACTCTTGTGCACATACTGACTGCCGTAATAAATAGTTTTTTGATCAAATGGATTGATCCCAATTCCTGCATTCCAATTAAATCGGAGATACTCACCATTTGGATGGCTAGGTTTGACGACATTTAATTGTCCACTTGGACGATGATAGCGATATAGTGTACCTGCCTGGCCCATACTATATCCATAATCTGGATCTAAAGGATCAGGGACAACATCGAATCCATCGCCCACGCTCACCCTTTGCCAATACAGGTTACGGATACCACCCTTGAAGCGCACCTGACTAGGACCTACCCAGCTACCATTATCTTGCAATCCGCCCATTACATTATAGGGCACCTCATTGTCTACCCGAATATGGTAGAATTGAGCCAGCGGTAGATTATCTGCAAACCACCAGTTTTTACCTCGATCATGGGTAAGGTTTAATCCACCATCGTGCCCAATCATGAGAAAGTCGGGATCATTTGGATGGGCCCACCAGGCATGATGGTCGGTATGGATTTTATTCCCTGGTGCAAAAGTCGACCAGGTGCTGCCGCCGTCTTCACTTACCGTCACGGTAGAAGCAATACTGTAGATGCGATTTTCATTTTTGACATCCACGTAGATGTCAGCATAATAAAAGGGACGCCCTCCTATACGGCTATCTCCAGGACGGGAGCGTTTTTTCCAACTGAGGCCTCCGTCAGTAGAGCGATATACGGCATTAGAGGCAGATTCTACATAAGCATAAACGATATTTGGCTGACTAGGAGCAAAGGACAATCCTATCCTTCCCAATTCCCCTTTGGGCAATCCTTTATTGACCTTTTCCCAGGTTTTCCCCCCATCATTAGTGAGATAAAGCCCCGTACCTTTACCGCCTGATTTGAAATACCAAGGCCAACGATGATGCTCCCACATACCTGCCAGCATACGATTAGGGTTAGAAGGATCGACCACTAAATCTGAGCAACCCGTATGCTCGTTGATGTAAAGCACTTTTTCCCAGTTTTCCCCACCATCAGTTGTACGATAAATGCCTCGATGTTCACTCGGACCCCAAGTGGCTCCACTCACCCCAATTGTGACGATTTCGGGATTGTCGGGATGTACAATCACTCGATGAATTTGGCGGGTTTTTTCTAGGCCCAAATGCTCCCAGGAATGTCCCCCATCTAGGGATTTATACATCCCCCAACCGCTATTCTGGCTATTACGCGGATTACCTTCTCCAGTACCAACATAAAGGATATCTGGGTTCTTTTGAAAGATGGCAATATCGCCGATGGAGGCGGCCAATTCATGATCAAAAATAGGGCTCCAAGTATGGCCTGCATTTTTAGATTTCCAGATGCCACCTGCTGCCGAGCCGAGATAGATATTATCTACGTCTTTTTCCTCGACTGCGATGCTAGTGATCCTGCCACTCATACCTGCCGGTCCGATATTTCTAGGTTGGATATCATTAAAAATGGAAAGATCCACCTTTTGGGCAATCAGTAGGCTTGGGAGTAAGAAGAGCAAGAGGTAAGTAAAATGCTTCATTTTTACAGTGTGCTTTTAGCGTAGGATTAAAATTTTAAACCTACGCTAAAAGGTAAGAAAGTTTGGGAGCTTTCAAAAAACTGTGCCTGCAATTTTACCTATTCTGTATCATCGAAGCCTTCAAAGTCTATGAAAAAATCGTCTTTGAATCGGTCAATATCTCTGCGCTCTCGCTTTGTAGGTCTACCAGCGCCTTTCTCCCTGGCTTCTCCGCGACTTTTTCCTATATACCAATTTTGGAATTTATTCATTTCTTCAGGGGGTGTGAGGTTCTCGTAGCAAGTTTGGGCGATAGGTGCACCTACTCTTTTTTGAATTAAATCAATCACTTTAAACTGAAAATTAAAGCCATTCTTACGGACGTAGACCATCTGGCCCCGCTCTACGGAGGAGGAAGCTTTGACCACTTTGTCATTAATTCTTACACGACCAGATTTACAGGCATCGGTTGCCTGAGTACGTGATTTAAAAATTCGGACACTCCATAGCCATTTGTCTACTCGTACTTTATCTAATACTTTGATATTGCTGGCGTTTTAATGATTTGAATAAGTTCTATAATCGAAATATCAAACAGCAAGGAGCCCCAATAAAGTTCAGGGAAATAAAGGTTTAATTTCCTTGACTTTGCTGTGTCGTATCTTTTTGGATGAAAAAATCAGCCGTTCTAGGACTAAAACTCAGGTTGCGGATTGAGTCTGGATAATCGAGAAGTTGAATCTCAATTTTATTGACGGTCGAGGGCAGGGTATAATCTTTAAAATCTACAGCTAATTTGAAATCACCAGCCTTTATTTTTTCGAAGTAGCTTAAGCCTACAATATATTTAACAGATAAATTATTGGGAAAAATTTTCAGATTACTATCTGGTGGATTTAAAATCTCAATCGGTACAAATTTGGAATCCTCTGTAAATTGCTCTACTTGAACCTGAAGATTAGTTTGCTGTGGAATAAGCAAGAGGGTAGGAGGTGCCTCTCTAAGATCAACCGTATATTGGGCAGAGGCATTAAGCGCAGATACATGTAAAGAATCGGTTGGCCAATAGAAAATGGAATCTATAAGCGGTTGTGCGCCTGATATGCTCAACGAATCTGGTTGGAGTTTTAGGGGGCGCAGATACTGATACCCCGAGGCGAGATTCACCTTGCCTAAAAATCGGATAGGAATCTTCTTGGTGGCTCGATCGGCTAGATTGAGTCGAATGCCATCGGTATTAATGGATCGTACATTTACACTTCGGGATCGCAGCTGATTGCGGATGTCATTGCTCAGGCGATTAGTAGAAAGAAAGATGTCACTATTTAGACGCAAGTCGTAATCTAATTCAATAGAAGACGAGTTTAAAAACTCAAACAACAACTCCCAACCCGTGCCCACTAACTCTATTTCTAGATTATCAGGCGGCAATTCGGTAAAAGTTTTATCAGCTGGAAGCTCAAAACTAAAGCGAAGCGGCTTTTGGGCCGTATACTCTTGAGAAAGTTTGATAAATATCCAAAAAAGAAATGCTATACCCATGCAAACGAAGAGTATAGCACGATCTTCCGACCATTGAAAAGTCGTATTAGTTCTTTTGAATAGGTTTGTCAGCCGCGTAAATTGCATCTGTCAATTCTTTTGATATCGCATTTTTAGTAACGCGAATTGTCGTGCTTTTGGCAATTTCTAAAGAGACAACATTGTTTTCGACAGCGGTGATCTTACCAAGAATACCACTACTCGTGACGACTTTGTCTCCTTTTGAAAGATCGTCAACAAAAGTATTTTGAGATTTTTGCTTTCTACTTTGTGGACGAATGAAAAATAACCAAAAAACGGCAAACATCGCCAGGATAAATCCCATATTGATGAGACCAGCCTGGTCATTAGATAGTTGCAAGAAAATTAGTCCTGTAATCATTTATTATTTAAGTTTATTGAGTTGCTGAATTACTGTTGACGGTACCTCGCAAATACACCGTACTAGTACTAGGAAAAGTATTGGCAGTGATCGTCACTGGTTTTACTTGATTTCCCGCTTTTTTGGCCGTGTTAAACCTTACCGAAATCTCACCACCTTCACCAGGCAGAATGGGCGTTTTAGGCCATTCAGGCACTGTACAACCACAAGTAGACTTGGCATTACTAATCAACAATGGCTTTTTACCAACATTGGTGAATGTAAAGGTTTTTTCGACAATATCTCCTTCTTTTACAGCTCCAAAATTATAATCAGACGCTGCGAATTTAATTTTAGGAATGTTGATCGTGTCAGCGGGTTGGCTTGCCGAAATAGGATTTCGCACGATGTCAGAATTGCGAATTGCTGGGGCAGTCATAATCTCTTGCACTGATTTTTCCTCATCCAACTCCCTAGAGGGAGAACAGCCAAGGAAGGTGCAGGTAAGCACCAAGCAAGCCGTATACTTTATCATTGAAGTTAATGTAGCCTTTCTTTCGTTCCGCATCTTTTGCAAAATTAGTTAAGTAACAGTCGAAAAATAAGTATCGTATTTTGATCGAGAAGATTTTAATTCAAGACAAGGCATAAAAAGTAGATGATGCCTAGCATCATCGAGGCTTTATAACGTAGTACTTGGATTGAAAGATTCCATCAAAATCGATAAGTTATTATTGGAGTGTTACTAAAGCAACAAAAGTACTCGAATTCCTTTGGCTTTACCAAAGAAGTTGAGGAAGTTTTTGTATAATGCTGCACCCTTTTTTCCCAAATTACTTTTATCAAGACACTGAAACATTGAACACAACAAATGACTAAACACAAATACAACTACGGAATCATTGGGAACTGCTCCTATCTCGCTCTGGTAGATACACATGCGAATATGGGTTGGATGTGCTGGCCTAAATTTGATAGCAGCTTTATATTTGGGCAATTACTTGATCAACAAAAAGGAGGACAGTTCTTTATTAAACCTGCTACAGAGGATTATACCTCCTCCCAGGCTTATATCCCTAATACCAACATTCTGGAGACCACTTTTGAATGTTCGGATGGTAGCTTCAAGGTCGTTGATTTTGCTCCTCGCTTTTTTCAATATGATCGTTTTTATAGACCTCTATTGTTGGCTAGAAAAATTGTACCCCTAGAAGGCCGACCAAGGATTCAAGTCGTCTGTGAACCAGTAGGGGATTATGGAAAGATAAAACCTGAAAGGCTCTTAGGGAGTAATCACATTCGCTATACGGGTTTAGAAGCGCCAGTTCGCTTAACGACGGATTTCCCTTTGACGTATGTTTGGGATAGTACGCCCTTTGTACTGGATAAGGTGAGCTATGCAGTGCTTACCTTTGGAGTGCCTTTAGAAGCGCCCATCGCCACTACAGTAGAAACTTTCCTGGATAAAACTATCAAATATTGGAGACTTTGGGTGCAAAATACCTCTACGGAGCATTTTAGACAGGAGGCCGTCATTCGATCAGCACTTACCCTCAAGTTGCATCAATACCAAGATACGGGGGCTATTATTGCAGCAGCGACGACCAGCTTGCCAGAGTTTCCTGGCAGTACCCGCAACTGGGATTATCGTTTTTGCTGGATGCGCGACTCTCATTATACCTTAAAGGCATTAAACGATCTTAGTCACTTTGGTATCTTAAAAGATTATGCCAACTTCATCGAAAACACTGGAGTAAGCGAAGATCAACGATTTAGCCCTTTATATCCCATCACCATAGATCGCGTACCCGAAGAGTTAATCCTAGACCTAGAAGGTTACTTAGGAGAAAAACCAGTGCGTATTGGGAATCAAGCTAATGAGCACATCCAAAATGATGTCTATGGTCAAGTACTCGTTACGCTTTTACCGCTATTTAATGATAAGCGATTGAATAGTAATAAAGCCGCTTCTTTAATGGCCTTGGCTGAGCACTGTTTGGAGATGATTCGTAAGACCATGAATGAACCAGATAATGGGCTTTGGGAGTTTAGAGGCACTTCGCAGTTCCATAGCTATACCTACCTATTTCATTGGGCAGGTAGTCACGCAGCTCGGACTATTGCAGAGAACTATCAGCAAAAAGGAATGCTGAAGTTAGCTAAGGAAATGATCAAGGCTTCCACAGAGATGATAGAAAAGTGCTACGATGAGAAAAGGGGTGTATATACCCAAGCTATCGGCAGCCCTAATCTCGATGCTAGCTTGTTGCAGCTGATTAATATGAGTTATCTAAACCCTAAAAGCAATAAAGCTAAACAGCATCTTAAAGTCTTGGAAGAAGAGTTAAGGACACCAACCGGATTATTCTATCGATATCGCCATGCTGATGATTTTGGAGAGCCGGAAAGTACCTTCTTGATTTGTGCGTTTTGGTATGTAGAGTCTCTAGCTAGAATGGGCAGGGTGAAAGAAGCGATTAAAATCTTTGACAATCTAGTCAAACACGGTAATCACTTGGGTCTACTGAGCGAAGATGTACACGAAGCCACAGGGAGTCAATGGGGTAATTTCCCACAAACTTATAGCCACGTGGGTTTAATTAATGCCGCTTTCTCCATAAGTAGGAAATTGGATAAACCTATCTATTTGTTATAAATCAATGTCAATTATGCAATCAATCTACCTAGTAGGGTTTATGGGAAGTGGGAAGACTACCATAGGCATAGATTTAGCAAAAAGGATGGATTTTGCTTGGTATGATCTTGATGACTTGCTTGTAGAACGCCATAAAATGGAGATTTCAAAAATTTTCTCCACCTATGGTGAAGCTTACTTTAGGAAAGAGGAGCAGCTGGTATTGCACCAAACCTATAGTTGGGAAAATACAGTGATTTCTACTGGGGGCGGTACGCCTTGCTTTTTTGACAACATGGAATGGATCAACCGTCATGGCTACAGTGTTTTTTTGGACCCATCTATCTCCATTTTGGTAGCTAGATTAGAAAAAGGAAAACACAAACGCCCATTGATCAAGGATAAAACCGAGGCAGAAATGGAGGCATTTATCGAAGGTAAATTGACTCAGCGTAGAGGTTTTTACGAAAAGGCTCAACTACATATCCAAGGAAAATTTGAATCTGAAGAAGCTGTCGAATTAATTTTAAAGCACATTGAAAACCAATAAAGCGGACATCGCGGGCATTGATTACGGTAGTAAGCTAGCTGGTACAACCGCTATCGCATTTTTCAATAAAGCGGGCATGGTGTCGATTAGAATTAGTGAAAAAAAGAAGGATGCTGATCAATGGCTGCTCCGTCAAATCAAGGACTTATCGCTCAAGCAATTATTTTGGGATGCGCCTTTAAGCTTGCCAGGTGTCTACACCCAGCCAGATAGATGGGATGATTATTTCTATCGGGCATCGGACAGAGCATTGGCAGCCATGTCGCCTATGTTTTTAGGTGGCCTGACAGCAAGGGCCATGCGATTACAAAGCTTATTGCCAGAAACCGTCCAGGAGGTCTACGAAGTCTATCCCGCTTACTTGGCGAAAGCCTTAGAATTAGATAAAAAATTATATAAAAAAGATAATGCTTATCTTTCCATTTATAGTCAGTATTTGTGCCAAAAGTTTGAACTAGAATTAGTGGAGGAATTGCAGAATTGGCATCAATTTGACGCCTTATTAGCGCTTTGTACTGGCCTCCGTTACCTTAGTGGCAAGCATCAGGTTTATGGAGATGTAGAAGAGGGCGCCATAATGGTTTGATACAATAGAAATAATGGCCTATCAAATAACTATACCTTTTTACACTTTTAAGCTACACTTTTCGCCTGGTGTACATTTTTTATCTCCATTGAGAGACAAAGCAATCTTGCGATCTAGTGTTGGTTTGCAAGGTTTGGCCAAGGAATATGAGGAAGCCATCCAAGACAAGGTACTCAACAAAGGAGCGGCCTTTCGCCTACTCAACGAATGGGCCGAACAAGATTTTATAAAGGATGTCATCCATGTTCCATTTCCGGCTTCAAGTGATGGAGTTACTTATCCCAACTTTGACTTAGAGTTCGAAATCTACTACCAAGAGATGAGTAGTGGTTTTTGGGGAGTTGTCCCTATCCTTGGAGTAGAAGCCCATGCGACTAGCTTCGAACACTTACTTAAAAATCTAGTTTCTACGGTCAAAATTGAGTTTGCTCGAAATAATTATCTTACCTCTGTCCAGAGTATCATTTCCAGAATTTGGTTTAAAAGTGCAGAGTTGTTGAGGGCAGAAATGAAACTCACCATCGCTGATCCAGGAGAAGATTTAAGCCAAAAAGAACTGGAAGATAAAACCAAAATCCTCCGCAAAGTTGCTCGGCGTCTAGAAGTAAAAAAACAGGAGGTCTATGGCCGAGCCGAAGAACTCAATAGAGTCGAACAAGCGCTGAGAAGTAGCTTTAGTAAAAATATTCTGCTTGTCGGCCCCTCCGGAGTAGGTAAAACGGCTTTGATATGGGAGACTGTCCGACAATTGGAGGATCGAGGCCTGCAAGGTACCGTCTGGGAGACTACAGCTTCCAATATGATCAAAGAACTTAGTGGAGATACGGGTTGGGAATATAATATCAGTGAGCTTTGTAGAGAATTGAAGGGTCTAGGAGATCAGTTTCTTTTTATTAGAAATTTGATGGACTTGTTTGAGGTAGGTAAATATGTAGGTAATAGCGTCAGCATTGCGGATTACCTTTTGCCTTTTATCAGCAAAGGAGAAATTAATATCATCAGCGAATGCACAGATGAGGAGTTAGCTAGGATTGAATTAGCAAGCCCAGCCTATACGGCTAATTTCCAGGTGATTAGACTAGAGGAACCTCAAAAGGACCTGGAAGGCATTATTCTGAAAAAAGTGAACCAGCTCGCAGCTACCGCAAATGTTGAAGTTGATGAAGAAGCCATTAAAGAAGTGATTCGCCTCATCCGCCGTTTTACACCTTACGCAGGTATGCCAGGACGACCTATTCGTTTTTTGGAGAGTATCATCCTGAATAAAACGGAAAACGGGAATAATCAAGCCCTTAAAATTGGACGCACCGAAGTCATCGAATATTTTTGTGAGGATACCGGAATGCCTCTATTTATGGTCGATCCATCGATTCCACTTTTTACCAATAAGATAAAAGAAAGGTTCAATAATAGTGTCTTTGGTCAGGAAAGTGCAGTAGATAGCTTAGTGGATATTCTAGCTACCGTGAAAGCAGCATTGACCAAATCGGGGAAACCTATTGCTTCCTTGTTGTTTGTAGGGCCTACAGGAGTGGGCAAAACGGAATTAGCCAAAGTACTGGCCGCTTTTATGTTTGGTCGGCGCAATCGGATGCTGCGTTTTGATATGAGTGAATATGGCAATCCCTATTCGGTTATGCGCTTGATCGGACAGGACAGCAACTCCGAAGGCCAACTCACGGCTGCCGTTAGGAGAGACCCTTTTTCAGTCATCCTATTTGATGAGATTGAAAAAGCGGATAATACTTTTTTCGATTTACTGCTACAAGTTTTGAGTGAAGGCCGCTTGACCGATAACCGAGGCAATCTTGCCAATTTTTGTAGTACGATCATTATTATGACCTCCAATATTGGAGCGAGCAGCCACTCTACCACGCCCATTGGTTGGAACCAAAATGTCTCCAATGATAATGTAAAGGACCACTTTGTAGGTGCGGTAAGAAAGCATTTTAGGCCAGAATTGTTCAATAGAATTGATCGGATTATTCCTTTTGTTCCGCTTGATAAAGATACCGTGCGCTTTGTAGTGGACCGTGAAATCAAGCTCTTCAAGCAATTAGAAGGTATTAAGTTTCGCAAATTGGATTTGGAGATGGAGGAGACGGTTTATGATTTCTTATCGGAAAAAGGGCATGATCCTAAATATGGAGCAAGACATTTACAGCGTGCTATAAGAGATCGATTACTGATTCCCTTGGCGAGAGAATTAAATCAAATGGATTATGATGATCAGATTTTGATAAAGTTGGCTGTAGAGGAAGAGGAATTAAAGATCAAAGCTCAATCGGATCCTCTAGCCTTAGAACTCTTACTTGAAGAGTTGAATAAGATCCAAAATGCGGACTATGCCTCCACCTGCCGTAAAAAAGCACATCAATTTCAGGAGGGCTATCACTATACGATGCTATTACAAGAGTTGGATCAGCTAGAGGAAAAAAAGAAAAAACGCAAAGAGAGTTTTTGGACGAATAAACTAGATGCTAACCGCTTGGGGGATTTAATGCAGCTAAGAAAGCGGTTAGATGAGCTCAGTGGGGAGATTTCGGATATCGAGAATGCGCTTGCTTTGATGGCTTTAGACCTCAGACCCTACCGAGCTCAATTGCTAGACCGACTAGAAGATTGGGATAAACAAATGTTCCAGTTAAAACTCGATATGTATACCGATATGTTTCCTTCTATAAATCATTGTAATTTAGGGATTTATGGCAGAAAATGTGAAGGCATACTCCATTGGTATCTTCCTTTCTTAGTAGAGGAAGAAAGGGAATTTAGCTTGCAGACCCTCTGGTTTAAAGATGGGGATTTGCAACAAGGTGTGAAAGAAAAGGGCGTTTATCATCTGGATAAAAATCCTGATCTTCCCAGCTTTAAAAAAGAAGGCCACTTTAAAAGCCCTTATCCTAAACACGAGCTAGTCGGAATTAAACTATCGATAAAAGGTAAAGGCGTCTACGCCTATATGAGTGGCGAAAATGGTACTTATAAACTATTGTTGCCCCAAGAGAAAAAAGAGCGTTTATTCCTACTGACCGTTACGGAAGGGGAGCACGATATTCCTCAAAACATCCATCGGAAAGACTTTCTCAAGCGAACTTCGGTTACTCGTTCTTACAACGGTAGGCAGTTCAAAGATAGCCACTTTGCGATTAATCGAGAGATGTCCTGGACGCAAATTATTCCTTATTTACAGGAAGAATGGCAGGATCAGTTTAAAGCTAATGTCTTATTAGAAATGGGGAGTTAGTACTCCCGCTTTTCCAAAAAGATCTCAGCCATCATACAACGTACACTGCCTCCACCATAGGTTTCTAAAGTTGGAATTGGACTGTGTAAAATACTCGTATGACGCTCAATTTGTTCGATTTGTGCAGTTTTTAGACTACTAAAGGCCTGGCTCGACATGACTAGGTAGCTTTGTCCGGTTTTGCTCCTGACTTGTAGCATATTTCCAGCAAAGGAGAGCATTTGATCTATACTCAATTCGATGAGCTCCTTGCCAGTATGAGCTAAACTTTCGAGAACTTCCTTTTGCTCTTCTTGTCGGATTATAGCTTCTTTCACCAGAATGGCAAAAGTTTCACCTATTGCCATCATTACATTGGTATGGTAAATGGGAATATTATTATGATCAACTGCATCGAAAAGGATGCCTTTAAGGTCCATCTTTTGGCAGAATTCCGCAAACGCTTTTTCACTGGTGCGTACACTCCTACAAGCATAAACCAACTGATTCGGTCGATCCATGATCATACTTCCCGTACTTTCCAGGAAATGATCTTGGTTTTCCCAATGCTCGAGCTGTATCCGTCTGCTGACTTTGAATTGGGAAGCTAATTCATCCAGGATAGCTTCTCTACGTTCGGCACGTCGGTTGGGGGCTTGTAGTGGATAGGTAGCGATGACTCCATTGGAATGTGTTGAAAACCAGTTGTTGGGAAAGACAGCATCCAACTTTTTGGGGTGGTCTGTATCCTGAATGACTAGAATGTCAATACCAGCAGACCTAAGTTTTTGGACAAATTGATCGAACTCCTCAATGGCTTTAGCTTCTACCTCAAGAGGTGTAAGAGATTGGTCATTGGTTTGGAAAGCATTGTTGCTTGCCGTTTCTTCATCGTAGCCAAAGTGTTTTGGCCTTACCATTAAAATGGTATCAGTTATTTGCTGTGTCATCGTTATTTGGTTAGGCGATAAGTGAATATAATCTTCTTAAAGCGCCGCCAAATTCGGAAAATTTATTGGAATAAAAAGGCGATTTTTAAAATCAGTCAGACTAAACCGCTGCTTTTTCTTTCATCTCTGTTGCGACCTTATGTCCCAGGTAGTTATCAATCTGATAATGAGCGAAATAGATCACTGGTGTAAGGAGGATAGCCATCAAAAATTTATAGGTATATTGTACGGTACCTACGGCTAATAGTTGACTCCAGGGCCAAGGTTCTACATTCTGGGCCAGTTCTGGTCCAAATTTGAAAGCAACGGAAAGCACCACAAAACTGTCAATCAATTGGGAGACGAGGGTAGATCCTGTAGCGCGCAACCAAATGCGCTTTTCACCGGTCACTTTTTTGATTTGGTGAAAGACCACTACATCTACAAGCTGACCAATTAAAAAGGCTAATAGAGATCCAATAATGATGAGCAAGCCCTGCCCAAAAACAACCTCGAAAGCATTCTGCATATCGGGGACTCCTTTGGTAGCATTTTGGGTGACCCACCAGTCGGCAGGTACTAAATTAATAGCCGCAAAAATCATGATAAAGGCATAGGAAATCAAACCAACAGTCAGGTAGGAAAGTAGCCGTATACCTTTACGGCCATAATATTCGTTGATGATGTCAGTCATCACAAAAACAATAGGCCATAACAATACACCAGCTGAAAATTGCAGCGATCCTTGCTGACCAAAGAGATTGAAATTCCAGGGATCAACACCTATTGTCTGTTCTAAAGCAAAGATTTTTACACCAATAAATTCAGCTACTAGAGCGTTTGCTACAAAGAAGCCACCTAGAATAATAAATAATCGAGTTGGACGATTGGAAATAATATCTATAAATTTACTAGTCGGTTTACTTTCAGACTGCTTGTTTTCTGCGTCTACTTGTAGAAGGCTATCCTTCAAATCTTTCATATCAGCTTTTTGAATACGTATTAAAATGGGAACATACAGATCAAAAACTTGTTTAAAATTTTCCCCTTTGGACTGGAAAGCTTTGTCCATAATCCTCTGCTTACTTTGTAGTACATTTTTTGCTCAAGCACAAACCCTTGATCCTGAGTTGTCTCTGCAAGATACTAGTCAAGTACATGTGTTAGAAACAAAAAGAGGTGATCGCTTTATTGGGCGCGTAATAGATATTGAAAATACGACAATCAGCTTCCAGTTTTTACAAGACCAAGTTTTAAAATTCCAAATTGCTGAAATCGAAAGGATTGATGTGCAATCAGCCCGAGGAGCTTCCTCCGCATTTAATCCTAGGTTTTTGTCAATTGTACCTACCGCCTTTAACTTGAGAAAAGGAGAATACGAGTATCAGAATGTCGATATTCTTTGGAATAACCTCAACTATGGGATTAGCGATAGAGTGAGTATCGGTGGGGGTAGTGTTATACCTTTTGCTTTATTGCTTAATGCAAAATGGAGCATAACAAGCCAAGCTAAAGGCCTCAATTTAGCACTGAATCTACAAAATGTGATTCCATTATTGGAAGGTGGATCTCCGGTTAGTTTTATGACTGGGGTCGCTTCTATCGGGACCACAGCTCAGTTTATTAATGGCGGTGCCGGTTTGGCATTTACCTATGAATCGGGTTCAGAAGTACTACCTTATGTATTTATAGGTGGAGCAACTCCAATATCCAACAAGTTCTATCTGTATGGAAGTATTAATGCAGTTAATATAGATGATGAACTTTTGGTATATCCAACTTTTTCTGGTAATATCTACCTCAAGAGAAGTCGACTTTCCTTTGGGCTAGGATTCGATTTAGTAGAGGAGGTAGTAGGATTATATCTTTTGCCCTTGTTATCTTACAGCCAACGCTTTTGAGGGACTTGGGGACCGGGAGACAGGAAGAGAGACTGGGAGACCGGGGGACTTGGGGAGAGGAGTTAGAAGAGTTGTACTTGGCACCTGACACTTGGCACATAGCACATAATGACCTGTGGACTGGGAGAGGAAGACAAAGAGACTTGGGGACTGGGAGAGAAGGAGAGACTGGGGGACCCGGAGACGGAGAGGCATGAAACATAGGACATAACAGATGAGACATAATATATAGGACCTGACACCTGACACCTGACACTTGGCACATAGCACATAATGGCTGGGAGAAGGGGAGGTGGAGTCAGCTTAAAATACTTGAATTGATTATATCAAAACATAAAAGATGTCTAAGAAAAAGAAAAATCGAATAGGGACAGTTTATTCCACCAATCCCGATTATGAATATGATTATGAAGGTCAGGAGGAGCAAGAAGAGTTGGCTGCCAGCCAACAACCATTGCGGGTGATGATAGACCGTAAACAAAGAAAAGGGAAAGAAGTCACCTTAGTCACTGGTTTTGTGGGGCCCGAAGATCGTTTAAAGGACTTGGGGAAATTTTTGAAATCCAAATGTGGCGTTGGAGGCTCTGCCAAGAATGGAGAAATCATCATTCAAGGGAATCAAAGAGATAAAGTGGTGAACTTATTACTCGATCAAGGATATACAAAAACCAAGAAAAGTGGCGGCTAAAGTGATTAGACCACTTCAATTTTTTTCTTATCGAAAGGATTGAGGGCAGTACCTTTAACCTTTGCCTCGGCTACTACCCGATACTCCGATTTAACCTTGCTAAAGTATTTGGCTGCTGATACGAATCCTTTCATGAGGATATTCCTATCGGCACGCTCCTCAATGTCTGACTTGACAATAGTGAAGGGTAACTCAAAGTCAATCTCTACAGGTTCATTCGCTGGAATGGTCAGCTCTAAATCTATTTCTGTGCTTCCTAGCTCGTAATCATCAATCATTTGATTGTCGCCCCGCCCTCTAAAATAGCGCTCGACAAAAGCTAATTTCAGGTAGCTTACATCTTGGGTATTCATAGACTGAAACCTGATTTTGCCAACTACCTTTTTGCTACGAGCTGAAACGCGCTCAGGTAAGATCAATTCTAATTTTACGCCTTCTATTCCAAAGTATTTCTTTAATCTTCCAATCATTACGGTATGGTTTCTCTTCTTTAATTACAATAAGTAGTGCAGGAATATGATCTAAAGTAAGGATTACCACCAAATTATTCTACCAAAAATGGGCATTTAAGGATAAAGGGACTTTGATAGCCTTTTACCCAACTTTGGAGGACTTTTGAGACACCAAGCGCTTCAAAGGTTTCAATTTTAAGATTTCCTTATGTTAAATATTTCTTAAATTTTTATGCATTATACTTTTTGAAATATTAACAAGAAGTGCGAATTGCAAAATTCGTAGAATAAAATTCTGAATTTTAATAAAAGGATAGTGTTTACTGTAGGTGAAACTAGTGCTGGTAGTAGATGTTTCTATTGTGCCAAAAGATTGCAAAAGAAATCAATCGTTGGGAAATTAAGTCCTTCTTAACAAGTGTTTTTCCAAATAAAAATTCTTTATCAACTCCTTTTTGGTATAAAATTTTTTGTTCAGAAATCGAGGGGTTTTTCCTATCATTTTATTGTTAAGAATTAAGTTGTTTACACCTGAGCAACATTTTATTTACATGAGCTTAACGGTGTTGGTTTAGTTTTGTTCTGTTAAATCGACTAAATTAAAACACAACTCGTTTATGAAGATGATTAACTTAACTCGCGTAATGGCAATCGCTGCACTAGCTATGCTAGTTCAGGTGGGTGCTTTCGCACAAGGTGTAACGACCTCTTCTATTTTTGGTAAAATTACAGATGCCAATGGTGAAGCTTTAATTGGTGCTACCATCCAAGCTGTTCATACACCTTCTGGTACTAGCTATGGTACAGCTACCAATCTAGACGGATTTTACCGTATTCCCAACATGCGTGTAGGTGGTCCTTATGCAGTGACTGTTTCTTACACAGGTTATGAAACAAACGCCCAAGAAGGATTAGGTCTAGCTTTGGGTCAAGCTTTCCGTTACAATGTTCAACTTCAAGAAACTGCTATTGAGATTGCTACTGCTGAAGTAACAGCAGAGCGTAATGGCATTTTTGATGGTGGGCGTACTGGACAAAAAACAGTAGTTGATTTACAAACAATCAACGATGTTCCTACGATTTCTCGTGCAATCGGTGACTACGCTCGTTTAAACCCACTTGCAAGTATCGGTGAAGGAGGAGATGGATTTACGATCTCTTTAGGAGGTCAAAATAACCGCTACAATTCAATTTATATTGATGGAGCCGTAAATAACGATGCCTTTGGTCTTGCTGGGGGCGGTACTAACGGTGGTCAGACAGGTATTCAGCCAATTTCAATTGACGCAATCGAAGAATTTTCAATTGCAGTTGCTCCATTTGATGTACGACAGTCTGGTTTCGCAGGTGGTGCGATCAATGCAGTAACCAAATCTGGAACCAATGAATTTAAGGGTTCTGCCTACTTTATCACTCGTAATGAAAGTCTACAAGGGCCAACTACTTTTGGAGCTGATCCTACTCCTTTTACTGCTCAAACGTATGGTCTTACTTTAGGTGGCCCTATAAAGAAGGATAAGTTATTCTTCTTTGCAAACGTTGAGATTAAAGATGATGAAACTCCACAGCCATTTAGCTTTGATGACTATGTAGGTACTTTAGGTGTAGAGACGCTAAACCAATTGGTCAATACAGTTCAAGAGCGCTATGGATATGATATGGGTACTTATGATGCAAATACAGCATTCTTAGAAGGTACAACACTTTTAGGTAAAATCGACTGGAACATCAGTGACAAACACAAGTTGAGTCTACGTCACTCTTACGTAGAAGGTGAAAACCTTGAAGCTAGAAGTTCTGATCCTAATGATATCCGCTTTATTAATGGTTCTGAGTTCTTTGTAACAAAAACTAACTCTACAGCTTTAGAGATTAACTCAATCTTCAATAACAATGTTTCTAACCGCTTCTTAGTTGGTGCTACTTTTGTAAGAGATGATCGTGATCCTTCTGGTGATCCATTCCCAACCGTACGCTTGTTCGATGGTTTTATCGATTGGGAGTTCGGTGCTGAGCGTTTCTCTACTGCAAACCGTTTAGATCAAGATGTTATCACCATCACGAATGATCTTTCTATTTACAAAGGACGCCATAGCGCATTGTTCGGTGTTAACTTTGAATATTTTAGCGCAGCAAACCTATTTATTCGTAACAACTTTGGTCGTTACACTTGGGATGATGCTGATGGTTTGACCGGTGTAGAGCGTTTTATCCTTGGAGAACCTGCTTCAGAATTTGAGCGTAGCTTCTCTCAAGTAGATAATGTAGCAGGAGATGAGTCTAATGCAATCGCAGCCTTTGATCAGATGTTATTTGGTATTTATGTTCAAGATGAGTACCAAGCCACTGATCGTTTGACATTAACTGGTGGACTTCGTATCGACTTCCCAATTTGGCCAACCGACCAACCAATCAACGAAGATTTCAATAATAACACCATTCCCGCTATTGAATCTTTTGGTTACGATTTACAAGGAGCAAGAACTGGCTCTTTCATTGGAGGAACTATTGCTTTTGCACCACGTTTTGGATTTAACTGGGATGTAAAAGGAGATAATTCTACTCAAGTACGTGGTGGTATTGGTATCTTTACTTCACGTCTACCTCTTGTATGGCCTGGTGGTGCATATAATAACTATGGTTTTAATATTGGTGCTACAGGTGGTAATAACGTTCCTTTTGAGCCAAATGTACAGAACCAACCTGTTGGATTCGACAGCCAAGGTGCTCCAATCACAGCTGTAAACTTAAATGACCCAACTCCTTCAGGACAAATTGATTTATTTGCTGAAGATTTCAAATTACCTCAGGTAATGAAATTGAACTTGGCAGTTGATCACCAACTACCTGGTGGACTTATTGGTACAATCGAAGGATTATTCACACAGAATGTAAACGCTCCTTTCTACCAAAACCTAAACTTGAAGCCTGCTCGCGGCAATTTGACTGGATCACCTGATGATCGTCCATTATTCTTGGGGACTCAGGCTGTATTCGGTGATGATGTAATTGAGCCGACTTACAACTATATCATGTTGGCTAGCAACACTGATAAAGGTTACTCCTACAATCTTGCAGCTACGATTACTAAACCATTTACAAATGGTTTCGCTGGTACACTATCTTATTCTTACGGAGATTCTTACTCCGTATTAGATGCAACATCTTCTCAAAATAACTCTCAGTGGAGAGGATACCACAACGTAGCAGGCAGAAACAATATCAGAGATGCTCAGCGTTCTACTTTTGCAGCTGGACACCGTATTTTTGGTCAGGTATCTTACGGCCTAGATTATAATATTGCTGGTGACTTTGGTGGTCGTTCAAGATTATCATTAAACTTCAACGCACAAACTGGTGGCCGTTTCTCTTATGTTATCGGAGCACGTAACTTCCTATTTATCGATGACGGTGGATTCGATAACAACGAGTTGATCTACGTTCCTAACAATGCAAGTGAAATCAACCTAGTTGACCTTGAATACAATGATCGTATCTACACTCCTGCAGAGCAGTGGGCTCTACTAGATGCATTCATCGAAGATGATCCAAACTTGAGTGATCGTCGTGGTGGATACTCTGAGCGTGCTGATGGACGTGAGCCTATGGAATTCACAGTTGACTTACGTTTTACTCAAGATTTCTATATCAAAACTGCAAACGGAAGAAAGCAAACAGTGCAAGTGATTTTTGACATGTTCAACTTCACCAACTTCCTAAACGAAGATTGGGGTCGTATCCGTTTTGCGGGATCGTTCGGTAATTATGCACTATTGGGTCTAGATAACGTTACACTTGGAAGTACGACCACTCCTGAATACGTTATCAATACAGATCTAATTGATGGTGACAAGCCATGGGATAATAACTTTGATAATGCTGGTCTTCGTTCTTCTTTATGGAACGGACAAGTTTCTATTCGTTACTTCTTTAATCAGTAATTGAAGGGACATATACTTAGTATTACAAAATGCTAAGTTCAATAGGATGGAACCTGATTCGTTTAGGTTCCATCCTTTTTGTTTTGAATCTAAAAGTTCCAAAAAATATTACCACATTTCTTTGTATTGCCATTTTAATTTTGCTTACTTTACAATAAAGCAAATTAAAACTTGCACCCTAAAATACCTAATAACCCGTAAAGCTATCCTATCTATTGGTAGCGTGGATTTTTTTTGCATTCAGCTATTGAAGGCAAGCCATGTTATCTATTCCTCATTATGGTTAAAAGGTGTTTCGAGGTCAGTGAGTATTTTGCTGGGACGATCTTTAGTAAACGTTGATTATTATTATCCGTCAACTCCAGTATTCGGCATTTCATTCAAAGGCTGAATCTTGAAGTTTGACGCACCTAAAACCATATTGATGAGTAACGCTAATCAAAACCCTCCTTTGACTTCTGCTATGAAGGCATTGCTCAAGGAGTTAGAGGAAATTGTGAGCAATCCAGTAGTGGAAGCTGCTTATAATGAAGCCATTGCCCACGTACAACCCATCCTGTCCGATGGATCTGCCAACCCTTGGGTTGGGCAAGACATGGATTATTTTGTCCAGTATTTTCGAGATTGGTTTACCTTTTTACCGACACCCGTTGGAGGACTAGGCAAAATCGTACCATTCACTTATTTCTACCTCAACAATTCGCAAGCATTTTTCTTTCTCAACCAATTTAAGAGTAAAACCATAGGTGTGACTTACACCACCGAAATCTTTAATTGGACCGTAAAATTTATCAAAGAGAGAGGGAACTTCATGGATTCCCAAGAATCACTAAAATATATAGAGGAGTGGCTCGAATATCCAGGTACCCAAATTGAGGACTACATTGTCCCTAAAGCCGGATTTAAATCATTTAATGAGTTTTTTACTCGCCAATTAAAGCCATCTGCAAACCCACGACCCATTTCTAACCTGGACGATGACTCCATCGTGGTCGCTTCAGCAGATTCGGAAATCAATTTTATCGAAACCGAACTTACGCTGACCACCAAACTCAATGTCAAGTCTAGACAGATCAATGTTAACGATTTACTGAATGCCTCCTCTTTTGCACCTTACTTTGAAGGAGGTACGGCCATCTCTTGTGTATTACTACCAGGGAATTACCATCATTATCATGCTCCGGTTACTGGCGAGATTGTCGAATCGATGGATGTCCCTGGAATCTATAATGGGATCATGGATGGAGATGATTGGTTCAATGAGGGGAATATTGGTGAAAGCGATACTGATTTCAGCATTTTTGAGGATTTTCACCGGGCCTATTTTATCATTAAAACAGAGACCTACGGCTACGTTGCTATTATTCCAGTAGGGCTGAATACCATCTCTGCTATCCATCCTTCGGTAGTGAATAAGCAATCCACTTATGTACCACCAGGGGGCACGCCAGTTCCTATTCAAAAAGGCCAGGAGTTGGGATATTTTGCCTATGGCGGATCCCTCAATATTGTCCTATTCCAAAAGGGCGTTTATGAGGCAAATTCTGTCTTAATGGGGCAGCGTATTGGCCAAATGAAACCTGTGAAAAAGCAGCGAGTACGCTACTCCGTTCGAGAGCTGGCAGACCTGCACGACAATAATATTACTAAGCCATTAGAGGATTTGTTTAGGGCTTGGAAAGGCATCAAAGAGCTGCCTCAATTTGATCCTAATTCCTTTTTTACCTTGGGTGGCTACCACGGTGAACCCTTTATCGGTGAGGGAGCAGTCGATGGTGATTACTGGGGCGGTTATTGTAATCATGGTAATGTATTGTTCCCAACCTGGCACCGTGTTTATGTGCTAAAAGTAGAGGATGCTCTAAGGTCGATCGTGCCAGATGTCACGCTACCTTATTGGGATGAAACGAGTGAAGAGTCCTTAAAAAATGGCATTCCTTGGCCACTGACTAAGGAAAAGATTATGCTAGATGGAGAAGAGATTGATAACCCTCTGCGGTCCTTTGTAATGCCAATTACCGTCAACGATGCCGTCCAAGGCCAAGAAACCTTATATACCAAACCAAAGGGCTATGAGACGGTACGTTATCCCTTGTCTGGCTTAGTAGGCAATGAGGAGGCACAAAAAAAGACAGAGGCACACAATGCGAAGTTTCCTGATTATGATAAAAATGTAGAGCTTCTCAATCAGAATATCTTGGCCTTCCTCAAAGGACCAGAGCCTGGAAAATCCGCTAATCACAGTCCAGGAATTTATTTTAAATACGTCAATTGCCTGAAGGCGCCCAACTATACCGTCTTTTCCAATACCACTTCAGCAGGTGCCTGGAATAAAGGAGAAAAAGGTGCACCCGTTACGGCTTTAGAGTCTCCGCACAATGACATTCATTTGGCCGTTGGAGGATTAGATATTCAAGGATTTGGTAATGATCTAGATGGAGAGTTTGGTATTATAGATGGGGCAAATGGAGATATGGGCGAAAATAATACCGCAGCCTTAGATCCTATTTTCTTTTTCCATCACTGTAATGTGGATCGAATGTTTTGGCTATGGCAAAAACAAAACGGAAAGACCGATGAAATAGAGATTATTCAGGGATATAAAGGTACGAGCTCAAGCGACTCGCAAGGCCCTACACCAGGTATACCAGATGGTACGCCACTCAACCTAGACACGCCACTCAATCCTTTTGAATTAGATCCTCTCAAGCATACGGTCTATACCTCTCGCGACTGCATCAACAGTGAGAAACAGTTAGGGGTATTTTATACCAAAGGCTCCCTTGAGAAAACGGAGGAAATGGCCCTGCTCAAGTCAGTAGATCATAGCAAACGGAAGTTGGAGGTACGAGGTATAAATCGAGAAGCTTTCAGTGGTTCCTTTATCGTACACGCCTATGCGGAAGTGGATGATCAAGTACATTATTTGGGTTTCAGGTCTATCTTAAGTAGATGGAATGTTGTCAAATGTAAGAACTGCTTAAACCACCTAGAGGTTAAAGAGCACTTCCACCTTGATGGCCTGAGTGATGATCAAATAGATCGCGCCAAATTTCATGTGCGTATCCAGGATAGAGGGATCGGAGTAGGCGTAAAGGTTGCACAAGAACCTGTACTTGAAGTGGTCGATTAAGCTGGAAAGTAGGTGTTTTCAAATGTGTGGCATTCGTTGAAGTACGGACGGATGCCACGCCTTTCTATTCTAATTAATTGAATGATTATGTCTTGTCCTCAATTGCAGGGTGGGCAACCAGCCTGTGCCTGTGCACCGCCTGTGAAAAATAAAAGATTAGCAAGTTTTTACTTTATACTCGCTTTAATGGCAGGTTTACTACTGCTTTCTTTTAATCACCTGAAAGGGTATGAATCAGAAGCTTTACAAGCCCAAAGTTTGTCTATGATCTTTGTGATGGGTTTTCTTACGGGCTTACATTGTGTAGGAATGTGCGGAGGCTTGTTGGTGACTTATTTACATACTGGTCAGAAAAAAGAAGTTCCTGAATGGCAATTGCATGGGCAATATGCCTTGGCGAAAATATTTTCCTATGCTAGTTTAGGTGCTGTTTTTGGTGCTTTGGGTGCTTTGGTACAGTTTTCTTTAGGTCTGAAAGCCAATATATCTATTATAGGAGGTGTTTTGTTGTTGTTGATTGGGGCTAAAACTATCGGCCTGTTTTCCTTCCCTGCCTGGTCAACTATAGGAATAGGAAGACTGAAGCATGCCCGATTTACGCACCCTGTTACCGTCGGTTTATTGAATGGTTTCATGTTGGCATGTGCTCCTTTACAAGCTTTATATCTACTAGCTGCTGGGCTAGGCGATCCTCTAAAAGGAGCCTTAATGCTTGCTGTTTTTGCTATTGGAACCTTGCCGATCTTTCTTTTTTACGGCTTTTTTATGGGTAGCATTCGTCAACTGAAACGAAAGTGGTCAGATGTAATGAGCGCTGGTATTTTAGTAGTTTTTGGTCTTTTGATGATCAATCGTGGTATCGCCATGGGCAGTTTTAGTGGCCAAAATGCTCCTCAAGCAGAGGCTGTTTTGATGGCTAATAAGCACCACCAGGTATTACAAAAACCACAAATTCTACAAATGAAAGCTAACCGAAACGGCTGGAGTGAAAAGAAACTTTATTTTCAGAAAGGGAGATTAATTCGCTGGGAGATTGAGGTTGCTGAGATCACCCTATGTAATAAAACCATCACCTTACCTGAACTTCATTTGGCGATTGATTTAGAGGAAGGTTTGAATGTTATTGAATTCGATCCAGGGAGAAGAAAGAAAATTAAATATACCTGTTGGATGGGGATGATGAGTGGCAGTTTTGTAGCAGAATGAATGTATATTTGCGGCATCATTAAATACTAGCCGCGTCCATGCAAAAAATCACGCTACTTCTGTTTTTTCTCCTATGTTTTGCTTGCCAACAAATTGGTGATGTCGATTCGCAAGCTGAGGGTACTCTTAATGACACAACCAGTAGTAAGGAAAATCAATATGAAAATCCCGACCTTGAAAAAGGGGAGGGGCGTAGCGATACGCTAACACCTCCAATTGAAACAGGAGACTACGATCCTAAGCAAATTTTTGTTAGGCGAGGAGAATTACCTGATTTAATGCAGCCAGGATCAAGGATTATGCCCTTAATCAGTGCCCACCGTGGAGGGCGGGACATCGCGGGTTATCCAGAAAACTCCTTGGAAGTATTTCAATACGTCACTGATCGAATTCCAGCCATGTTGGAGTGTGATGTGAATATCAGCAGCGATGGCGTACTTCATTTGATGCATGACAATAGCCTGGATCGTACAACGACAGGAACAGGTAGCGTGCAGAATACTACCTGGGAGAAAATGAAAAACCTAAACCTAGTCGATGATTTCGGACAGCAAACAGCCTTTAAAATTCCTCAACTCGAAGAGGTGCTACAATGGGCCAAAGGGAAGGCATTATTATCCTTGGATGTCAAACGAAATATCCCCTTCAAAAATGTTGTAGACATGGTAGAGGAGTTCGGTATGGAAGATTACGTGGTCATTATTACCTACAACGTCAACGATGCCTTGACAGTGCATCGTTTCAATCCTCGTCTGATGATTTCGGTGAGTATCCGTAACGAAGAAGAGTGGCAAAGGATGAGAACATCGGGCCTTCCTATAGATCGCATGGTCGCTTTTACGGGTACGAGGCTTGCGCCCGTATCGCTATGGAAAACCTTACAAGCGGAACAAATACCTGTCATCCTGGGGACACTAGGCAACCTAGATAAGCAGGCCGCAGCACAAGGAGATGAAAAGACCTACGGAGGTTTTCTAGATCGTGGAGCAGATATCTTAGCCACTGATCGTCCATTAGAAGCCCGGCAAGTGATTGATGTCTGGAAGGATTGAGTAACAGCCAAAAAACAACTTACCGATTTTGATGGAATCTTTTGCTCCAATACGGCGTTAAAAAGCCTCGCTGATGCCCTGCATCATCTACGTTTTTTGCCTTGTCTTGGCACAAATTTATCCCGACCTTGCGTCGGGAATCTTCTCGATCAAAATGCGGGACTTATTCTTTGTCCGTTACTAAAGAAGTTTTACCAGTTTTTACCCAAGCTAACTTTTCCGCGCTTGACGCCAAGCGTGTACTAGCATGACAACTCTTTTATAATTGAGTACGCCCTCTTTTATGCCCTGTGCTTTGAGGTAGGCATTATATACTTTGGGCTGAAGATCAGGTATGAAGTCAGGAAATTTTTGCATTTGCTCATTAATGGCAGTCAAATCGGCCTTAATGCCATCTGGTAGCCTGCGCCTAAACTCTCCATAAGCTTCAGGTTCATATCTCAGGTATTGGATAGCAAGGGTCCGCCAATAGCTCAGATGTCCAACATAGGCTACGGCTGGATGCGGAGATGATGTTGTACTCAAATACGCCCAAAAATTGCAGGTGCCTTCATCGGCAAAACCATAAGCATGGCTCATTTCATGGCTCATCACAAATGGCCATTGGATAGGGTGTAGACCAGCATCAATGTTGCCTTCACCTACATAAGGGAAGTATAAACCTGCCGAACTAAAGCGGAGGAATACGCCCTGTGGATAAAGCAATCTTCCTCTAATATTTCCAGAAGATGGATAATCGTAGGTGTTTAAAGTTTTGGCTAGGTTCTCTCGTAGATGAATCTCTAAATCTTCTGGGAATAATTCTCTGGTCAGGGCAGAATCACTAACTCCTTTGATAAGTTGCCTCAGCTGCACCAATTCTTTAGTCTCGAGCTCAAGTTCGTTTTTCAGTTCCTCCAATTTTAGAGGTCTTACCTCCAGGCTCATATGTTTTTCTACTGGAAGGCGATTATAATTATAGCCCCAGAGTGAAAAGAAGAAGAAAACGAGGGCACCCAAAAAGCCAACAAATTTGCGGAGACTCCTAGAAAAGGATAATTGTTTGGCTCGGTAGTTTCTATACCAATCTCTTATATTAAACAAGAGCAATAAGGCGAAGATGCCAAAAAATAGGTAGATGGATGGAAAAGGGAAGTTGCTTAAGCTGTAGTCAAATACCTTGCGAATGCCTAGGTAGAGGCCTTTACTGTAGTAGGTTTCGACCATCTCTGGGGTATTAGCAGTAAGCATTTTGACCACTGCTGAGGCAAAGCCTAAAAGAATCCAGATATAGGAGGAATAAAATTTCACTTTCAAATTAATCGGGTATTATAAATACATAACGAATAGAAAAGTAAGATAAGTACCTGGAACCTACAAGCTATTGGCGGTTTCTTATACGTTTGTTGATAAAAATAGGACGAGCTGTGGAAAAGAATACTGTCCCAGCTCGGACATCCTACAAGAGATTTTACTAATTTTGAAACTCTAAACTGACAATTGGTGTTCTTAGTATCGTAATTGATGATTTAACCCCAATTAAGTCATTTATCATTCAATCATTAAATCATTATAAAATGGCAGGTAAAGCAGTTGAAATTAAAGATACTAACTTTGCTGATTTAGTTGAAAACGCCGAAGGTGTCGCTTTAGTTGACTTTTGGGCAGAGTGGTGTGGCCCTTGTAGAATTATTGGACCACATATTGAAAAATTGGCTGAAGAGTTCGAAGGTCAAGCACTAGTTGGTAAATTAGATGTTGACAACAACCCTGAAGTATCTATGAAGTTTGGAGTACGTTCTATTCCTACTGTTTTGATCTTCAAAGATGGTCAATTGGTAGACAAAGTAATTGGTGCTAATCCAAAATCTGTGTACGAAAGCAAGATTCAGGAGCAACTTACACCAGCCTAAGGCAGAAAAACGATAAATAAACTTATATTGAGCCTCCACTGAAAACTACAGTGGGGGCTTTCTCGTTGTAGAAAGGTACGATTGTTTCAGGCTTTGTCGACTGCTCAAGTCCATTAGCCTCAAAATCCACGCTATGCAAATACTCGATAATCAGCAGATCAGAGACTTAGGAAATTTAGACCTACTAGCGCGCCAAGTGGTAGAGGGCTTTATCATTGGCTTACACAAAAGTCCATTTCATGGCTTTTCGGTAGAGTTTGCTGAACATCGATTGTATAACCAAGGCGAATCCACCAGAAATATTGATTGGAAGGTTTATGGCAGAACCGATAAGATGTTCACCAAACGCTATGAGGAAGAAACCAACTTGAGGTGCCAAATCGTGGTCGACGTCTCTTCTTCTATGTATTTTCCAGAGGTCAGCAAGGAGTCTAAAAACTATACCAACAAACTCCGATTTTCCGCTTTAGCGGCCGCAGCGCTAATGAATTTGCTGCAAAAACAACGCGATGCCTTTGGCTTAAGTATTTTTAATGATTCGGTACAGACACATACCAAGTGTAAATCAAGCACGAAGCATTATCGTCTACTATTGACGTATCTACAGCAATTAATTGACCATCCAGAGCGTAATAAAAGCACCAATGCAGCAGCCTCTTTACACCAAATTGCTGAAAGCATACACCGACGTAGTTTAGTGGTCATTTTTAGTGACATGTTCGATAGTGCTGCTGGTAATGAAGAGCTTTTTTCTGCACTGCAACACCTGAAGCACAACAAACATGAGGTTGTACTTTTCCATGTCACCGACAAATCTCTAGAAGAAGATTTCGAGTTTAAAAATAGACCTTATCTTTTTGTAGATATGGAAACGGGCGAAAAGGTCAAGCTTCAAGCCAACCAGGTCAAAGATTACTATGTCGACCAGATGAAAGCCTTTAAAGATGCTTTACGGATGAAATGCTTGCAATACAAAATTGATTTTGTGGAGGCCGATATTAACCAAGGCTTCAGACCCGTCCTGCAATCTTATTTGGTGAAAAGGAGTAAAATGACCTAGTCTAGGCTGTACTTTGCCCAAGCTTTAAAATATTTCCACCCACATATTTAATATCTCAAATCAAATTTCTAACTTTACGTAACTTTTACACTAAGTCAGGTGTAAAGGACTTGATTTGAAATCATTTTTCCTAAATAAGAAGTTGATACAATAACTTCAAAAATAAACCTTGTCTGATATGGCAACTACAAGCACAAGATTCCGTCCTGGTGTACTTCACGGAGATGAAGTAACGGAGCTTTTTAACTATGCAAACGAAAACAACTTCGCCCTTCCTGCTGTGAATGTAGTAGGAACGAATTCTGTAAATGCTGTTTTAGAAACGGCTAAAGCGGTCAACTCGCCAGTAATCGTTCAATTCTCTAATGGTGGTGCTTCTTTTTTTGCTGGCAAAGGTTTATCAAATGATGCACAGCAAGCTGCTATTTTAGGAGGTATTTCTGGAGCGACACACGTACACACTATGGCCAAAGCTTATGGCGTTACGGTCATTCTTCATACGGATCATTGTGCCAAGAAAATCCTACCCTGGGTAGATGGTTTATTGGAAGCCGGCGAGCGTTTCTATGCAGAGCGTGGCTATCCTTTATACAGCTCACACATGTTGGACCTCTCTGAAGAGCCACTAGAAGAAAATATCGAAATTTGCGTAAAATACATGGAGCGCATGTCTAAAATCGGCATGACGCTTGAAATTGAATTAGGCGTAACTGGTGGTGAAGAAGATGGTGTAGATAACACAGATGTAGATAATGCATTGCTTTACACACAACCAGAAGAAGTAGCGCATGCCTACGCGGCACTTAGCAAAATCAGCAACCGTTTTACTGTAGCTGCGGCTTTTGGTAACGTACACGGTGTATACAAGCCAGGTAACGTAAAATTAGAGCCTAAAATTTTATTGAATTCTCAGAAGCATATTCAGGAGAAATTCGGAACACCGGACGATCGTCCTGTCAACTTTGTCTTCCACGGCGGATCAGGTTCTTCGCAAGCAGAAATTAGAGAAGCGATCGACTACGGTGCAATCAAGATGAATATCGATACTGATATGCAGTGGGCCTTTTGGGATGGTGTGCGCCACTATGAGAAAGCCAATCGCGACTACCTACAACAGCAAATTGGTAATCCGGATGGCGACGATAAACCGAACAAGAAATACTACGATCCACGCAAGTGGTTGAGAAAAGGCGAGCAGTCTTTCATCGACAGATTAACCAAAGCGTTTGAAGATTTGAATTGTATAGGCAAGAACGCTTAAACGCTATATAGAATAAGTGGTAAATTGTCGTCCATCTCGAATTTTTCGGGATGGACGCCTTTATTTTACGGCCTTTTACTTCATTTCGGATAAGTCAACTTTAGCCTAAGCTCAGAATATAGATCAAAACGGCCTCTCCTCGCTAATATCACTTCACCTTCTCCGGCGTCATGGCTTGTCCATTTTGATAATAGGTGGTTTTGATCACCTGGCCTTTATGATCTAATTCAAACTCGAAGCGTGCATCGATATTTCTGTAGTGTAGTTTGGTTGGACTGGATGGATAAAGCTTCAAACCTTTAAATTGATTGAGATTGGAATAGAACTGCCCATCTTCATGATACAACTCTAATACCGTTTTCTTATTGAATGCATATTTACCGACCAAAGCATCGATATTAGCTGGCTCCAATTGGATGTATTGAGGAATCGCTTGGTTACGGTGTTCAGCAGATAAGGCTTGCTTGGCGATTTGTTGGGCAATTAAGGTGGCATTACCATTTCGCGTATTACTAAGTACGGCGACCACTAATTCTTGATCTAAGAAAACCATCCATTCTGTGGCACAGCCGGCTTGCGCGCCATTGTGACCAATCATTTTTCCGTAGGGCCCTTCTTCCTGGTAGAGTTTAAAACCTAATCCATAGGGCGTCCCATTTTTGCGTACTCCTGGATTCACCAACATGCTTTCGAAAGTACTTGGCTGGACAAGCTGGTGCTTCATCAATGCCACAGCAAATCTTCCTAAATCAATCGCCGTAGATTGTACGCCACCACCAGCTGCTTTCATGCTTAAGTTGGTAGATTCATCTGCGGTGATTTGGCCGTTTTCTACGACAAATAAGCCTGATTTCCGCTCCGAGCTTGGCGCTTTATGTTCTAGGTAGGTATCCTTCATTTGTGCGGGCTGCCATACATTGGTTTGAAGGAAATCTTCATAGTATTGGCCGGTTACTTTCTCAATAATCAGTCCTAGAACCATATAGTTATAAGTGGCGTATTGGTACACTTTCCCTGGCTGACCAACGAGTTTCCGGTTCTTAAAGCGATCGACGGCCTGCTCCATAGTGAAGGTCTCCATAGAAAAACCGTCTTTCCAGCTTTTGTAATTGGCGATACCGGAGGTTTGGGTTAAAAGATGTCTAGTAGTGATGGTTCCTTCTTTTTTCTTGGGGAAATTAGGGATGTAGTTTTGGATCGGAACGTCCAAATCAATTTTACCAGCTTCGACCAATTGCATAATCGCCACAGCGGTCATTGATTTAGTGATAGAAGCCGTTCGGGCAATCATATCTCCACAAGCGGCTTTATTTTTGTTTTGGTCCATCCAGCCTGCTCCACCAGACCAAACTAAATCTCCTTTGTAAAAAATAGCTGCCGATACGCCTTGATTCTCCTGATAAGCAATACTTTGTTGTAGAATGGTGTCTGCTTTCCTCCCTAGCAAATCAAAATCTTTGCTTTCTAAGGCTTGGCCAAAACTTAAATTTGATGAAAAAGCGTAGACTAAACAGGTGATCATTAATATTCTCTTTGTCATTTTTGATTGTTTTACTACAATACTAAAGGCTTCCTGGCTAGAATGCGGCATTTGATTAACGAACTGCTCAAAGGTTTAATGAACTGCTCTAAGTCCTTGGAAAAAGCAGCCTATCTTTGTAAAAAAGGAGAGGGGATTTCTAAGTAGAAAATCGAATCATGTTATCAAGGAATAAAAATATTTTGGGCATTTACCTGTTTTCACTATTCACTTTGTTGGTACTTAGTAGTCCGGTAGCTGCCCAAAAGAAGCAAATCTATCCAACGGAGCGATACCTGCAATTTGGGGATAGTATAGCCTGGGCAAACCCTGACTATGATCATCAAGGCTGGGCACTGTGGGCAACGGCTCAGTACGCCGGTAATTTCTGGCAGCGATTTGTGATTACCATAGACTCTGGAGGCTTCAAGTTTGATCATCCTGGATTACACGTCATCTCTCATGGTAGCTATGAGGTTTATTGGGATGGAATAAAAATAGGGGAGAGTGGTCAAGTCGGTTCCTCCAAAGAAGAGGAAATTCCTGGTAGATTTACCAGCAACGTATTAGTGCCAAATGAACTCGTCACCCCAGGAAAACATATCGTAGCCTTTAGACTATCGAACCATCATTCACCGAATAAACGGGTAGGCACCTGGAATAATTTTTTCTTGGAAGAATTCCAAGCAGAACGGCAACGCTTGCTACTGCTCACCGCCAAGATTTTTGTACTAGCTGGCATCTTTCTGATGGCAGGTCTGTACTACTTCTTTTTATATTTTTTTAGAAAAAATGCTTTAGTTGGTAAGGTGTTTAGCGTCCTGTGCTTTTTATTTTTTGCCCTGGTAGTCATGGAGTATTATAAATTTCTAGTTTTATATCTCTATCCTTTTCATTTCACGAGATTGATGGTCATCCTGGGGCTGACCTTTAGTATTTCTTATCTCACGCCCTTGTTTTTTCTACTTTATTATAAATTGCCTTACCAGAAATGGATAGCGAGTATATATTTTATTGTCCTAATTTTCTTGGCTATCTACAACTCACCTGGGACAGATGATGCCAATCAGAGCTTGACAGAGTGCATGTTGTATAGTTCCTTTGCGATAGCCGCATGGGCAATTTGGTTGGGTCGCAAGGAAAGCAAGTTGATCTTTTTCGCTTTGCTATTGGCTAAATTACTAGTTGATTTTAACCATATCCCATTCTCTATTAATATGTTTTCTTATGATATCAACCTGTTTTTGGGTTTTAGTATTTTAGTGATTGCCATGATGTATTTGCTAGCCCGCAGGACAATCGAAGACCGCAGCGCCTACGAAGCTTCTCTCACCTTGTCTAGCCGATTACAGAATGAACTTTTGAAAAAGAATATCCAACCCCATTTTTTAATGAACACCTTGACCTCCTTGATGGAGTGGATAGAAGAGGCCCCACAGAAAAGTATCGAGTTCATTGAGGCCTTAGCTGAAGAATTTCATATTTTTAGTCGTATCGCAGATCAGAAGCTAATTCCAGTTGAAGAAGAAATTAAACTGTGTAAACAGCATTTAGAGATAATGCGCTTTCGCAAAGAAATGGGCTACGCGCTAAGAACAGAAGGAATCGACCCTACTGAGCGCATTCCGCCAGCCATTTTACATACCTTAGTAGAAAATGCAATTACGCATAGCGCCCCCAATCAGGAAGAAGACCTAATGATTGAACTGAAGTTTGTACGAGAGAAGGATTCAAAAGCGTACATTTTAACCACTTTTGGCCCTATCCATCAAAATAATGGAAAAGGCTCAGGCACTGGCCTGAAGTATATTAAATCTAGACTAAAAGAAAGCTATGGTGATCAATGGATGGTAGAATCTGGCCCTACAACCAATGGTTGGGAAACAAAAATATCTATCTTGGAAAACTGATTAGCATCTTATTTACGCTAGGGCAAACGCATTAAAATAAAAACTTAAAAAGAAATGCTTATTACTCGAAATTAAGTGTGAAAAAGTTGATAAGCGAAGTGCGGGATGCCGCCTAGGCATTGTCTGAGCGGAGCGAGTTTGGCT